>JBHEMZ010000116.1:0-8607 GCA_046262315.1 Gaiellaceae bacterium
GCGACTTTCACCTCGCCAGCCACTCCCGCGTCCGCCGCTATCGCGCACGCCGCTCGGCCGCCGCGAAGGCGGCTGCCACCAGCCCCGACATCCCCGACTCAGGCGCGCGCGGCTCGGCCCAGCTTCAGGCAGCCGCGAAGAACGCCGCCTCAGGCCGGGGCGGCTGACGCCCGCCGAGTACCAGCTTGGACGCCCACGACCGTCGCATCCTTGCGCGCCCGCGGCAGCCGCGAGCACGCACTGGCCGCTCCCACCTGCCAACCACCGCGACTCACGGCCCCGCACACCAGCTCCCATCCCAGCTGCCTCTGCACCGGCCAGCCAGTGACCCGCGAGGCCCGTCCCTACTCGAGGCGTGAGCTCTTTCAGCCGCTCGAACTGCTCGCGCGCGCTGACGCGCTGCTGCAGCCTCAGCCAGTGCTCGAGATCGCGAAGTGATAGCTCGTCGCCCCGCTCGAACAGCCGCTGCTCCAGCCGCGCCAACAATCGACGCGCGACCTCGGCATCCGAGCCGCGCAGCAGCTCGTCTGCGGACTCCTCATGGCCCGGTCGGCGCGCACGCCCAGACCGCATCAGGCGCTCTACCCGCCCGCGATACCGGACATCCCCGAACACGAGCTCGGCGATCCGGCGCTGGCTCACCCCCTGCGCGCTTAGCGCGAACACACGCGCGCGCTCGGCTTCGCTCGACACCAAGGCGCGCCCCAGTTGCACGTCCCACACCACGCCTCGAAACGCCGCCCCCGGCCACCCGGCTTACCAGGTGCACACAGACGATTGACCGCCTCGAAACAACCCGCTAAAAGCGGTGAAGGACCCTGGGAAAGTTGGAGGCTCCGATGCCGGGCTCTGTCCTGGCGGAAGGAGATGCTCCTGCGATGGCCAGACCGAGGAAGTACTCCGATGAGTTGCGTGAGCGTGCGGTGCGTTTCTACTTCGAGTCGAACCGTCCGATCGCGCACGTCGCGCAGGACCTGGGGATCCACAAGGAGGCGTTGCGGCAGTGGGTGCGTCAGGCGGAGGCCGACCGTGGCGTCCGGCGTGATCTGCTGAAGACGGACGAGCGCGAAGAGCTGAAGAAGCTGCGTAAGGAGAACGCGGAGCTTCGGCGGGCGAACGCGATCTTGAAGGACGCGTCCGTCTATTTCGCTCAGGAGCTCGACCCGACCCGGCGACGGTGACCCGCTACGTGGAGGAGCGGCGGGACGCCTTCGGGGTCGAGCCGATCTGCAACGCGTTGGGCGTGCCGGTGAGCACGCACTACGCGCGCAGATCCCGGAAGCCGTCCCGGCGCGAGCTCGCCGACCGAGAGCTGCTCGCGGAGATCGAGGCCGCTCGCTCAGGTCGCCGGCGCGTCTACGGCGCCCGCAAGACCTGGAAGGAGCTCAAGCGCCGCCACGTCGACGTGGGCCGCGACCAGGTCGCGCGGGTGATGCGCGAGCAGGGGCTGGTCGGCAAGCTGCGCGGCTCGAAGAAGCGGACGACGATCCCGGACGAGGCTGCGGTCGAGAGGGCACGCGACCTCTTGCAGCGCGACTTCACGGCGGCCCGCCCGAATCAGAAGTGGGTCGCCGATCTGACCTACGTCCGCACCTGGAACGGCTTCGTCTACCTGGCCTTCATCCTCGACTGCTACAGCCGCCGGATCGTCGGCTGGCAGGTTGCGACGCACATGCGCGCCGAGCTCGTCCTCGATGCGCTCGAGATGGCCAACGGCCTGCGCCGACCACAGGCGGGCCTGATTGCACACTCGGATCGCGGCTCGCAATATACGAGTCTGAGCTACACCGATCGCCTCGACGCGCTTGAGATCGCCCCGTCTGTCGGCTCCCGCGGCGACGCCTATGACAATGCGATGGCCGAGGCGTGGGTCGCGACCTTCAAGAACGAACTCATCGACGGACGCCGCTTCCCCAGCTTCGAACACGTCGAGCACGAAGTCCTCGAATGGATCGGCTTCTACAACGACGATCGACTGCACGAAACACTCGGCGACTTGCCGCCAGCCGAGTACGAGGAGTTGAATATCAAGAAAGACAACAGCCCAATGCCGGCTGCCACCTAAACGAGCCTCCAACGGACCCAGGGTGGATCACGGCGGCAATTCCGCGGTCCCAGGGGGCAGGCTGGCGGGGGTGGAGCGAGCAGCGGGCGGGAAAAAGCGTCCCTCGCAGACCTGGCGACCGCCCTGGCATGGCCCGAACCCGCTCATCGAAGCTGCGCGGCTTCGCGGGCCAACAAGGCGGCCGCTCGCGAAAACCCGCGCGACCCTCGTGAGCCGTTTCACTCCGACGGTTAGCTGGGCGAGGGCTCCTCTGGGCGCCCCATTCGTTTTGACGCAAATGGACGAAATGCGCGCGTTCCTGGCGGGGGGTGGAGCGGGCGCGCGACTGCAAAAGCGCCGCCGCTTACAGCCACCGGCCTCGACAAGCTGGGGGTCACTGGTTCGAGCCCAGTACCGCCCATTTGAACCCACGGAGCGGAGCGGCAACCGCATGGTTCCGGGGGTCAGGTGTGCCAGATGGGCCGGGAATGCTCGTGTGGTGCTACCCCCGGTGCTACCTCGGATTTTGTCTTGCGAGTAAACGCGGCCACACACAAAACGTGCGTGGCACGCTCGCGCGCAATCTCGTACAGTGCGGTGCCAAACGTCCCGACTGCGCCGGGACCTGGTGTCGCTGTACCGTGCGCTGGCCCTCGGGCCGGCGCTAGTACAGCCTCGCCTCGGGTTCAGGATGCGTACTACGCAGAACGGCAGCGCTTCTCCGCATCTGAACTTGCTAAGGAGACAACACCGGCGCGGCCGGGTTACGCCAGGGTTCGCTCCCACCGTTGCCTTTGCTTACGGGCATGATCCTGTCGCGCTATCGCCAGCGAACCGTGCCGTCGAGGCGGACCGTTAACTGCCCGTTCACGTACGCGAACACCCACTGCCCCGATCCGGTGACGCGGGCGAACCGTCCGGTTCCCCGCGCAACCCACTCTTGGTCTGGACACGGGTTGTCCGACGGATCATTGAACTCGTAGACTTCGCAATAGGTGGTCGGGTCCCCGAAGCGGAGGATGTCGCCCTTTTTGGTCGTAAGGACGACTCTGAACGCCGTGATGTACTGGAAGATGTGGCCGTACGGTGGATCGTAGTCTATGTGGCGAAGTCCGGCCACGAAGACTCCCTCGTACGTGACTGGGCCCATGTGCGCCACCTTTGTGGCACCTGCAAACCCCGCCTCGTAGCAGCAGCCACTGTTGGACGTGTCATCGATGGTGGTCGGCACGAGGATCAAGCTGAAGTCGTTCTTCGTCGGTGCAGCTGCCGCCGACGAGGCGACGAGCCCGCAGGCGGCGACGAGGACAACGATGAGCAGGCGGGTCAGCCGCATGAACGACTCCTTTGTGTCGGATAGCCGAGTATCCGCCGCCGCGCGCCTCAGCACAATAGGCCGGCCGCCCTATCTTTAGCGCTCGGCGGTCCTAGGACCCGGCTGACACGAAGATAGGCCGAGCGGCCGATGCGCCGCGCGGAGGCGGGTACTAGCATCGACGCGACCGAAGTCCCAACCTCATTGGAGGAAATCGCATGGACGCTCGCCCCCGGCGCTGGCTCGCTGCGCTTGCCCTTTCAACGCTTGCTCTTGCGGCCAGTAGTGCCGCGACGGGAGCCTCACCAAATGCGTCGAGCGCAGTATCGGGGCACGACGCGAAGCCGTTTACGGCCACGTTGTTCGCAGTAGAGACGACCACCGGGGAAAGCGGCTGCTGTTACAGCTTTACGTTCGCCGGGAGCGGGAAGCTTCCGCGAGTCGGGCGCGGGACGTTCGAAGGACGCGTCTTCGAGCGGCGCTGGTCGAGCGAGACGTGCGGCGAGTGCGTACTCCTGACTTTCCACCTTTCGTTCGTCGACAAACGCGGCGCGACCATCAGCTTCAATGGCACTGAGATACGCGGGTGGGGCTTTGCGACCGGCGGTCCTTGGACTGCGAGCGGTTTCGGTCGGTTCGCAGGAGTCACGGGGACTGGAACTTGGAGTCTCATCGCGCCCGAACCGCTTCCGCCTGGTCTTATCTCAATCACGCTGTCTGGCTCTATTACGTGGAAGTGACAAGGCAGACGACTCTCGTCTCCCGCGGCTGGCCGCTTGGAGCGGGCTAGGACTCCTCGCCGCGCTCGTCGCGAATCTCGCGTTCAGTCGTACAGCTCCACGCCGCGACCGCACAGCCGCCGAAATCGTCAGCGAGTTATCCGCGCATCACGATGCGTACGTGCGCTCGGGCTACTTTCTCGGGCTACAAGCTCTCTTCCTGCTGGTCGTCACGGCAGGCCTGGCCTCACTGATCGACGGCTGGCTCCGCAACGCCGCGCTGACAGGCGGTGCCGCCGCGGCGGTCCTCATCGCGGTATCGGCAGCTGGCCTGCTCGGTGCAACGTTCACAGCAGAGCGGAAGATCGACGCCGACGCGATCTGGGGCGTTTACGAGGCACATACCTGGCTGCTCGTCGCTGGCTCGATGCCGAGCGCCGCTCTGTTCGGTGCCGTGGCGATCGGGGCGAGAATCCCGCGCTGGCTCCGCTGGTCGGCCGCCGCGATCGCCGCTGCATACCTTCTCGGCGGCCTCTACCCGTTCGGCGGTTAACTCGAGGGCGGCATCGGTGGCGCTGCCTGGTTCCTTGCGCTGGTCCTCGGCGACGTCTGGGTCGCCATCATATCCCTGCGCTCACTCGTCCGCTTCCGGCGAGCGCAGCCCGAGCGGAGCTCTTAACACGCACCCGTCACCAGCGCGCCGCGCTCTCGTCTTAGAAGCTCTAACGAAAAGAAGGGCGCCGCCTTCGGCTACATCGGGTGAGCGCGGCTACCACCCCTTGATCGCGAGCCGTTCGGGCAGCGGCGAGATCTTGCACGCCGGCCTGCGCAAGGGCTCGGCCGGCTCGGGGCGAGGCGCGCGGCGCTTCGTGAAGGAGTTGCTCGCCCGCGTCCGCCGCGCCGGCGCTGCGGGCGAGATCGTCGTCCGGGCCGACTCTGCCTTCTGGAACAAGCAGCTGATGGCCTATCTGGACGAGCAGGGATGCCACTATTCGATCGGCATCACGATGCACAAAGTCGTGGTCGACGCGATTGCTCGCATCCCCGAGCAGGCGTGGCAGCCGGTCGCCGACTACCCCGAGACGGGGATCTGCGAGCTCACCGAGACGAGGCTCGGCGACGAGCGTTTGGTCGTCCGCCGCGTCCACCTGCATGCCCAGGAGGAGCAGACCGAGTTGTGTTCCCCTACTGGCGCCACTTCGCCTTCCTCACGAACCGCGAGGAGGACATGCACACGCTCGATCGCGAGCATCGTCAGCACGCCGAGGTCGAACTCGCGATCCGCGACCTCAAGGAGCAAGCGCTCGCTCACTTCCCTCGGGCAGCTTCGCCGCCAAGTGCGCTTGGACGGTATCGCTGCCTCGCCCACAACCTGCAGCGCTGGACCGGCATGCTCGGGCTCCAAGACCCGACCCCGCGAACGGCTCATACCATCCGCCGCTGGCTGCTCGCCCTGCCCGGCCGCCTTACCCGCAGTGCACGGCAGTGGACGCTTCACCTGCCCGCCCGCTGGCCCTGGCAGCGTCACTTCATCGAGGTGTTGACGCGCATCCGGGTGCTTACCACGGCCGGTTGAGCCGCTCCACCGTCTTGCCGCAGCAGGCCAATTTCCGCAAGTCGGGCTGCCCCGCTTTCTCCCACGGAGGCCGCTGCACAACGCGAGCCTCCCGTTCGAGCGGGAACCGGTGAAACCAGGGCCGCCACCCCGACCGTTCACACGACTTGACGAGAACCTCGACTTGGCGTCAGGGGAAAACGGTGGATCGAGGTTTACCCCTCCCGCATGGCCGAGCCCCGCAGTTCGGTCAGGCTGGCGATGGCTCAAATGGGCCGTTCGGCCCATTGACTTTGCTCGTGCGGAGCGTCATGGTCGACCCGCCGCGCACGTTCTGTGTCGCGTCATCATCCGCCGGGTCGGACCGCGACTCGACCGCCCGCCGGTGAGATCCCCGCTCGAGCCGCGTGTGGGAGGCGAACTCCATGAATGCACGTCCTCATAAGCGTTGGCCCTCGCCGGCCCTCGTCATCTCGATCATCGCCTTGTTCGTCGCGCTTGGCGGCGCGGGAATGGCCGCAAACGGCCAGGCGCTGATCCTCGGCAGCTCCGGGTCGGCGGCGAACACGGCGACCCTCAAGACGGGGCTGACCGCGAACATCAACGATAGGTCGCTGCAGCTGACGAACACGAACACGGGCGCGGCGGCGGCGCCGCTTGACCTGACGGCGGGCACCGGTAGGCCGCCGTTCACGACCAACTCGGCCGTGAAAGTGACGAACCTGAACGTTGATCGGCTCGACAACATCGACTCAACCGGCTTCCTGCGCTCGACCGGCAAGGCCATGGACTCGGACAAGCTCGACGCGATCGACTCGAGCGGCTTCATCCAGGGCAAGGGCAAGATCCACCATGGTCGGCTGTGGCTCGCCAATCCAAGCGCGCGGACGCAGATCCTGTACGTCCCTGGCTCGGGAGCCGTGTTCGGCGAGTGCTCCGCGGGAGGCTACTGGCTCGACTTCGTCGCGGAGCCCTCACTCGAAGCCTGGTGGTGGAACAAGGATGGCGTCGCGTACAGGAACCTGGCCGCCCTCGGGGTGGAAGACATCACTCCCTTCACGACCGATGACTACGTCGTTCTCCTCCAGGCCGGTAGGAGTACGGCCACCACAGCCGGCCCCGACGTGCGCACAGCGACGTACACAGTCACGGGCCATTGGACGCCAAACGACTGCAACTTCAGCGCCCAAGCCGTCGCTCAAAGGGGGTAGCAGCGGGTCGCGAATGGCCGAGACAGCTTCCTGGGACCGCAAATCGGGCGGAGACGTGCGGCCAGCCACGCCGCTGCCTGCAGTGCGGCCAAGCGCTCCCCCGTGGAGCCACCGCGCGCCGCCGCTTCTGCGGGCCGCACCTGCTGGGTCGCCCAGACCGCCCAAACAGGCCTGCGGCCGGTGTACTCGCGCAAGCGTGCTCGCACGATGAGCGGGAATCCCCGAGCGGCAGCTCACGGAGCCCGGTCATCCGCGGCATCCTCATCGCGCCTTGCTGGCTCGGACGACGGTTCGCGGACCGATGCCCGACGAGCTGAGCCAGCGCGTATCGCTCCGGCGTTACGCGAAAGGACGACAAGACTCACGCCGTGCCAGCGCGGGGTGTCGCGCGGTCGGGCGAAAGACGGCGGTGCCGGGCGCGCGGAGTCGCGCTGGAAGCCCTCGGCGCGTTCCTTCCGATCGAGGCAGCGCGACCGCTTTTCGCGTCGCCGAGCACAACAGCGGCTCCGCGAAGGTGCTCACCCGGGGCGGGGCTTCGCGCAGATCGGCTCTTAAGACCTCTTACGCCGACGGCGTGGGTCGTGAGGTCGTAGAGCACATCTACTGCCTCACACTGTAGCGCCGCCTGTTTGCCCCGCTCAGGGGCGCTCCTCTGGACGCCCCATTCGTTTTGACGCAAACGGACGAAACGCGCGCGTTCCTGGGCGGGGGTGGAGCCCTCGTAGGCACCGAAAAACGGCGTGTCGGGCGCCCCCGCGACCAACCCGCGTGCGACGCCCGAGCCGGGTGTCGCTTGCCCATGGCCCGTTCAGGCGAACGTGGCCGCCTCAATCTGCGCGGTCTCGAAAACGGTTAAGGGTGCAAGTCCTTCGAGGTTCAAATCCCTCCCCCTCCGCTTCTCGTAGAGCCGAAAACGGCTTCAGCTCCGCCGGGTTCCTGGCGGTGGTGGGTCACGGCGCGCCTAGGAGGGATTGGCGACATCGGCGGCGAAGCGCGTCGCCATGCCGCCGCGAAGCCTACGCCAGGACTTGCCGTTCGTCGGCTTGCGCGTTGGTCGCCAGTGGCTCGACCAGGGATGGGCGCTTGAACTCCATCCGAGTCAACCGCCCGCAGATGACGCGGCCGTTGTCCGCTTCTTGTGGAAGCCGTTCGTCTACACGGACGCACAAGGAACCGCGCACACGCTCCTTCCGCACGAACATTCGTCTCTCGTTCCCGTCTTCGCGCTCATCGGCGCACACGTCGCCCGTGCGGCGGTTGCGGACTCGGGCGACCTTGAGATCGACTTCAACTCAGGCGCGCAGATTAGGGCGTCTGAGCTGGAGGACGGCTGGGAGTACGAGCAGCCGTGGCACTTCCGCTCAGGCGGCGAGTAAGGCGGTTCTCGCTCGAACGAGCGCCTGCCCAAGACGCGCGATCATCACGAGGTCGGCGTGCTGACGAACTCGGGGGAGGCCGCGCGTGTGAAGCGGGGTCAGGCCGTACTCATTCTTGAGCCGCCCAAACTCCCGCTCGACGGCGGAGCGGCCAACCTTGGGCAGGTACTCCCACGGGATCCCGGTCTGCAGCACGAACAGAATCCCCGTCAACACCTTGCGGTCGTCGATCCGCTTGCGCCCGGGGAAGCGGTAGCGGCGCTCGACCTTCGGAATCAACGGCTCGACCAGGTGCCACAACTCGTCGCTGACCAACGGCCTCGCCATCTGCGCCCCATCCTTTCAATCGAGGTGGACGCAGCTGCATTCGCCCTCAAGCCCGGGGAC
>JBHEMZ010000117.1:0-8300 GCA_046262315.1 Gaiellaceae bacterium
AGTGGCTTCGCTACTACGACTTCGACCGGGCACACACTGGCCGCCTCACCCGCGGCCGCATCCCCGCTGAGATCGTCTACGGTGCTCGCAAAGTGAGGACGAGATGAGCCGAGAGTGTCGGCACATCTCGGTGACTGTCCAAGCTAGGGCGGGCGAACTCGACAGGCCGGCGCCCAGCCCGATAATCACGGGCGTGGATCTGCGCGCGGCGCTCGTCGAGGCACTGGGCAGCGAGGATCGGATCGCGACCGGCGAATCGGTGCTCGACCAGCACGCCGCCGATCTCACCTACCACCCCGCCCACCGGCCCGACGCCGTCGTCTTCGCCGAGAGCCGGGAGGACGTGACGCAGGTGCTCGTCCTCGCGCAGCGCGAACGCGTGCCGGTCGTACCCTTCGGTGCCGCCACGAGCCTCGAGGGCCACGTCATCCCGGTCGCCGGCGGCATCTCGCTCGACCTCACCCGCCTGAACCGCATCGAGGCCGTGGACGCGGGGGACCTGACCGCGACCGTCCAGGCCGGCGTGACGCGGGTCCAGCTCAACGAGAGGCTCTCGCGCGACGGCCTCCAGTTTTCGGTCGACCCGGGCGCCGACGCGACGCTCGGCGGCATGGCGGCGACGAACGCGAGCGGCACCACGACCGTCCGCTACGGCGGCATGCGGGCACACGTGCTTGCACTTGAGGTCGTGCTTGCAGACGGCGGGGTCATTCGCACCGGTAGCCGGGCGCGCAAGTCGTCAGCCGGCTATGACCTGACCTCGCTCTTCGTCGGCTCGGAGGGGACGCTCGGCGTGATCACCGAGCTGACGGTGCGCGTGCACGGGATCCCCGAGCACGCGCTTGCAATCCGCGTCGCGTTCCCCGATCTCGACGCAGCGTGCGAGACGGCGGTCGCGCTCGTTGGCGCCGGCGTGCCGGTGGAGCGGCTCGAGCTGCTGGACGGCAGGACGATGGCCGCGGTGAACGCCTTCAAGGGTACGGCCTACGACGAGGCGCCGAGCCTCTTCGTCGAGCTCGCGGGCACCGAGGCCGGCATCGCCGGCGACCTCGAGGCGACGCGCGAGCTGGCCGAGGCTGCGACCGCCTTCCAGGTGGAGCGCGACCCGACCGCCCGCGCGCGCCTCTGGGAGGCGCGGCACCACGTCTTCTTCGCGCTCGTCGCCGCCTCGCCCGGTCGTCAGCGCATGACCACGGACGTCTGTGTCCCCGTCTCGCAGCTTCCAGATGCGCTGCGCCACGCGCGCGCCGCGATCGAGAAGCGTGGCCTCGAGGCCGGCATCATCGCGCACGCAGGCGACGGCAACTACCACATCGGCTTCATGCTCGATCCCGCCGATCCGTCCGCGCTGGAGCGGGCGCGCTCGCTGAACGGGGAGATCGTGCAGTGGGCGCTCGCGCACGGCGGCACCTGCACGGGCGAGCACGGGATCGGGCTCGGCAAGCGCGCCTTCCTCGAGCGCGAGCACCGCGACCTGCTGCCGCTCATGCGCGGGATCAAGGCGCTGCTCGACCCGCACGGCATCCTCAACCCCGGCAAGATCTTCTCCCTGCATGGCCAAGGGCTTGCGAATGCTTGACCCGCCCTTTGCCCAGCCGGGGCTACCGTCGCAGTCATGCGCCGCCTCGTACTGCTTTCCGCCCTCCTCGCCCTGACGCTCGCCGCAGCAAGCTCGGGCGCGGAGCCGCCCGGCGCCGTCGATCCGCGGGCGGGCGGCCCCGAGGTCAATCTCGGCGAGTGGGCGGTCGGCCTGGAAGCGAAGGCGATTCGTCCGGGCCGCATCACGTTCGTCGTGGCGAATCGCGGCAAGCACCTGCATGGCTTCCGCGTCCGTTCCGTCCGGGAGGACGGTCGCGGGCGCGGCGGCGACCGCTTCGAGTCGCGCACTGTGAACCTCCGCCCCGGCGCCACCGCCCGGCTGACGCTCGACCTCCCGGCAGGCCGCTACGAGCTCGACTGCTTCGTCGAGGGGCACGACGACCTCGGCATGGAGACCTCCTTCGAGGTGCGCGAGGACGCGCCGTTCATCCGGCCGCCCGCAGCGGGCAAGCGCGCCGTACGCATCGCCTCGTTCGCCTTTCGGCCGCAGACCCTGCGCGTGCCGGCCGGCGCGACCGTGCGCTGGACGAACGACGACGCGGCGCCCCACACGGCCACGGCCTCGAACGGCTCCTTCTCTTCCCCGCAGCTTCGCCGCGGCCAGTCCTGGACGCGCCGCTTTGCGCGGCCCGGCCGCTTCGCATACGTGTGCGCCCTCCACCCTGGGATGCGCGGCACGGTCGTCGTCACGCGCGGCTGAGGCCCGCATCGCCGGCGCCGTCGTACGGGTCCCCTCGGCTGGCGGGCGCGCCTTTTCTCCGCCGCAAGTCCGGCCCCGCTTCGGGGGCCATGACGACTTGCGGCGGGTTAGCTGCGAAGCAAGACGCGACTTCGCGCGATGTGGCTGCGACGGGACAAGCCCGCCTCCGCCGGGTTTGCGTCGGAGACCACATGTCGCTCGCCACCATCATCACGTTCACAGTCGTCTGGACCGTGCTCGCCGCGAAGATCGCCGACCATAAAGGTCGCCGCGCGAGCTGTGGGCCGCCCTCGGGCTCTGCTTCGGCCTGTTCGCCCTTCTCGCCGTCAGCCTGACGCCGAACCTGCGCAAGCAGCGCGAGGCCTCAGCGCGGCCGTCGCCGAGTCGCTCGCCTGACTTTCGACGCCAGGGACTGGCGTCGGCTGCCTGACGGGGCGGAACGGCACGGAGCGCCGCCGCCGTCATCCCGACTCGGGGTGACGGCAGCGACGCGCGGAACGGGGGAGTTTCCGCCGTCCGGTTAGGAGAAGACGATTCGGAGCTGGTCGGTGCGGACGACGAAAGGCGTCGTGTCGTACCGCGAGCAGCGCAACCGAACCCGCACGTCGCCGTCGCCCCTCGTGCCGCTTACGAACTGCCCCAGCGCCCCGCCCAGGTCGACCGAGACGGGCGTGAGCCGCGAGCCGGCGGTGCGGGTGTCGATGGTGATGTATCTGAGCGAGTCCCAGTCGTACAGCGCCAGCGCCTGCGTGCAGTCCACCGTCGCTGCGCCGACGTAGCGCACGTTCAGCTTCGTCAGCGAGTTGGAGGCGCGCAAACGGACGAACCAGGAGGCGAGGCGGGAAGCCGACGACGGGTTGGTGTCGAACGTGACGCCATCCTGGTTGGCGAGGCCCGAGAGGCTGCCCGCGTAGCTTCCGGAAAGCATCGTCAGCGAGTACGGCACGGACGTCGTCCCGCCCGGGGGAGGCGGAGGAGGAGGCGGCGGCGGGGCCGCCGGTGTGGTCACGGTTGCCGTGTTGGAGGAGGCGCTGAGGTTGCCGGCGGCGTCGTAGGCGCGCGCCGTGTACGAGTAGGTGGTGCCGGCGAGAGCGGTGTTGTCGGTGTATGCGCTGGTCGTGCTCGTGGCGATCTGGCTGCCGCCGCGGTACACCCGGTAGCCGGTCACGCCGACGTTGTCGGTGCTGGGACTCCAGGAGAGCGTCACCTGCGTCGAGGACGGGGCGCTCCCGGTCAGGTTCGCGGGCGCGGCCGGCGCCGTCGTGTCCCCAGGCGGCGGCGGCGCGCCCGAGTCGTCGGTCGAGCCGAAGTTCTGCCCCCAGTAGATGGTGGAGGAGCCGGCCGCGCCTACGCCGATCACCCTGAAGCCTGCGTTCTCGATGTTCGCGCGGTGCCCAGGCGAGTTGAGCCATCCGTTCATGACCGCCTGCGGCGTCGAGTATCCGTACGCGATGTTCTCGCCGGCCCCCGAGCCGAGGTAGCCGCACGCCTGGACGCGCTGGAACCAGGTGCGCGCGACGGGCGGGGCCGGGTCGTCGTGCTGCATGTACCCGTACTGCGCCATGTGGCGGGCCTTCCACACGGCGGCCCCGGTGAGGGTGGGCGAGACCTTGAGCGCGGAGAGCCCGAGCGTCGCGCGGTGCTGGTTGACGAGCTGGACGACCTGATCGGCGTAGTCCTGCCGGTTCGCCGGCCACACCGCATTCGGATTGCAGTCGCCGACACCTGCCGCTGTCGCCGGCGAGGCGGCGAACGATGGCGTGAGCGTGAGCACCCCCGCGACCAGGGCGAGCATGGCCGCCGTGCGCCGCACGCGGCGGCGAGCCGAAGGCGTCGCCGGACGCTTCCTCAAAGAACTCCTCCCCTTCCGCAGTGGAACCGACCCCGGGCTCCCTACCCGGGGACAGCTCGAGGCTACTCCGGATCCGGGCGGCCTGCAAGGGCCGCACGCCCCTCCCCGATCGGCTAGGTGGGGCTACCGCTCGAGCGCCGCGATGAGCGCGCGACGTACCTGCTCCAGGCGCTGCGGCATGTTCGCGTTCGAGTAGCGCGGCCATGTATAGCCGACGCCTTTCGCGTTCTCGACCTTGCCGAAGACCGCGCGGAGAGGCGTGCGCGTAGCCGCGTCGCCGAAGCGCTCGCGGTGGAGCGTGATCAGGTTGACGTCCTCGATGCCGTCGCGGATCTCCTCCAGGCGAAGGGAGGTGACCGGTGGCGCGGTCGGCTCCCGCAGGTCGTACTGCTCGGAAACGGGCGGATAGATGAGGCTGACGTCGCCGTTTGCGACCTGGCCATTTGGCGTTTTCGACGAGATCGGATCGTTGTACGGATTGCGCGGGCCGGCCTTGGCCGCGTTCAGCACCCGGCCGTTCACCCAGCGGTTCAGGTGCCAGATCAGCCAGCCACGGTTGCGCTCGAAGCCGTTCCAGACCATCAGCAGGCGTGGGTCGCTGCCCGGCCCGTCGATGGCCAGCTGCGGAATCGAGCGGGTCGGCATGTAGTACGTGTACGACCAGACCTCCTTGCCGCGACCACGCAGTTTCTGGAGCAGGTTCCAGGTGTCGCGCGCGCGGTCGATTCGGTACTGGCGCTCGAGCCCCGAAGTCCAGCGGCCGTAATACTTGTTCGTGGCGATCAGCCAGGCGTCGAGGTCATCCGGTCCGCCGTCCCAGAGCACCTTGTTTGTCGTCTTCTGGCCGGAGAACACGTGGCATTTGCGGTTGCCGAAGCGCTTGCAGAGCTTGCGGGCCGGCTTGATTTCGTACGGGAAGGCGGTCGCGAACGTGTTCACGCCCGGCGCCAGCTTGTGCACGAGCTTGTTGATGGCGGGAATCTCCTCCGTCTCCTGCTTGTTGCCCGGCTCGTCCCAGACCCAGAGGTACGTGTTGCCTCCGATCCAGTCGCGCTCGCGCCAGTAGGAGGCCGCGTTCTTCAGGTAGTCGTCGCCTGTCCGCGCCCAGTCGCGCTCGATCGTGAACTTGTCGCCGCGCGAAGGGAAGATCTTCGCGGGCCACGGCTGAGTGTTGTAGATGCGCGGGAACTCGGGCGAGCGCCACCAGCAGGCCGCGCACGACCCGTCGGCGTAGCGGCCGGTGCGGTCGGGGCGACCGTAGTCCCAGCCCGTGGGAGTGAGGTAGTGGTCGGCGAAGAAGGAGGCGAGGTTGCCGTACAGGCGCTCGAGGCGTGCGCCGTTGTCTCGCTGCGGGTCGCCGATCGGCGCGTAGTTGAGGTACCAGCCGGTCGAGAAGCCGCCGATCGCCCTGAATGCGCGGCGGTGGGTTGGCGCCATCGCGGCCACGGGTGACACGCGCAGGTCAAACGCCACGTGCGTGTAGGGCCTGCCATTCTCGTCGTTGATGACCACCTCGCCGCGGTACGTGCGCGACACCGTGCCGCGCGGCACGTCGATCAGGATCACGAAACCGGCCCACTGACCGGGCGTCGTGGCGAGCCCGCTCGCGCCGAGCCGCGGCAGGGGGTCGGCGTAGCGGCCGGGTCCGAGGCTGATGCCCGCCGACGGCGTCTCGACCTTGACGAAGCCGACGCGCAGGAACCGAACCTTCCCGGTGAACCAGGGGTCGGAACCCGATCCGAGCTCAGCGGAGAGCCGCTCCCCGGGCGCGCGTACGGCGAGCTGGAAGCCCTCTGTCTCGCCGCGAAGCGCAACGAGGCTCTGCGCGAACTGGGTGGAAGCGGCAGGTGCGGCGTCCGGCGAGAAGCGCTCCGTGAGCATCAGCACGCGCACCTCGACGGCCGAGGCGGCGGCGAGCGCCGTCGCCCCGAAGAGCAGGGCAAGCAGCGCGAGCAAGCAGACGAGCCCGTGGAGGGGTCGCAAAGTGGGGACGACACGCCGCATGTGTACCCACGGTTTCGGCCCTCCAGCCTCGCGTCTTAAGCCGCGGTGTCCCCCATTTGGTGTTTCTCACATCCACCGGCGAAGCCGGGCTCTGCCTGGCGTAGCACAACGCGCGAAGCCGCGTCTACTCGAGAACCGGCAAGCGCCGCAGCGTCGTCGGGAAAGCGCAGCGGCGTTTCGGTGACAAGCACGGCGGAGGCGGGCTTGCCCGCCGCAGCCACACCGCGCGAAGTCGCGTGTGTCCTAGACGAATCCGCCGAAAGTCGTCATGCCGCGCGCAGCGCGGCGGACTTTCGGCGGCAAAGCGCGGCGGACTTGCGGCTGCAGTCAGCGCTCGGCAGCGCACACCTTGTCGCCTGCCAGCATGCTGGCGAACAGGCAGTTGAAGCTCGCGTCGGCGGTCGCCTCGTAGCGTCTGAGCCCCGGCCCCTCCCACTGGATCACGGGCGTCACGCCCGGGCCGATGACGGTGACGCGATGCCGCTCGCCGTTGCCGGCCGGACGGATCTCGCGGCTTGGATACCCAGGCGGCGGCCGGTCGGGCACGAAGCTGAAGCAGAAGCCGCCGTTCGGATTGTGGGTGACCTTGGCGCCCGCCCGCTTCCAGCCGAGGCCCCAGACCGAGTTGAAGGTGTCGATGTAGAAGTAGCGCGCGTGCAAGTCGGCACGGGTGCTCGACGGCGTCCGGAAGCCGTAGACGGGCTCCCCGCGGTAGCGCAGCCGGCCGAAGAGGCCCTGCCACATGGCGTCGTAGGTCCAGTTCGGCGACACGTCTAGGTCAGCCAGCGGCCCCGTCCAGTGCGAGAGGTGGAGCTCGTACTTCATGTGCGCGGGTCGGAAGGCCGGGAAGCCGCGCAGGGGCTGGATCCGCTGCCAGCTCTGCAGCGCCCAGAACGAGCCGTCGGCGGCCTTGCAGCCGGCGACGAAGAAGACGAGCCTCGGCCCGTCGTAGGGCCGGCACGTGTTTTGGAACCCCTTCCAAACGAGGCGGCGGTACTTCCCCCAGCCGCCCGCGTTGTCGATGCGGAACTGCTCCTGCGGGATGGTTGGGTTGGGCCGCCGGGCGTTGAGCGCGCCCCAGGCGAGCACGTGTCGGATCTGTCCGTTCTCGCGCGTGTAGGTCACGAGCGCCTCGCCGCGGTCGTTCACGCGGAGCGAGGGGTCTCTCACGTTCCGGTCGGCGAGCGGCTGGCTGGCCGTGGCGGAGCCCGCGGCGAGAAGGGCGCCGAGCGCCGCCGCGCACAGCGTCGAACCTCTCCGCATCACGACACCTTTCCCGGGCTGACCAAGCCCCGATGGTAGTCGCGATCAGCCGGCTTTCGGCCTGTCAGCGCCGCTTGGCCGTGCTCTTCGAGCCCGTGCGTTTCGGGGTGCGCTTGGCGGCGCCTCGCCGCCGCGGTGCGGGTTTGCGTTCGCTCTGCGCCGCCTCGAGGCTCGCGCGCAGCGCCGCCATTAGGTCGGCCGGCTCCTCGGCCTCGGGCGCCTTCTCCACATGCACCTTCTCGCCCTTGCGCTTCTGCTTGATGATCTCGCAAAGCGCCTCGCGGTAGGTGTCCTCGTAGCGTTCCGGTTCCCACTTGCCGGCGAAGCGGTCGATCAGCTCGGTGGCCATCTCGAGTTCGCGAGAGTCGACCTTCGTTTTGCCCGGCGCGACGTCGTCCGTTGGCCGCACCTCGTCGGCGAAGTACATGCGCTCGAGTGTGATCACCCCGTCGCGGACGCGCAGCGCACCGAGGTGCTGGCGGTCGCGCATCACGAACTTGGTGACGCCGGCGAGCCCCGCTTTCCCGAGCGCGCGGGCGAGCAGCGCGTAGACGCGCTCGGCACCGTCCTGAGGGCCGAGGTAGTACGTCTTCTCGAAGAAGATCGGGTCAATCTCGTCGTAGGGGACGATTGCACGTAGTTGAAGTGCAGGTCGTGCTCCTTCGTGGCCGAGTACATGCGTACGGGCACGTTGACCAGGCCGAACGAGATGGTGCCGCTCCAGAGCGCTCGAGGCATGAGGCTGTTGTCCCCGCAGGCCCGTGAGGCAAACCGCCTGCCCGCCGCAAGTCCGGCGCGCTGCGCGCGCCATGACGACTTGCGGTTGGGTCGGGGAAGTCACACACCGCTGCGCGGGGTGGCTGCGGCGGGGGAAACCCCGCC
>JBHEMZ010000118.1:0-61198 GCA_046262315.1 Gaiellaceae bacterium
CGTCGGCAGCGTCGAGGGAGCGCGCAGCGTCGACCAGGACGCGCCGCCGGCCCGGGAGCTGGCCGTCCGCAAGGGCGCGGGAAACGTTGCCGAGCTGGGCTCGATCGCCGCGTTCGGCTTCTCGCCGCTTTGGCTCCTCGCGGGAGCGAGCGACCTGTTGCGCGGCACGCGCACGTATCTGAACGCGCTCGTCGTGGAACTCGAGCGGGAGGGGCTGATCGCGCCGGACGCCGAGTTCGGGTCGGTGGACGAGCTGCTCAGGGCGCTCGAGCGAGGCACCGGCCGCACCGCGCGTCTCATCGACATCCCGCCGCTCGAGTTGGAGGGGTTGCGGGCGTCGCTTGCCGAGTTGCGCGCGGACGTCGACTCGCTACCGAGCCAGGAGGAGCTGGCCGCCCTCTACCGCGGCTTGCGCCGAACCGCCGAGCGCGAGCGGCGGCCGCTGCTCGAGGTGTCGGCCGGCGTCGGCCTTGCGTTTCTCGCCTCTGCGCGCTCGGTCGGGAAGGAGCACGTTGCCGCGCCATATCGCGAGGACTGGCAGCCCCTTCGCCGGGAGGGCTTCGGCGCGTACGCCCGCCGCGTGGCCGGCCCTTACAGGCGCGCCGCAGTCGCCCACTTCGACCGAGGGCGCCCGACGTGGACAGAGCGCCTGATCGGCCGCATCTCCCGCGACGTCTGAATCGATCCCAGCACCGACCGGCTGACCTGGAGGTTGAACGACGTGCCGCAACCTCAGGCCGGGAAAGTTCGGCACACAATCGGCACCTCCAGGCGCGCCCGCGCCGGCGACAATCCCGGATGCGATCCCACCCCCCAACCAGGGCGGGGGGTGGGATGGAATCTCGCGCGGGTGACAGATACGCGCCACGTTGCTACGATCGGCGCAATGAGGCAACAGCTTCTCGCGTAGCGCAGGAAGCAACGCGGCATCCGCCGCGGTAGCTTCCCCAGGGCCTCTCGACGAGAGGCTTTTTTATTGCCGGAGGACAGCATGAAGCGATACGACCCGCAGACGATCGAGACGAAGTGGCAGCAGATCTGGGATGCTGAGCGCGCCCTTGAGGTCGCGAACGAACCGGCGGCCCACCCGAAGTCGTATGTGCTCGAGCAGCTGCCGTACCCGTCAGGCACCCTGCACATGGGACACATGCTCGTCTACACGATCGGCGACGTGGTCGCCCGCTTCCGCCGCCGGAACGGTATGCACGTCCTGCATCCGATGGGTTTCGACTCGTTCGGGCTGCCGGCCGAAAACGCGGCGATCCGCGAGGGCGGGCATCCGCGCGAGATCACCGAGCGCAACATCAAGAGCATCCGTCGATCGATGCGCCGCATCGGCTGGGGCTACGACTGGTCGCGCGAGCTCTCAACCCACGAGCCCGAGTACTACCGCTGGCAGCAGTGGCTGTTCTTGCAGTTCTTCGAGCGAGGTCTTGCGTACCGCAAGGCCGCTCCGGTCAAGTGGTGCCCGAACGACCGAACCGTACTGGCGAACGAGCAGGTGCACGATGGCCGGTGCGAGCGGTGCGGCGCCGAGGTCGAGTCCCGGCTCATGGAGCAGTGGTTCTTCCGGATCACGGACTACGCGCAAGAGCTCCTGGATGCGCTTGAGCAGGTTGATTACCCGGAACCGATCGCAGCCCGGCAGCGGAATTGGATCGGCCGCTCAGAGGGCGCCGAGATCGTGTTCCGGATCGAGGAGCTGGACGTCGAGATCCCTGTGTTCACGACGCGGCCCGACACCCTCTTCGGCGCGACGTTCTTCGTGCTCGCGCCCGAGCACGAGCTCGTCGAGCGCATCGCGGAGCAATCGCAGCACGCGGACGAGATCAGGGAGTACGTGCGCCGTGCAGCGTTGAAGAAGACCGAGGAGCGCGCCGCGGCGGAGGAGAAGACGGGCGTGTTCACGCGTCTGCACGCGGTCAACCCGGTCAACGGCGAGCGGCTTCCCGTCTACATCGCGGATTACGTGCTCACCGACTACGGCACAGGCGCGGTCATGGCCGTCCCGGCGCACGACGAGCGCGACTTCGCATTTGCCGAGGCGTTCAGCCTCCCGGTGCGCCAGGTCGTGCGGCCCGCGGAGGGTGGAGTCGACGAGAGCGCGGCGTACGTCGAGCACACGGAAGCGGACCTGCTGGTGAACTCGAACGGCTTCGACGGGCTTCGGGCGGACGAGGGCGGGCGGCGGATCGTCGAGCGGCTCGAGGCCGAGGGACGCGGGCGGTTTGCGATCAACTTCCGCCTGCGCGACTGGGGCTTCTCACGGCAGCGCTACTGGGGTTGCCCGATTCCCGTCGTTTACTGCGAAAACGACGGCATCGTGCCCGTGCCGGATGAGGACCTGCCCGTGCTGCTGCCGGAGGTGTCCGAGTACCGACCACTGGGCAAGCCGCCGCTCGCCCAGGCCGAGGATTGGGTTCGTGTGAGCTGTCCGCGTTGCGGTGGAGAGGCAAGGCGCGAGACCGAGACGATGGACACGTTCGTCGACTCGTCCTGGTACTTCATGCGCTACTGCGATCCGCAGAACGATCGGGCGCCGTGGGATCGCGCCATCGTCGATTACTGGAACCCCGTCGACCTCTACATCGGCGGCTCCGACCACGCGACGATGCACATGATCTACGCCCGCTTCTTCATCAAGGTGCTGAACGACCTGGGGCTCGTCGGCGTGCGAGAGCCCTTTGCCAAGTTCTTTACGAACGGCTGGGTGACGATGGGGAAGACGAAGATGTCGAAGCGAATCGGCAACGTCGTCGGACCGGACGATGTCGTCGAGCAATACGGAGCCGACCCGGTTCGCCTCTACATCCTCTTCATCGGTCCGGCAGACCAGGACATGGAGTGGACCGAGGAGGGCGTCGAGGGGATGACGCGCTTCGTCCGGCGGTTGTGGCGGATCGTGAACGAGGTGGCCGAAGAGGCGCCGGACGGCGAGCGCGAGAATGGCTCGCTTGCGCGGAAGGCGCACGCGACGATTGCGAAGGCCACGGATGACATCGGGCGGCGCTTCGCGTTCAACACCGCGATCGCCGCCCTGATGGAGCTGGTGAACGAGCTCTCACGCGACACCCGCGGCGCGGACGCCCGGTTTGCGGCCGAGACGGCCGTCTCGTTGATCCAGCCGTACGCGCCGCACGTCGCCGAGGAGCTGTGGCAGCGGCTCGGCCATGAGCGTCTCTGGGAGCAGCCGTGGCCCGCGGCGGACGAAGCGCTGCTCGAGCGCGACACCTACGAGCTCGTCGTGCAGGTGAACGGCAAGCTGCGCGACCACTTCGAGGTTCCCGTCAACCTCGCCGAGGACGAGCTAATCGCGCGGGCGAAAGCGTCACCCCGCGTGCAGGCGCTGCTCGATGGCAAGAAGATTCGGCGCGCGATCGTCGTGCCGCGCAAGCTGGTCAATTTCGTCGTCGGCTAGCGGATTCCGGTGTCTATGCGCAGGTCAATAGGCCTGAACCGGCCGGCCGGTACGCGAACGATGGCCGGCTCGATGCCGCCGGGTCCCCAGTCGGGCTTGCGGACGGCCCAGCGCCCGGGACGGAGCCTCACGCGGTAGCGGCCGTGCGCGTCCGTCCGCGTGCGCACGGTCGTGCCGTTCCGGCTGAACAGCACGGTCGCGTGAGCGGCCGGCTCGTCGCAAGGAACGCCCACCGTGCAGACAGGAGTGACCGGGCCTCGCTCCACGACGCCGTGGAGACCCGAGCGAACCGGCGGGGAGCGGCTCTCGCCGAGCGTCGGAGCGAGCGCGGCGAGGGCGGCGAGCGCGGCGAAGGCGGCGAGCGCGGCGAGGGCGCGAGCGCGGCGAGGGCGGCGAGCGGGAGGGCCCGCTTCATGCGCGCTCCAGGAGGCGCGTGTCGGCACGCCTGCGGCCCGCCCGCGCCGCGAACAGGGTACCGGCCGCCAGCACCAGGAACGGAGCGGACACGATCAGGGCGTAGAGCAGGAAAGCGAGCTCGCGCGCGAGCACCGATGCCGCGTCGTCGACAGCCCGCTCGATGCGGCCGTCCTTGTCTCGCGTTGTAGCCGCGGCCGCCTCCCGCGTCGTAAGCACGAGCTCGACCTTCGCGAAGCTCGCGCGGCGTGCCAGGGCGGCACGGTCGGCGCGCCGCTCGGCCACGGCCCGCTGCGACCGTGCGAGCCGCAGCTCGAGACGCGCCCGCTCGGCCGGTGTGAGCGCGGGGTCGGTCAGGTCGGTGCGCAGCCGTGCGATGCGTTCCCGCAGGGCGAGGATCTCGCGCGTGTAGCGGTCGAGCCGTCCCTGGACGTCGCGGATCGAGACGTCCTGGGCGACGAGCGTGCCGAGCTCGGAGAAGCGCTGCACCGCCGCCTGCACGTGCTCGACCGGAATGCGCACCTCCAGTCGAGCCTCGCCCTCACGCCCCGGCACGTCGTACTGCGCCGAAACCACGTAGCCGCCCCACGCCCGCGTCAGGCGAATGGCGGACTTGGCCGCGCTCGACAGCTCGTCCAGTCCGTCGACGCGCAGCCGCATCGTCGCGCGGTAGTCCTGCCGGCGCCCGGGGGCCGGTGGCAACCCTTTCGCGGACGAAGGCGCCAGCGTCCGCAGCTCGGTGTGTGCGCCGGGCGCTCTGCTGCCCGTCCAAGCCTGGTCAACGTCCTTCACCACGCTCCCATTCGGAGTGATGGTGCCCCCCGGCCGCTCGCGATCGGCGCGGTCAATGCCGAACGCCGCCACGTCCCTGGTCGGGTCGCCGCTCGACGCAATCCCGTGCACGACCGCTGCACCGAGGCCGATCGCCACCACGGCCGGCGCGGCAATGAGCACGAACCGGCGCAGCGAGAGCCGCTGGAGCCACGGGACGCGCGCCACCGGTTCGGTGGCCGCGAGCTCCTCGATCCGGCGGCGCAGCCGCTCGGGCGCGGGTGGGGTCGAGGCACGCAGCTCCGCGACGAGCGCCTCCACGTGCCGGTCCGAGAAATCAGTCATCGTCTTGCACTCCTTCCTGGAGCCGCTGGAGCGCGCGGCTCAAGCGCGTCGAGCAGGCCGTGCGGCTGATGCCGAGCACGCGGGCGGCCGCGTCGCCGTCCAGCTCGAGCACGACGCGCAGCGCGATCACCTCGCGCTCGGCAGCGGAGAGTGCGGCGAGGGCGCGCTCGAGCTCGGGCGAGAGGCCGGGCAGCTCCGGGGGTGCCGCCGGCTCGTCGTGCTCGCGCGCGTATCTCGCCTCGCGGCTGCGGCGGCGGTCCTCGGCGCGGAAGTGGTCGAGGGCGGTGGTGCGGGCGAGCTGGCAGAGCCAGGTTCGCGCAGAGCCGCGGCGTGGGTCGAAGCGGTGCCACCCACGGAGGGCACGCTCGAAAGTGTCGGCTGTGAGGTCTTCGGCCAAGGTTCCGTCCTTCGTGAGGTAGAGCAGATAGCGGTAGACGTCGTCGAGATGCCGTGCCGCGCTCGCGGCGAAGCCGGGGCGCTCGGCGCGCGCGTCGTGCCTTGCGGCCGGTAAGGACTCCACTGCGCTCACGCTCTCTCTATACGCCACCGGCCGGTCGTCTGTCACGCGCTGAGCCCGGCCAGTACGTCCGTCGAGGGCAGGGCCGGATGGTTCTGGCACGAAGCCGGCGCGAAGTCGTGACCCACGTGTGGCAGCTCTGTAGCCAGTATAGACAACATGCTCGACGTGATCGCGCGCTTCGTGCCGGCCTCCCGCCGACGCGCGCTTGCGCTGGCGGCGCTGGCGCTCGTCATCCTGCTGATCGGCGCGCGAAGCCTCGCCGGCTCACGTGCTCCCTCCGCACGCGCGGTTGCCGCCCCCGTCGCGGTCGAGGACGCGCCGCGCCGGACGCTAACGGTTCACGTCGTGGGGGCAGTGCGGAGGGCCGGCCTCTACCACCTGTCGGAAGGAAGCCGTGTCGCGGATGCGGTTGCGCGCGCCGGAGGAGCCACTCGCAAGGCTGACCTCGCATCGATCAACCTCGCCGCCCCGCTGGCCGACGGGCTGCAAGTGCTCGTGCCGCGACGCGTCTCGGTGGCCGCCTCCTCGCACGGCGGGGAGGCGGGCACGCAGGGTCCGGTTCACCTGAACAACGCCACCATCGAGCAGCTGGACGCGCTTCCCGGGGTCGGCCCGGTTACCGCCCAGAAGATCGTCGAGTACCGCGAGCAGAACGGAGCGTTCACGAGCGTCGACGATCTCGACGCGGTCTCGGGAATCGGCCCGGCGCGCCTCGAAAGCCTGCGGGAGCTCGTGGCCCCGTGATCGCACTCGGGAGGTACGGCCAACACATTGCCCTCGGCGGGCTCTGTCTCGGCCTCGCCTCGTCGAACGCCGTTCGGCCCTCTGCCGCCGTGGCGGTCATCGGTGCGGTCGCCGTCTTGGGAGTCGCGGCCTGGACGGCCGGTCCTCCCCGCTCGCTCGCCGCGGCGCTCGTTCTTGCCCTTGCTGGCGCCGCGTGGGGCGGCATGCGCCTGGATGCTCTCGACCGCAGCCCGCTGGCGTCCGATGTCGCACGTGCGGGCCGCGCGACGATCGTCGTCACAGGTCCGGCGCGCCGGTCGCTGTTCGCGCAGCGCATTCCGGCCGAGGTGCAGCGCTTTCGCGGCCGCGCTTTGCGCGAGCCGGTGCTGCTCGAGCTGCCACTCGGCCGGTCGCCACCGCAGGGCTCCGTCCTGGATCTCGTCGGCGAGGTGCGCTCACCCCGTCCCGCACAGAACGGGTTCGACGAGGGCGCATACCTGGGTCGCCGGGGAATCCAGGTCGTTATTCGTGCGTCAGCGTGGGAGCAAATCGGCCGCCGCCGAGGCGCCCTTGGTCTCGCCGACCGTCTCCGCCACCGGCTCGCCCACACGATGGCGCCCGGCCTCGGCGGCGATCGCCGCGCGGTCGTTGCCGGGGTCGTGCTCGGTGAGGACGAGGGGCTCTCCGACGGGCTGGCCGACGCCTTCAGGGCCTCGGGCCTCTATCACCTCCTGGCCGTGTCAGGGCAGAACGTGGCGCTCGTGGGCGGCGGCATGGTCGTGTTGCTCTGGCTTGTGGGCGTGTCCCGGTGGGTCGGCCAGGCAGTCGCGATCGCGGCGATCGCAGCATACGTAGCGGTGGTCGGCTGGCAGCCCTCCGTTGTCCGCGCCGGCGTTGCCGGAGTGCTCGCGTCGCTCGCGTGGCTGGCCGCGAGGCCCGCGGAGCGCTGGTACTTCCTGCTTGCAGGCGGGGCGGCGCTACTCGCCTGGAATCCGTACAGCCTGTTCGACCCGGGCTTTCAGCTCTCCTTCGGCGCTGTCGCGGCGATCTTCGTCGTGGTCCCTCGCGTCCGGCGACGGCTCGACGGGTATCCGATGCCCCCGTTCGCGCGGGACGCGATCGCCGTCTCGGCAGCCTGCGGCGTCGCCACGGCTCCGCTGCTGCTCTGGCACTTCGATGCGGTGCCGGTCTACGCGGTGCTGAGTAACGTGCTCGCAGCGCCGGCGGTCGCTCCGCTGCTCGGGCTCGCGCTCGTCACAGCGGCCGTCGAGCCGATTGCTCCTTCGTTTGCCCTACTGCTCGGCTACGTGCAGGGTCTGCTCGCCGCGTACCTGATCGGAGTTGCGCGCTTCGTCGCCGCGCTCCCGTTTGCCCAGGTCGGAACGCGGTCCGCCCTCGTGCTCGCTGCGATAGGCGTCGCCCTCGTGCTCGTCGCCCGTTGCCGCCGGGGCGCCGCGGTGGCGCTCGCGGCCGCAGCGGTCGTCCTGATCGTCGGGTGGCGCCATTGGACTCGAGATACATGGCCCCCTCCGCCGCGCGACGGCCTGCGTATCACAGCCCTCGACGTCGGCCAGGGCGATGCGATCCTGCTCCAGGTTCCGGAGGGAGCGGTGCTGGTGGACGAAGGCCCTCCCGAGGCGCGGGTCGCCACACAGCTTCAGCGTCTCGGCGTTCGCCGTCTCGCTCTCCTCGTGCTCAGTCATCCCCAGCGCGATCACGTCGGCGGGGCAGCCGGCGTCCTCCGCGCGCTGCCGGTCGGCGCGATCCTCGACCCGCGACTGACCGCTGTGAGCCCCGACGAGGAGTCCGCGCTCGAGGAGGCACGTCAGCGGCACGTTCCCGTCCGCGCAGCGCGGGCAGACACGACGTACCGGCTCGGCAGGCTGCGTCTGCGCGTGCTGTGGCCACGGGCTCCCGGCATGAGGGTCGCCGACGCCAACGACGGCGCTGTCGTGCTGCTCGCGTCGTTCGGTCACGTGGACGCGCTCCTGACCGCCGACGCCGAGTCGAACGTCACGTTGTCGCTGCGTCCGCCGCCGGTCGAGATCCTGAAGGTCGCGCATCACGGGTCGGCTGACGAAGGCCTCGATCGCCTGCTGTCCGCGACCAGGCCGCGCGTCGCGCTGATCTCCGTCGGAGCACGCAACGACTACGGCCATCCCACGCCGTCAACGCTCCGGTCCCTTGCGGCCGCGCCGGGCCTGGCGGTGTACCGGACCGATCAGGATGGGCGCGTCGCGGTGGACTCGGACGGCGAGCGGCTCTGGATTCGCACCGAGCGCGAGTAATCTCCAAGTCGTGTCGACGGAGCCGCTGCGCCCGGCGTACCTGCTCACGGGCACCGATCGCCCGAAGATCGCACGCGCACTCGAGCGGTTGCGGTCGCGCTTCGACGAAGCGTCCGTCGAGCACCTCTTCGCCATGAGCGCCACCGGGTCGGACGCGGTCACAGCCTGCAACGCTCTCGGCCTGTTCGGCGGGGGTTCGCACCTCGTCGTGGTGGTGGGCGTCGACCGCTGGAAGGCAGCCGACGCGAAGGCTGTCGTTGAGTACCTCTCGGACCCGACGCCCGAGACGGTTCTCGCGCTCGTCGCCGACAGCCTCAAGCTGGACTCGCCGCTCGCCAAGGCGGTGGCGCCAGCCGGGGAGGTGCTCGCCTGGGACGTTTCCCGGAAGCGCCTGCCGGCGTGGGTCGCCGAGCAGTTCGCGCGGCTCGAAGCGCATGCCGATCGGGATGCGTGCGAGGCGCTCGTCGAGCTCGTGGGCGAGAACCTCGATGAGCTCATGGCGGAGATCGACAAGCTCGCCACCTGGGCGGGTGGAGAGCCGCTCGCGGCGCGCGATGTGGAGGTGCTCGCAGTGCACACGCGCGAGGCGCCCTCGTGGGGTCTTTCGGATGCGTGGGGCCAGCGGGACGTCGCCGCTCTGCTCGCTGCCTACGAGGGCGAGGTGCAGCGGGCCGAGCCCTTCCTTGTCGGCGCGAGGCTCGCGTCGCACGTCGGACTCGTGCGGGCTGCGCAGCGACAGGCCGACGGCGGCCGGGCGACCCGTGACATTGCGAAGACGCTCGGCGTCCACGAATTCCGCGTTCGCAAGGCGCTGGGGCATGCCCAGCAGTACTCGCCGGACGAGCTCGACGCCGCGGTCGTCCGTCTGGCGGAGCTCGACGCGGCGCTCAAAGGCGCGAGCCGCCGGCCTCCGGAGCTCGAGCTCGAGCTCGCGCTTGTCGACGTCACACGTCTGCAAGCCGTAGCTCCGGGATAACGCGAGTCTTACCCGGCCCCTAGGGCGCGGGGCGGGCGAGGGTTGGCTGGCTAGGAGCCCGGCCGAACGAGGCGGGCGGCCTGCGCCTTCTTGCGTGCGGCCAGGTTCCGGTGGATGGCGCCGCGCGCGGCCGCGCGATCGATCCATTGCTGCAACTGCCGGTGACCGTGCGCGATCCGCTCGGCGTCCCCCTCTTCGACGGCCGTCTCGACTCGCTTGGTCAGCGTCTTGATCGTCGAGCGGTAGCGCAGGTTCTCGAGCCGTTCGCGGGCGGCGATGCGGACGCGCTTCTTCTGCTGCTTGATATTCGCCATGGCGTGAAAACGCTCGCTCATGCGGGCCGCCGGATCGTAGCAGAGCGCTGGTTGCTCGCCCGATGGCGCGCCTCGCGCGTGCCCGAGATTGTCCAGTGGGTATGGCGTCGCACACTCGTCACAGTGCGCCACCCTTTCGTGCGCCGCTCGCCGCTACGCTCGAGCTGGGGAGGAGGAGCGGTGGCCCCCGCGGAGCGGTCCGACCCGTCCCGGCTGGGCATGTCTCGTCCGGACTCGCCCCCACCCAGTGCGTGCGGCGATGGCGCGGCAGGGAAGCGGCGGGCCGCCTCCCTATACTCGCCCGCGTGGAGACGCCGGACCAGGGGCGCCGGCTCGTCTGGTCGACGGCGATTTTCTCGCTCGCCACCGGGCTTTCGCGCGTCCTCGGGCTCGCCCGCGAGGTCGTCGCGGCGAACTACTTCGGCGTGCGCGGCCCCATCAACGCCTTCACGGTCGCGTTCCAGATCCCGAACCTCGTACGCGCGCTAGTGGCAGACGCGGCCCTTTCGTCCGCCTTCGTCCCCGTCTTCAGCGAGCTGCTCGAGAAGGGCGATCGCGCCCGCGCCTGGCGCGTCGCGTCGACGATCTTCTGGCTGCTCGTCCTCGGCCTGACCGGGCTGACGGCGCTGTTCGTCCTCGCCGCGCCGCTGCTCGTCCCGCCGATGACCGACGCGTACGACGACCTCGCTGTTCGCCTGTCGCAGATTCTTTTTCCGATCGTCGCGCTGCTCGGCGTCTCCGGAGTGATCGTCGGGATCCTGAACAGCTACGAGCACTTCAGCGTCCCGGCGCTGACTCCCGTGTTTTGGAACCTCGCCATCATCGCCGGCCTTGTACTCGGCGTCCCGCATGCCGACTCCGAGAGCGGCCGCCTTTACGTCTACGCGGGCTCGATTCTTGCGGGGACCGTCATTCAGGTGCTCCTGCCCGTCCCCTGGCTGCGCGGACGCGACGGGGGCCTTCGTCCCGTTCTCGACTGGCGGGACCCGCACGTGCGCCAGGTCTTTCGGCTCATGGGGCCGGTCACGCTCAGCCTCGGCCTGATCAATGTGAACGCTGTGATCGGCACAGTCTTCGCGGCGAAGCTGATCGACGGCACGATCGCACCGACCGCGATCGACAAGGCGTTTCGCGTCTACATGCTGCCGCAGGGGATGTTCTCCGTGGCCGTGGCCACAGTGCTGTTTCCGGCGCTCTCCCGCCTGGCCACCCGTGGCGACGTGCCCGGCTTCCGCGACACGGTCTCGCGCGGACTGCGGCAGATCAACTTCCTGCTCGTCCCTGCGGCCGCCGCCTCCGCCGTGCTCGCGGAGCCGATCGTGCGGCTGCTCTACGAGCGCGGGCGGTTCGACCCGGACCAGACGACCGTCGTCGCCGGCGCGCTGGCTGCCTTTTCGCTCGGGCTCGCCTTCAACGGGATGATGCTCATGCTGAACCGCGGTTTCTTCAGCCTCCAACAGCCGTGGATTCCGACCTGGGTCGCGCTCGGCAACCTCGTCCTGAACGTCGCGCTCTATGTCGCCTTCTACCGCGTCGGGGCGTGGGGGATCCCGTTCGCCGTCTCGCTCGCGAATGTGGCGGGCGCTTTGGCTCTCATCGTGCTGCTGCGGCGCCGGCTCGGGCGACTCGACTTGCGGGCCGTCGGCGCGTCGCTCGCCAAGGTGACGATCGCCTCAGGCCTCCTCGCCGCGGCCTCGTGGGTCGTGTGGTGGGCGCTCGACGACGCTCTTGGCCGGTCGTTCGGCGGTCAGCTGGTGTCCCTCGCGGGCTCCGTTTTCGCGGGTCTCGCCGTCTATGTGGCCGCCTGCCGGGCGCTCCGAGTCCGCGAGATCGAGGCGCTACTCTCCCTGAGGGCCCGTTTCCGCCGGGCCTGACCTTGTCATGGACCCGGATCGCATCCGCAACTTCTCGATCATCGCGCACATCGACCACGGCAAGTCGACGCTCGCCGACCGCCTCATGGAGGTGACGGGAACTGTGTCGGGACGCGAGATGCGCGAGCAACTGCTCGACTCGATGGAACTCGAGCGCGAGCGCGGCATCACCATCAAGGCGCAGGCCGTGCGTGTGGAGTGGAAGGGCTACCAGCTCAACCTGATCGACACCCCCGGGCACGTGGACTTCACCTACGAGGTTTCCCGGTCGCTTCAGGCGTGCGAGGGCGCCGTGCTCGTGGTCGACGCCGCGCAGGGGGTGGAGGCGCAGACGGTCGCGAACGCCTACCTCGCAATTGAGAACGACCTCGAGATCGTCCCGATCGTGAACAAGATCGACCTGCCGCAGGCCGACCCTGCGGGCACGGCAGCGGAAATCGCCGCACTCATCGGTGAGCAGCCGGGCCGCGTACTCCCGGTCTCGGCGAAGACCGGCCAGGGCGTCGAGGCGGTCCTGGACGCTGTCGTGGAGCGCGTCCCCGCACCCGTCGGCGATCCCGACGCGCCCGGTCGCGCGCTCGTCTTCGACTCGTCATACGACCAGTACCGCGGGGTCGTGGCCTTCGTGCGGGTAGTCGACGGATCGTTTAGGCCGCGAGAGCGACTGCGCGCGATGGCCCAGGGTACCCGCTTCGAGGTCGAGGAGCTCGGCTTCTTTTCCCCCACCATGCGTCCGGCCCAGTCGCTCTCGGCCGGGGAGGTCGGCTACGTCATCACCGGCCTCAAGGACGTGAGCAAGCTGCGCGTGGGCGACACGCTCACCTCGCAGGCAAACCCCGCCGCCGAGCCGCTGCCCGGCTACAAGGAGGTGAAGCCCACCGTGTTCGCCGGCCTCTTCCCGACGGACTCGGACGACTACCCGGAGCTGCGCGACGCGCTCGACCGTCTCAAGCTGAATGACGCCGCGCTCTTCTACGAGCCCGAGACGTCGCGGGCGCTCGGCTTCGGCTTCCGCTGCGGTTTCCTGGGTCTCCTGCACATGGAGATCGTCCGCGAGCGGCTCGAGCGCGAATTCGACCTCGACCTGCTCGTGACCGCGCCGAACGTCGCGTACCAGGTCGAGACGCGCACCGGCGAGCTCGTCGAGGTGCACAACCCGGCGGAGATGCCGTCCGAGCTCGAGCGCGTCGAAGAGCCCTACATCAAGGCGTCGATCATCGTCCCCAAGGAGCACGTCGGCGCGGTGATGGAGCTCTGCAACGATCGCCGCGGGCGCTTCGACCACATGGAGTACCTCTCGGAGCAGCGCGTCCACCTGACGTACGAGCTGCCCCTCGCCGAGATCGTGCTCGACTTCTACGACCAGCTGAAGTCGCGCACGCGCGGGTATGCGAGCTTCGACTACGACCTCGCCGGCTTCCGGGAGGGTCCGCTGGTGCGCGTGGACGTGCTCGTCGGCGGCGAGCCGGTCGACGCCCTGTCGCTGATCATCCACCGCGACAGCGCCTACGCCCGCGGCAAGGCGCTCGTCGAGCGGCTGCGCGAGGAAATCCCGCGGCAGTTCTTCGACGTGGCCATCCAGGCCGCGATCGGCTCGCGGGTGATCGCGCGCGAGACGGTCAAGGCGAAGCGCAAGGACGTGCTGGCGAAGTGCTACGGCGGCGACATCACCCGCAAGCGCAAGCTGCTCGAAAAGCAGAAGGCGGGCAAGCGGCGCATGAAGCAAGTCGGGGCGGTCGAGGTGCCGCAGGAGGCCTTCCTCGCCGTGCTCAACCTCGGGGACGAGAAGGGGTGAGCGGCGTCCGGCATCTGTACGTCCACTTGCCGTTCTGCGCGCACCGCTGCGGCTACTGCGACTTCGTCACCGTCGTCGGGCGCGGATCGCAGCACGGCGCCTACGTGGACGCGCTGCTCTGCGAGCTCGAGCTGGAGCGCGAGCTGCTTGCGCCGTCGCTCGGAACGGTGTTCCTCGGCGGCGGCACGCCCACCTTCACGGCGCCGGCGGCGCTCGCCCGGCTGCTGGCCGCGCTCCCGACGGCCGAAGAGGTGACCGTCGAGGCGAATCCCGAGACCGTCACGCCCCAGTTGGCCGCGCTACTCCGCGAGCACGGCGTGAACCGCGTCTCGCTCGGGGCCCAGTCGTTCCAGTCCGACCTACTGCACACGCTCGAGCGGCGCGCCACCCCCGACGACGTCCGGCGCGCGCTTTACGCTCTTCGAGATGCCAATTTTGACAACATCTCGCTGGATCTCGTCTACGGGATCCCCGGCCAGAGGGCCTCCGGCCTCGAGCGCGATCTCTCCGCGGCGCTCGCGCTGGAGCCGGAGCACCTGTCCTGCTATGAGCTCGAGGCCAAGCCCGGCACGCGCTTCACGCACGCGCACGGAGAGGAGCTCGCCCGCCAGGCGGGGGCGATGGAGGGCTACCTCGAGCGGGTGGTTGAGGCGTTGACGGGCGCGGGCTACCGCTGGTATGAGACCGCCAACTTCTGCCGCGAGCCGACCGTGGCGGACGCACGAGATCTGCGGGCGCGCCACAACCTGGCGTACTGGCACGGTCGCGACTATCTGGGCCTCGGCATCGGCGCCGTATCCACGGTCGGGACGGTCCGCTGGCGGAACGCGCCCAGCCTCCCCGGGTACGTGCGGGCGCTTGCGGGCGGCACGCGTCCGCGGCGCGAGCGCGAGGTTCTTCCCGAGCCGGTGAAGCGAGCGGAGCGGCTCCTCCTCGGGCTGCGGCTCGACGAGCCTCTCGGCCTCGAAGGGCTCCGCGGCGCCGTCGACCGGAGCGGCCTGGAGCGCGCACGGCGGCTCGGCCTGGCGGAGGTGCGGCGCGGTGAGGACGGCAGGGAGGCGCTGACGCTGACCCGGCGCGGACGATTCCTCGGCGGCGGCGTGACCGCGGATCTGCTCGCCTAGGCCCGGTTCTTCCTGCAAAACGCCTACAATCGATCTGTGAGCGCGCAGCGCGTCGAGCTGACCGAGCGGCAGCGCGACATCCTGCGCCGCGTGGTCGAGGATCACGTCGGCACCGGCCAGCCCGTGGGCTCGAAGCACCTCGTCGAAGCGGGGCGGCTGAACGTGTCGGCGTCGACCGTGCGCAGTGAGCTGGCGGAGCTGGAGGCGCTTGGGCTGCTCACGCACCCGCATACCTCGGCCGGGCGAGTGCCGACCGAGCGCGGGTACCGGCTCTACGTCGACGAGCTCCTCCAGCGTCTCGACCGACCGGTGTCGTTCCCACTCGACCTCTCGGCGGTGCACGGCGAGGTGGACACGACGCTGCAGACGACGACGGAGACGCTCTCCGACGTGACGCGGCTGCTCGCGCTTGTGTCTGCGCCTCCGCTCGAGGCCGCCAGCGTGCGGCATGTCGAAGTGCTTCTGCTCCAGCCCCAGCTTGCGATGGCCGTTGTGATCACGTCGACGGGTGGCGTGAGCAAGCGTGTGCTCACCTTCGACGAGCCCGTCGACTCGGGCCTGACCAAGTGGGCGGCGGAGTACCTGAACGAGCAGGTCGCGGGCCTGAAGCTCGGGACGCGCGCGCTGCGGCAGCGCTTCGAAGATCCGACGCTGTCGTCGCGCGAGCGTCTGTTCCTGGAACTCGTGTGGCCGGCCTTCACCGATCTTGCCACCGAGGACCGGCAGCTGTTTGTCGGCGGAGCCGCGACCCTGCTTGACGAGCTGCGACTCGAGGACTTCGCCGGCTATCGGAGCCTGCTCGACGTGCTGGAGAAGCGCGCCGCTCTGCTCGAGCTGATTGCCGGCGTGCTCGACCGCGAGCGCACGTACGTGCGTGTGGGCGACGAGCTCTCGCACCCCGGCCTGCGCGAGGTGGCAGTCGTCAGTGCCGCCTACGGTGTCGTCAACCGCACGCTCGGCGCGGTCAGCCTGCTCGGGCCGCTGCGTATGGATTATGCGATGGCGATCCAGTCGGTGCGTGCTGCGGCCTGGGAGCTCTCGCGCTTCGCGGAGACCTACTACGCCGACAACTGACGGCCACAGTCGCCTCCGTGCGGGTGCTCTCGTACAACATCTGGGACGGAGGCGGCGGCCGGCTCGCATCCCTCTCCAGCGTGCTCGAGGTGGAGCAGCCCGACGCCGTCGCGCTCCAGGAGGTGACGCAAGCGTCGGCTGCGGTGCTCGGCGATACGCTCGGGATGGCGGTCACGTTCGGCGAGGGGAACGGCATCTTCGACCTTCACGTGGCGTGGCTGACGCGGCTCCCGGTCCGCCGCTCGCGCAACCACAGGCTCGCGGCGCTGTCCAAGAGCCTGCTGGAGGTGGAGACCGACGGACTGCGACTCTTCACGATCCACCTTGCCTCTCGGCACGAGGAGAAGGCGTATCCACGGGCGGGCGAGGTCGCTGCGATCCTCGACGTGCTCTCCCCCGTCGAGGGGCCCCACCTCCTAGTCGGCGATCTCAATGCTCTCGAGCCGGGCGACGAGGTCGGCACGCCCCCGGCGGGTGTCGTCCCCCGCGGCGAGGCCGTCGCCGGCGCGCCGCGAGGAGTACTGGCTCCCCTTCGCGCTGCCGGCTACGTGGATTGCTACCGGGCGCTACACCCTGGCGAGCCCGGCTCGACCTACCCGGCCGACGCACCCTGGCTGCGCCTGGACTACGCCTTCGCGTCAGGCGATCTGGCTGCGCGCGTCCACGCCTGCGAGGTCGCGGTTGGTCCGATGGCGGCGGGGGCGTCCGATCACCTGCCGCTGCGGGTCGTGATCGGGTAGCGCCGCCGCCGAGAGGCGGCGGCACCCGGAGCTACGCTTCGACCGTGGCCACGACGGAGCGCGATTACTACGAGGTGCTCGGCCTCCAGCGCGGGGCGGACGAGCGTGAGGTCAAGCAAGCCTTTCGCCGTCTCGCGCGCGAGCTGCACCCCGATGTCTCCGACGCGCCCGACGCGCAGGAGCGCTTCCGCGAGGTGGTGGAAGCCTACGAGGTACTGTCCAAGCGCGAGACGCGCGAGCTCTATGACCGCTTCGGCCACGCGGGCCTTCGCCGCGGCGGCTTCCAGCCTGCGCACTTCGACTTCGGCAGCCTCGCCGACATCTTCTCCGTCTTCTTCGGCGATGACCTGTTCGGCGGCGGAGCGCGCCGCGCCCGCGGCGGGGACATCGTCGCGCAGGTGGAGATCGAGTTGCGCGAGGCCGCTTCCGGCGTCGTACGCGAGGTGCCGTTTCCGGTCGCCGTCACCTGCGAACGATGTGCAGGAGAAGGCGCCGAGCCGGGGTCGGGCGTGCACCGCTGCCAGACGTGCGGCGGCGCGGGTCGCGTCAGCCAGGTGTCGCGCAGTGCGTTCGGCGAGTTCGTCCGCACCCAGGCCTGCCCCACCTGCGCCGGCGCCGGTCGCGTGGTCGAGGAGCCCTGCGGAGAGTGCCGCGGCGACGGCCGGGTGGTCGCAGAGCACTCACTTCGGGTGACCGTCCCCCCCGGGATCCACGACGGGCAGCGCATCCGCCTATCCGGGGAGGGCCATGCCGGCGCGCTCGGCGGGGGCGCAGGTGACGTCTACGTGGACGTGCGCGTCAGACCGGACGCGCGTTTCGTGCGTCAGGGGGACGACCTCTTCTCGACCGTCGCGCTGACGATGACCCAGGCCGCACTGGGAGCCACCGTGCCGATCCCCACCCTGGACGGCGACGCCGAGCTGCGCTTCGAGCCGGGCACGCAGCCGGGTGAGATCCGCGTGTTGCGCGGCCGCGGAATGCCCGTGCTCCAAGGGTTCGGCCGCGGCGATCACCGCGTCCTCGTCAACGTGGTCGTGCCTCGCCACCTGACGGGGGAGCATCGCGAGTTGCTCGAGCGCTTCGAGGGCGCGGAGCGGGCGGATACGTACGAGGAGGACCCGGGCTTCTTCGACAAGCTGAAGAGCGCGTTTCGCTGAGCCTGCGCCGCGTCTCCGTGAGCGTGCCGCGCGGCCGGGCGGAGGAGGCGAGGGCGCAAATGCTCGAGCTCTTCCCCGGAGGCTTCGAGGAGATCGACCACGCGGACGGGGTCGAGCTGGCCGCCTACACCGATTCCGGCGGGGAGGAGTGGTTCTGGCACACGTTCGGGAGCGCCCGCTCCGAGGGCGTCCCCGAGGACTGGAGCGAGCGCTGGCGCCGTTTTCACCGGCCTGTGGTCGTCGGGCCGCTCTGGATCGGGCCGCCCTGGGAGGCGCCGCCCCCGGGCATCCTGCCGGTCGTCATCGAGCCGGGCCGGGCGTTTGGCACCGGCGCGCACGCCACGACGCGCCTCTGCGTCGAGCTCCTGCTCGAGGTGAAGCCGACGAGCCTCGTCGACGCTGGGTGTGGCTCGGGCGTGCTCGCGGTGGCCGCTGCGCGCCTCGGCTTCGCCCCCGTGACCGCCCTCGACCGCGATCCGGCTGCCGTCGAAGCGACCGCGCAGAACGCCCGCGCGAACTGCGTCGCCGTCGAGGTGCGGCACGTCGACGTCGTGTCCGAGGCGCTGCCCAGAGCTGGCCTGACCGTTGCCAACATCGCGTTCGAGCCGGTTTGTGGAGTTGAGTTCGCGTCGCCGTGCGTCATCACGTCGGGCTACCTGCGCTCACAGCAGCCCGAGTTGAGGGGCTATCGCCACGTCGGGCGCCGCTGCGAGGACGAATGGGCGGCCGATCTTTACGAGCGGGGTTAGCATCCCGCCGGTGGCGAGCTTCTCGGTCTCGTTCCTCGGTTGCAAGGTCTCTCATACGGACGCGCACGCCGTGCGCGAGCGCCTGCTGGCCGACGGGCACGACGAGCGTTTGGCCGGCGCCGACGTGGCAGTCGTGAACACGTGCTGCGTGACGCACCAGGCCGTGCGCAAATCCCGCAAGGCTGCCGCCCAGGCGGCACGCTCCCACCGGCGCGTGTACGTGACCGGCTGCGGCGCCAACCTGCGCGGCGCGTTCCAGGGTCTGCCCGCCAACGTGGTCGTCGTCGAGCGGCGCGGCGAGGAAACGCCGGCGTTCGTCGCGGGCGACCTTGGTGCGATCGGTTGCGTGCAGGCGGACGCGCGGCTCGACCGCGTCCGCGCCTTCGTCAAGGTGCAGGACGGTTGCAGTTTCTCCTGCGCGTTCTGCGTGGTCCCGCTCGTGCGCGGCGCCTCCCGGAGCCGGACCGCGGCTGCGGTGCTCGGCGAAGTGCGGAAACGCGTCGACCAAGGTCACCGCGAGGTCGTGCTCACCGGGATCAACCTCGGCTGCTACCGCGACCGCGTGGCGGGCTACCGCCTGCCCCGCCTCGTGCGCGAGGCCGCGGCGACGCCCGGGCTTGTGCGGCTCCGGCTGTCATCCATCGAGGTCAACCACGTCGACCACGAGCTCGTGGCGGCTTTGCGTGAGTCGGCCACGGTGGCCGCGCACCTCCACGTGCCGCTGCAATCCGGGGACGATCGCGTGCTGCGCGCGATGGGGCGGCGGTACGACGTTGCCACCTACCTGCGCCGCCTTGAGCCGCTCCGCGACCTCAACCTGACAACAGATGTCATCGTCGGCTTCCCGGACGAGGACGAGCGAGCGTTCGAGAATACGCTGCGGACGGTGGAGGCAGCCGGCATGACGAAGGTGCATGTCTTTCCGTACTCGCCGCGGCCCGGCACAGGCACCGCTGCCGAGGACACCGTCTCAGCCGCGGTCAAGAAGGAACGTGGCGCGAGGCTCCGCGCCGCCTCGAGCGCGGCGTGCCTGGCCCGGTGGAGAGAAAAAGTAGGGCAGGATGACGTCGTGCTCGTCGACCGACCTGGGCGGGGGTACGGCGACGACTACACGCCGTGGCTCGTCGCCGCCGAGGCGCCCTTGGGCGCTTTCCTGCGCGTGCGCGGCGCGGCGGTGGCGGAGGAGGGGGTGCGCGCTGCCTGACGACTGCCTCTTCTGCCGCCTCGTGCGTGAGGGCGACCACGTGCACGAGGCCGAGGGGTTCGTCGCGATCAGCGACATCAACCCGCGTGCCGACGTTCACCTGCTCGTGCTGCCCGAGCGGCACGTCGCCAGCTTCCACGACGTCGTCGAGTTTCCGGCCGAGGAGGCGAAGCGCATGCTGGAGTTCGTGGCCGACACCGCCCGCGAGGCGGGGCTCGAGGACTACCGCGTGCTCGTCAACGTCGGCGCGGGCGCCGGCCAGACGATCTTCCACCTCCACTGGCACGTGCTCGGCGGGCGGGTGAGCGGGCTGCCGGTATGAGCCTGATCGCCCGCATCGAGGAGGAGTTGACGGCGGCGATGCGCGCGCGCGACCGGGCGCGCCGGGACGCGCTGCGGCTGATTCTTGCGAGCCTACGCTCGGCGGAGAAGGAGCTTCAGCGCCCGCTGTCCGACGGCGAAGAGCTCCAGGTGCTCCAGCGCGAGCGCAAGCGTCGGCAGGAGGCGGCCGAGGCCTACCGCGCGGCCGATCGCGACGAGCACGCGGCGGGCGAGGAGGCGGAGCTCGCGGTGCTGGGCGAGTTCATGCCCGAGCCACTGTCCGACGACGAGCTCGAGGCGATCGTCGACGACGCGATCGCCGAGAACGGCGCCACGAGCATTCGCGACCTCGGCCGCGTCATGGCCGATGTCATGCCGCAGGTTGCTGGGCGCGCGGACGGGTCGGCAGTCAGCCAGCTCGTGCGCGAGAAGCTCGCCTAGTCGATCCAAGCGCTCTTGCAGGAGGCTACGAAGATGTCGCGCCCGGAGCCCGCGCTCGACGTTGACCAGACGCGTCCTCGGCGGCCTTGCCTCCTGCGGACACCCCTGTCAGGAACCCATGACCTCCTCCCCGATTCGATCGTATCGGGGTGGGGCGCACGCGTGGGTGACGGCTGGGTGACGAAAGCGGCACGGGTGGCGTCGGCGCCTACACTGAAGGCGGTGCAGCAGGTCCTGTCCGTGTCCAACGACGTCGCCGCGGAGCTGGCGACCGTCGGTGACGCCGTCCTGGACACGCTGCGCGACCGGCTTCGCTGCACGATCCTCCTGCGCGGTAACCGGCTGACGCTCGAGGGCGACGAGCAGGGCGTCGCCGAGGCGCGCGCGGTGCTGGACGAGCTCGTGGAGCTCGTCGAAGGGGGTCATGAGCTCGGCCCGGGTACCGTCGACGCGGTGCTGGGCGTGCTCGAGCAGGGCGCCGACGTCCGCGAGCTCTTCGACGACGTCGTCTGGCGGCACCGCGGCAAGAAGATCGCGCCCAAGACGGTCACCCAGAAGCGCTACGTGGACGCGATCCGAAACTACACCGTCACCTTCGGGATCGGTCCCGCCGGGACGGGCAAGACCTACCTCGCGATGGCGCTCGCCGTGGCCGCGCTGTCCGAGCGCCAGGTCGGCCGCATCATCCTCACGCGCCCCGCCGTCGAGGCCGGCGAGCGGCTCGGCTTCCTCCCCGGCGACATGCTCGCGAAGGTCGACCCCTACCTGCGCCCGCTTTTCGACGCGCTCTACGACATGCTCGAGGCCGACCGTCTGGCCGCCTACATGGAACGCGGCACCATCGAGGTCGCGCCGCTCGCGTTCATGCGCGGCCGGACGCTGAACGACTCCTTCATCATCCTCGACGAGGCGCAGAACACGAGCCCCGAGCAGATGCAGATGTTTCTGACGCGCCTGGGCTTCGGCTCGAAGGTGGTGGTGACGGGTGACGTGACGCAGATCGACCTCCCGCGCGAGCAGGCTTCGGGCCTCATCCAGGTGCAGGACATCCTCGGCGCGGTCGACGGGATAGCGTTCGTGCGCTTCAGCCACAAAGACGTCGTACGCCACAAGCTTGTGCAGCGCATCGTCGAGGCCTACCGGGAGCACACAGAGGAGACCGGCACGCAGCGGAGCAGGTAGTAGATTGTGGTCGCGGTCGAGGTACGAAACAGCAGTGGCGACGCTGTTCCCGAGGACGACGCCGCCGAGCTGTCCCGGCGCGTGCTGGCGGCCGAGGGCGTGGGCGACGGCGAGCTCGGGCTCCACTTCGCACGCCCCGAGGAGATGCGTGACCTGAAGCGCGAGCACCTCGGCGTCGACGAGGCGACAGACGTGCTCTCGTTCCCGATCGACGGGCGCGATGAGGTTCCTGCCGGAGTCCCGCGCCAGCTCGGCGATGTCGTGCTCTGCCCGGCGGTCGTCGGCGACGCGTGGAGGGCACCGCTCGTACACGGGCTCTTGCACCTGCTCGGCTACGACCACGGGCCTGCGATGGAGCAGCGCCAGCGAGGACACCTGAAATGAACGACCGCCGCGCGCCGTCGCTGCTGCACAGCTTCAACTTCGCGATCGAGGGCATCATCCACGTGCTGCGCACGCAGCGCAACATGCGCATTCACTTCGCTGTTGCGGCCGGCGTACTCATCGCCGCGCTGGCGACCGGCGTGGAGCGCCTCGAGCTGATTGCGCTCCTACTGGCGATCTCGTTCGTGCTGATCGCGGAGATGATCAACACGGCTGTCGAGGCCGCGATCGACGTCGCCACGACGGCGTTCGATCCGCTGGCGAAGCTCGCGAAGGACATTACCGCGGGGGCCGTCCTCATCGCCACCGTGAACGCGGTGGGGGTCGGCTACCTCGTCTTCTCTGAGCAGCTCGTCAACCGCTCCTCGCACCTGATCGACCGCCTGCGGGACGCGCCGGCGGAGGTCACCCTGATCGCGCTCGTGCTAACGATCATTTCCGTGATCGCTACGAAGGCCTATACCGGCCGCGGCACGCCTCTGCGCGGCGGCCTGCCCTCGGGGCACGCAGCGGTCGCGTTCGGCGGCTGGATGGCAACCACGAACATCGTCGGCGACTCGCGCCATTGGTTTCTCGTTTCGTCGTTGACGTTCATCATGGCGCTGCTCGTGGCACAGACGCGCGTCGAATCCGGCATCCATTCCTTCCTCGAGGTCGTCTACGGCGGCGTGCTCGGCGCGCTGCTCACGCTCGTGCTCTTCCAGGTGTTCGCGTGAGCGCGGACCGCGAGCTGCTCGCGGCGGCCGACACGATCAAGGAGCGTGCGTATGCCCCGTACTCGCGCTTTCACGTCGGCGCGGCCGTACGCACTCGCGATGGCAACGTCTTCGCGGGAGCGAACGTGGAGAACGCCGCCTACCCGCTCGGGATCTGCGCTGAGCGAGCAGCGCTCGCCCGGGCCGTCGGCGAGGGCTACGGGCCGGGCGACCTGGATGCCCTCGCGGTCACGGCCTCGCCCTGCGGCGGCTGCCGCCAGTGGCTCGTCGAGTTCCGCTTGGGGAGCGTGACCTACCGGCGTGGCGACGGCGAGCTTGTCGAGACGACCCCCGCCGGCCTGTTGCCCGACACCTTTGTGCTGTGAGAAGCGGCTTCGTCGCCGTTGCCGGCCGGCCCAACGTCGGAAAATCCACGCTCGTCAACGCCCTGTGCGGTGGCAAGGTGGCGATCGTCTCCGACAAGCCGCAGACGACGAGGCGGCGCATCTTCGGGATCGCAAACGGGGACGACCACCAGCTCGTGCTGGTCGACCTGCCGGGGTTTCAGCGCCCGCGTGACACGCTGACCGAGCACATGCAACGCACCGTGGACGCCTCGTTCGAGGATGTGGACGCGGTGCTGTTCGTGCTCGACGCGCGTGAGCGGATCGGCGCAGGCGACCGTTTCATCGCCGGGCGCGTCTTCGCTCTCGGCGTGCCGGTCGTGATCGCCCTCAACAAGGTCGATCGCCTCAAGCCCGGCCACATCGCCTCGCAGATGGCCGCGGCGGCCCGGCTCGGCGAGTTCCACGCGCTGCACCCGGTCAGCGCGAAGACCGGCGACGGCGTGGGGGAGCTGCGTGAGGAGCTCGCGGGGCTGCTCGCCGAGGGGCCGGCCTACTTTCCGACCGAGCAGCGCACGGATCTGACTCCGGAAGTGCAGATCGCCGAGCTCGTGCGCGAGAAGGCGCTCCACCTCACGCGCGACGAGGTGCCGCACGCGGTCACGGTGGAGGTCGAGGAGATCGACGAGAAGGTGGTGCGTGCGGCCGTGCTCGTGGAGACGGAGTCGCAGAAGCAGATCCTGGTCGGCCGCGGTGGGGCGATGATCCGCGAGATCGGCGTGCGCGCACGCCCTGAGATCGAGCTGCTGCTCGGGCGGCGCGTCTTCCTCGAGCTCCGCGTCAAGGTGCGTCCGCGCTGGCGTCGCGACGAGCAGTTGCTCGAGCGGCTCGGCATCTAGACTCGACTCGTGGCCCGCGCTCCCGCGCTCCCGACAGGCTTCGAGCTCCCGCTGGAGCCGCGCCTGCCGCGGGTGGGGGCCGTGGACGCCGTGGCGCTCGAGGAGCGGGCAGCGACGCTCGCGAAGCGGTCGATCAAGCGCGACGCGAAGCTCTTCGCGCTCGACCTTGCGATCCGAACGATGGACCTGACGACGCTTGAGGGCGCCGACACGCCCGGCAAGGTGACGGCGCTCGCGACGAAGGCGCTGCGGCCCGATCCGGCTGACGCGACCGTGCCGTCGGTGGCGGCCGTCTGTGTGTACCCGAACCTGGTCGCGCCGGCGGTCGAGCGGCTGCGTGGCTCGAGCGTGGCCGTGGCTTCGGTCGCTACGGCTTTCCCGTCCGGACAGGCACCGCTCGACGTGAAGGTGGCCGAGGTGCAGTGGGTCGTCGAGCAGGGCGCCGACGAGGTCGACATGGTCATCGACCGCGGCGCGTTCCTCGCCGGCCGCTACGCCAAGGTGTACGACGAGATCGTGCGCGTCAAGGAGGCGTGCGGCGACGCCCACCTCAAGGTGATCCTCGAGACCGGCGAGCTCGGCACGTACGACAACGTCCGCCGCGCCGCGCTGCTGGCCGTCGCCGGCGGCGCGGACTTCGTGAAGACGTCGACCGGCAAGATCTCGCCGGCTGCCACGCTGCCCGTCACGCTCGTGCTGCTCGAGGTCGTGCGCGACGTGCACGACGAGACGGGCCGGCGCGTGGGCGTGAAGGCCGCGGGCGGCATCCGGCAGGCGAAGCAGGCTGTGCAGTACCTCGTGCTCGTGCATGAGACGCTCGGTCCCGACTGGCTGACCCCGGACCTGTTCCGGCTCGGTGCGTCGACGCTGCTGAACGACGTGCTCCTTCAGATCCGCAAGGAGAAGACCGGCCGCTACCAGAGCCCGACCTACTTCACGATCGACTGATTTGTCACACATCCGGCACGGATCCGTCCCATCGCAATCTCTAGGCTTGGCCCCCTCCCTGGGTGGGGGGTGGGTGGAGGGTCCACGGTGTCGCGGCGTCCCCACGAGTCACGGCGCCACGAGTCACGGCCCCACGAGTCACGGCGCCACGAGTCCCTGCCCCACGAGGCATGCGGGGGCGGGAAACACCTCGATCTGCGCGGTGAGCGCTTCAGCCACGGTCGCGGAGTGGTGCACGCATGAGTGAAGTGGAGCGCCGCCGCTCTTCCGTGCCCGTCTCGACCGGCTGGGAGTACGCGCCCGCCCCCGAGGCGCGCGAGATCCTCCAACTCGAGGAACGCTACGGCCTCTTCATCGGCGGCGAGCTGGTCGAGCCGTGCACCGGCGAGTACTTCACCACGCTCGATCCTTCCAGCGAGGAGTCGATCGCCGAGGTCGCCCAGGCGGGCACCGAGGATGTAGCGCGCGCCGTCGAGGCCGCGCGGGGCGCCTACGCCGACGGCTGGTCCTCGCTTGCGCCGTCGGAGCGCGCCAAGTACCTCTTCCGTATCGCGCGACTCCTCCAAGAGCGCTCGCGCGAGTTCGCCGTGCTCGAGTCGCTAAACGGCGGGAAGCCGATCCGCGAGTCGCGTGACGTCGACCTGCCGCTCGCGGCGGCGCACTTCTTCTACTACGCCGGCTGGGCGGACAAGCTCGAGTACGCCTTCCCTAACCGCCACCCGCGGCCGCTCGGGGTTGCGGCCCAGGTGATCCCGTGGAACTTCCCGCTGCTCATGCTCGCGTGGAAGATCGCGCCGGCGCTCGCGACGGGCAATACGGTCGTGCTGAAGCCCGCGGAGACAACGCCGCTGACGGCGCTCCTGTTCACCGACGTGCTCCGTCAGGCCGAGCTGCCTCCGGGCGTGGTCAACATCCTCACCGGCGACGGCCGCACCGGCGCCGCCCTCGTCAAGCACCCGGACGTCGACAAGGTTGCCTTCACGGGCTCGACCGAGGTCGGCAAGGCCATCCAGCGCGAGCTCGCCGGCAGCGGCAAGAAGCTGACGCTGGAGCTCGGCGGCAAGGCCGCGAACATCGTCTTCGACGACGCAGCGCTCGACCAGGCGGTCGAGGGCATCATCAACGGCATCTACTTCAACCAGGGTCACGTGTGCTGTGCCGGCTCGCGCCTCTTCGTGCAGGAGTCGGTCTACGAGCCCGTCGTCGCCAAGCTCAAGCGCCGCATGGCCACGCTGCGCGTCGGCGATCCGCTGGACAAGAACACGGACGTGGGCGCGATCAACTCCCGCCAGCAGCTCGAGAAGATCGAGGAGCTCGTCCGCGCGGGGGAGGAGGAGGGCGCCGAGATCTACCAGCCGCCTTGCAAGTTGCCCGAGCGCGGCTACTGGTTCGCGCCGACGGTCTTCACGAACGTGGCGCAGAGCTACCGGGTGGCGCAGGAGGAGATCTTCGGGCCGGTGCTGTCGGTGCTGACCTTTCGCACACCCGACGAGGCGGTCGAGAAGGCGAACAACACCCCGTACGGCCTCTCGGCCGGCGTCTGGACGGAGAAGGGCTCGCGCATCTTCTGGATGACCGAGCGGCTCCAGGCAGGCGTCGTGTGGGCGAACACCTACAACCGCTTCGACCCTGCCTCGCCGTTCGGCGGCTACAAGGAGTCGGGCTACGGGCGCGAGGGAGGTCTCCACGGGCTCGAGCCGTACCTCGCCTTCGACGGCAAGCCGGAGATCAAGGGCGGATGACCAGCCGGCTGCCTGTCAAGAAGACGTACAAGCTGTACATCGGGGGTGCGTTTCCGCGCTCGGAGTCCGGCCGCACCTACCTGGCCGAGGGCCAGAATGTGGCGCGGGCCTCGCGCAAGGACGTCCGCGACGCCGTCCGCGCTGCGCGCGACGCGCAGCCGAAGTGGGCCGGGTTGACCGCCTACAACCGCGGCCAGGTGCTCTACCGCGTGGCCGAGATTCTGGAGGCAAGGCACGCCGAGCTCGCCGAGATGTGCGCGGGCGAAGGCGAGGTGAGCCGCGCGATCGACCGCTTCGTCTGGTACGCCGGGTGGGCCGACAAGCTCGCCCAGGCGCTCGGCTCGTCGAATCCGGTGGCGGGTCCGTACTTCAACTTCACGTTCCCCCAGCCGACCGGCGTCGTCGGCATCCTCGCACCCGGGGAGCCCGCGCTCGAGGGCCTCGTGTCGCGCCTGGCACCGGCTCTCGTCGGCGGGAACGCGCTCGTGGTCGTGGCCTCCGAGGAGCACCCGCTCGCCGCGGTCGAGCTGGCAGAGGTGCTCGCAACATCCGACGTCCCCGCGGGCGTCGTCAACATCCTGACCGGCCTACACGCCGAGCTCGCTCCCGTGCTCGCCTCGCACATGGACGTGAACGCGCTCGACGTCACGGGCGCCGACGGCGCGGCTGCCGAGCTCGAGCGGCTCGGCGCCGAGAACGTGAAGCGCATCGTGCGCGGCGCGGTCGACGGCCAGAGCCCATGGGAGATCGCGGCGTTCCTCGAGCTGAAGACGGTCTGGCACCCGATCGGCACCTAGGCCTAGGGCACGCGGGCCGCGTAGATCGCCTGACGGAAGCTTCCGGCCTGCGGCGGTGATGCGAGCGAGAAGACGGGCACCGGCAGACCGTCGGCAAACGACACCGAGATGTAGTCGGCCAGCATCCGCCTCTGGTTCGTGTTCGCGATCCATTCGAGCCGCATCGTCCGTGCGTTGACGCGTCGCGCGGCCCAGGTGACGCCGCCGTCGAAGGAGCGGGCGGCCCAGACGTCCACGCGGCAGGCGGAAAGCTCGCAGCGCGCGTCTCGCATCAGGTAGTAGGCGACGGCGAGCTCGTGAAACCGCTCGGCGAGCGGCGACACGGCGAGGGCGGGCAGGAAGAGATCCGTGCGGGTCATGGCGCCAGCGACCGGTAGGCGGCGCGGTGATGTCCATCGGACGCCGTCGGGCGAGCTCGAGAGCACGACGTCGTTCGCACGGCAATCAGGCCGGAAGCCGCAGCCGTGCCAGGCCACGTAGAGCGTGCCGTCCGGCGCCACGTCGGCCGACGGCAGCACGGGGGCGCGCATCCCCGTCACCGGGCGAAACGGCCGTTGCGCGACGGTCGTCGCGATCTCGAAGCTGCCGCCGCCGTTCGTCGAGCGCGACGCCGCGATCGCCTCGCCGAGCACGAACACGACTACTACGGTCCCGTCGGGCCGCACGACGGGCTGCGCTCCGGCGACGGATTGCTCGCGGTCCTCAGGCACGGGGCGCGGCGAAGACCAGGTCAGCCCTCCGTCGCCCGAGACCTGGACGACGATGTCATGGGAGGCGACGTCGGTGTAGGCGAGGTAGCAGCGGCCGCGAAAAGGGCTCGCCGGCCAGGAGTCGCAGGCGAGCCACACCTTGTCGTACGCGAGCGAGGGTGAGGTACTGGACGCCGCCACGACGGGCAAATCCCAGCGCAAGCCGTCGGTAGAGCGGCTCACCAGCAGCTGCGTCAGCCTCGGGGAAACGCCGAGCGTGACGGCCAGCCACACACCGCGTTCTGCGTCGTAGCTGACGACAGGATCGCTGACGCGGGCAGCGCGCCCCGGCGGGGAGGATCCGGCCGAGACTCCCGGCAGCCGGCCCGGGCGCCAGAGCCGTCCGCCGACCGAGGTGGCGAAGCCGATGTCCTGCGCGCCGCCGTCGAAGATGCGACCGACTTGGAAGACGCTGACGATCGTGGAGCCCCACGCGTGGCTGTCGGGCTCGACTTCGGTCGCGTGCTGAGCCGGTCCGCCTCGCAGCGTGTCGCGCGAGATGCGGCGGGAGACGACTTCACAGTCGGCCCCGCCAACGGAGTCGCTCTCGTCGGCGGTGACGATGTCGCGACCGGGGCCGCACAGCACGCGGTCAGGGCGCCCGTCCGTCTCAAGCGAGATCGAGTCCGGCCCGCCGCCTGAGTGCACGACGTCGCGACCTGGGCCAGGGTCGACGAAGTCGCCTCCCGCGAGCCCGTGGATCGTGTCGGTACCGGCCAGCCCGAAGAGAAGGTCGGCGCGCGGCGTTCCCACGAGGCGATCGCCACGGGCGGTGCCCCGCACGGTCGCCGCTCCCGCCGTCGACGCGAGCACGAGCAGGAGCACCGCGAGCGCGACCAGTCTGGGCACCGCACGAGCGTACCCGGCAGTCCGCCTCTGTACGATCGCTCTCGCATGCGAGGTGCACGGCGCTTCAGCCAGGCCATCACGGAGGGCGACGGCATCTCGCTGGTCGTCGAGGTGGCCGGCGCTGAGGCGGCGGAGCGGGCAGCCTCTCACGGCGCAGCCGCGCTCAGCATCCGCGTCCCTGTCGGCGAGCTGGCGGGCACGCTGCCGGTGCTCTGGCGCGTAAACGGATCGCCCCAGGACGCCCACGAGGCGGGAGCGGACGCGTGTGTGCTCGTTGCGGCGGGGGCCCGCGAGGACGATGAGCGCTTCGAGTCGCTTTACGCCTCGGGCCTCGACCTCGGCCTCGACTGCGTTGTCGAGGTCGGCGAGGAGGAGGAGCTAACGCACGTGCTCGAGTGGCTCGATCCGGACGTCTTTCTTCTCTCGAGCCGCCGTCGCGTGCGCGGCGACGCGCTCGAGCACGTCCTGGAACTGCTTCAGGACGTGCCGGCCGGCAAGCTCGCGGTCGGCGAGGTTCCGGCCCTCGACCGTGACGCGCTCGCGGAGCTCGAGCGCGCAGGCTTCGACGCTGTGCTCGTCGCCGCAGCCGAGCTTGCCGACATCGGCGACGGATCCCCTTCCTAGCCTCGCGGCCGCGCGCCGGTAACGTTTCGCCGTGGCGATCGACGCTCGCACCGTGCCGCCTGCGGCGGGGCGGATTCACCCCATGGGCGCGGCCGGCGGGGTCATGGCGGTCGGCGTCGCCGTGGTCGCGTCCGGAGCAGTCCTACTGGGCGTCGAGATCGCCGCCAGCCGGGTGCTCTCGCCCTTCTTCGGCAACTCGCTCTTCGTGTGGGGCTCGCTGATCGGCGTGGTGCTCGCCGGGCTGTCAGCCGGCTACTGGTTGGGAGGCACGCTCGCCGACCGCTTCCCGCAGCCCGCGCTCCTCGTCGCCGTGATCGGGGTGGGGGCGGCCGCCGTGCTCGCGGTGCCGATCGCGGACGAGACGGTGCTCGAATGGGTCGTCCGCTGGGACCCGGGCCCCCGTGCCAACCCGCTCGTGGCCGCCGTGACCCTCTTCGGGCCGGCAAGCCTCTTGCTCGCGGGCGTCAGCCCGATCGCGGTGCGGCTGCGAACGCGCTCGGTCGGAAGCGTCGGCCGCACCGCCGGCCACCTCTTCGCCCTCTCGACCGCCGGCAGCATCGCCGGCACGATCGGAACCGCGTTCTGGCTCGTTCCCGCGCTCGGCACCGACCAGCTCTTCGCCGTCGCCGCGCTCGTGCTCTTCGCCGCAGCGGCGTTCGTCGCCGCCGCGGAGCGCATTCCAGTGGCGGTCGTCGCCATGGTCGCCGCCGCCTCGGTCGCGGGTTTCGCCACCGTTCGTCTCGCTCCCGACCGGACCGGCACGCTCTCCGCCGAGGCGTCGCGCAACTGGTCGCCGCTCATCCGCTCCCGCGAAGAGTCCGGCCCGATCGGCTCGATCGACGAGAGCTTCGACGTCCTCTACAAAAAGGACACGCGCTATCACCGTATGCTCGTGGCCCAGGACGCCGAAACGCGCTACCTGCGCTTCGACGCGTCGATCCAGAGCGCCATGTACCGCGGGGCGCCGTTCCGCACGCGTCTGCGCTACACGGACTTCTTCCACCTCGGGCTCGCCTACAACCCGCGGGCGCGGAACGTGCTGTTCATCGGACTCGGTGCGGGCTCGGCGCCGAAGCGTCTGTGGCGCGACTTCCCCGAGCTCCGCATCCAGGCGGTCGAGCTCGACCCCGAGGTCGTCAAGGCCGCGCACCGCTTCTTCGCCTTGCCACGCGACGAGCGCCTGGCGGTGAAGGTCGAGGACGGACGCCGCTTCCTCGCGCGCGACGGACGGCGCTGGGACGTGATCATGCTCGACGCGTTCTTCGCGGACACGATCCCGTTCCACATGTTCACGAGCGAGTTCCTGGCACTCGTGCGCAGCCGGCTCGCTCCCGGAGGGGTCGTCGTCACGAACACGATCGGGGCGATGGCCGGTGCGGGCTCCGAGCTGGAGCGCTCGATCTACCGCACCTACCGCTCGCAGTTCCCCACCGTCATGGTGCACCCCGTGGCGCTCCCGGGCGAGGAGGATCCGACCAACTTCCGCAACGTGATCCTCGTGGCGACCGACCGGGCTGCGCCGGACAAGCGCTTCGTGCTGGAGCGCTGGAACACGCTGAGCGAGCGGTACCCAACCGTCCCGCGCCTGCGCAAGCCGATCCTCGACCGGTGGGAGCAGCCGCTCAACCTGGATGGCGTGCCGATCCTGACGGACGACTACGCGCCGACCGACTCGCTGCTGCTGCTCTCGCAGTAGCTCCAGGGCCAGCAGCTGCGGCACCGAGGCGGCCGCGTAAAGGCTTGTACCCTGTTCGCCGTGCGGGCGCGAGTCGTCGCCTTCGTCCTGCTCGCCGTGGTCACTGCGGCAGTCGCAGGCTGCGCGGGGGCGGATGACGACCAGGCGGAAGCCAACCCCGCGCCGCGGCGCGCGGCGGCTTGTCCCGCTGCCTGGAAGCCCGGCTGGCAGCGCGTCGCCGCCCGCGTGCGTGCTCCCGTTTTCTGCCCGAGCTGGATGCCGAACCCGCTGACGGGCGAGATCGGTGGCCCGTGGGACAACGGCGTCTCGATCGACCGCGACCGCAGCTACCTCGTCAGCTTCCTCTACCACGAGGCGGGAAACGACGTGCACGTCAACTTCCGCGGCTACCCCGGACGAACCCGCGTGCCCCGCTGCGAGGACGTCCAGACCGCAGGCGGGAAGACGCTGCGCCGCCCGGTCCCCTGCTTCGCCGACCCGCAGCGCCCGAGGCGCATCGGTCGCTTCCGCGTGACGCTCTACACGGCCAACCGCGACGTCGACCAGTGGCACCTGCTCTACGCCTGGCGCTACCGCGGCTCGCTCTACACGCTCAGCGCGCATGTTGCCCCGCCGTACACGCTCGCGCAGGTACGCCGGAACCTCGCCCGTATGCTCCGCAGCCTCACGCTCGTCCGACCGCCGACGTGACGTGCGCCTCACACGACGCCAGCTGATCGCCGGCGCAGCGGCAGGCGCTGCCGTGAGTGCGGCGGGCGCGGCGGGAATCTACGAGCTTCTGGACCGTCTGGCCGATTCACCTGAGCGCCCACCGGTCAGCCCGCGCGGGCCGGAGCAGCACCTGCTCGACGACTTGGCGATCGTGGAGGACGGCGGCGTCGAGATCGTGGTGCCGCCTCTCCACCACCACATCGTCACCGGCAAGCTCGTCGTCGAGCCCAACCGGGAGGAGCTGCTGGACGCGCAGCGCGAGCTCGAGCAAGCTCTTCGTCGCGTCGATGCCGCGTACTCGCCGACGCCGACCGGCCTCGGTCTGACGGTGGCCTGGGGGCTCCCGTACTTCCGCCGCTACGTGCCGGCGCAGGTCGAGCGACACATGCCGGTGGACTTGCGCGCGTCGCGCGCGCTCGACCGCCGAGTGGCGGCTGTGACCGACTCGATCCGCTTCCCGAGCGATTCCGGCGACGTCGTCCTCGAGGACAACGACGTCACCGTTCTGCTTCGGAGTGATGAGCGCGAGGTCGTCGAGCGGGCGGTCAAGGATCTGCTCGCGCTCGAGCTGTTCCGCCCGACCAGCATGCGCAAGGGCTTCGCGGGCGGCGGCTTCGAGGGCCGGCGCAGCCTGCCCAAGCGAATGGCGCTGGCCGCCGGCGTCTCCGGCGCAGAGCTCATTCCGGACACCGCAGAGCTTTTCCTGGGCTTCACTTCGACGCAGCGGGAGGGCCTGGGACCGCGCCGGATCGTCAACTTCGAGACGCTGGGCTACACAGACCTCGGCCAGGGCTACTTCGAGGGTGGCACGCACATGGCCCTGTCCCACATCTTCGAGGACCTGGAGGGGTGGTACCTGAACTTCAGCTTCGCTGAGCGCGTCGAGACGACCTTCCGGCCCGGGCTCGCCGTGGCGAGCGGCGCGCAGACTGTGCGGCAGGGGCCCGACGACGTGTCCACGGTCGGAGAGGTAGCGGCCACGTTCGAGCGATCGCGGCGCATCGGGCACAGCGGGGCGATCCAGACCACCTCGCGCTTGCTCGAAGACGTCGTCGGTCCCGACGGTACGTGCTACCCGAAAGGCACCGCCGTTCCGCACCGGGCCGACTTCAACACGCTCGACAACCCGTTTTTCTGGACCGCGACGCCCGAGCGTGACGGGTGGAGCGACACCCCCTCGGCCGGCCTGCATTTCGCGGTCTTCAATCCAACGAGTGACGACTTCAACCGCAACCGCCTGGCCATGGACGGCGTCCTCCCCGACGGCAAGCGGCTTCCCCTGGCACCGCGAGACCGTGGACAGGGCTTCAACTCGGTGCTCAGCACCAGCCACCGCCAGAACTTCCTCGTCCCCCCGCGCAGGCATCGCTCGTTTCCGCTCGCCGAACTGCTGTGACCGGCGGGGCGAGTTCGCGCCGGCTTCCTCTCTGACCGGCGGAGGCGGGGTGCCCCCGCCGTAGCCACATTGCGGCACCGTCGCGTGTGACGTGTTGGGAGGGGGGGCGCACGGGGGAACCGGCCCGTTCCCCCCGTGAGAGCAAGCTAGCCGACCGCGCAGCGGCGGCGCGAGCGACTACCCGAAGAAGGCCCGAGCCACCTCGTACCACTCCGGCGGCACCGTCTTGAGCTCGGCCGTCGCCACCGCCAGCGAGACGTCGACGATCGCATCGCCGTGCAGCGCGGCCATGCGCCCGAAGCGGCCCTCGTGCACCAGGTCGGCGGCCTTCAGGCCGTAGCGCGTGGCCAGCACCCGGTCGCGCGCCGTGGGCGTCCCGCCGCGCTGGACGTGGCCGAGCACCGTCACCCGCGTCTCGTAGCCGGTGCGCTCCTCGATGTCCCGGGCGAGCGCGTCGCCCACGCCGCCCAGCCGCACGTGACCGAACGGGTCGGTCTCCGCCGCCTGCGTGACGGCGCGCCGCTCGCCCGACTCGTAGGTGAGCTCGTAGCCCTCGCTGACGACAACGATCGAGAAGTCCTTGCCGCGCTCGTGGCGGTGTTGCAGCTCGCGGCAGGCCTCCTCGACCGTGACCGGCTGCTCGGGGATGAGAATCACGTCGGCCCCGCCCGCGATGCCGCTCATCACGGCGATCCAGCCGGTGTGGCGCCCCATCACCTCGACGACCATGACACGGTTGTGCGCCTCGGCCGTCGTGTGCAGGCGGTCGATCGCCTCGGTGCAGATCGCGACGGCGGTGTCGAAGCCGAAGGTGTAGTCGGTGGCGGCGAGGTCGTTGTCGATCGTCTTGGGGACGCCGACGACCGCGAGTCCGTGCTCCTCGTATAGCCGGGCGGCAACGCCGAGAGTGTCCTCGCCGCCGATCGCGACGAGCGCATCCAGGTGCTGTCGGAATGTGTCGAGCACGCGCTCGACACCTCCCTCGAGCCTGTACGGGTTCGTGCGCGACGTGCCGATGATCGTGCCGCCGCGCGGCAGGATGCCACTGATCTCGCGCGCCCCGAGCGGCTCAAAGCGGGCGTCCACGAGCCCCGTCCAGCCCTCGCGCACTCCGACGACCTCGTAGCCCCGGTTCAATGACCGCCGCGCGACGGCCCGGATGACCGCATTGAGCCCGGGGGCGTCCCCGCCGCCGGTCAGGATGCCGAGCCGCTTAGGCACCGGCGGAGTCTGCCTCTTCGGCGTCCTCCGTGATGCTTCCGTTGCCGAACCGCAAGGCACGCGCGACTTCTCGTCGCGGTTGATCGCACGGGCCTCCGAGTCTCCGGCTGTCCTCATTGACGAGGGCGTTTCTGACTGCGAGGCGAGGGCGGCCTGCCGAACGAACTTCGCGCCTACCATGTGCGGGCGCGCCGAAGTGGCGGAACTGGCAGACGCGCCGGACTCAAAATCCGGTGCCCGCGAGGGCGTGTGGGTTCGAGTCCCACCTTCGGCATGAGGCTCTGTCGCGCCCACTGGGACGCGGCCCGGCTCGCGCGGTCCGAGTTGCGGCAATCCGATGCAATACGGATACTTCCTGCCCCAGAGATTGCCGACTGAAGGAGGAGTAGTGGCGAGACTGAGGTACTTCGGCTTGCTCGCCCTGGTGCTGGCGGCGTTCGCGATGATCGCCGCGAGTTGCGGCGGCGACGACGATAACGGCGGGGGTGGCGCGGTGGAGGCTTTGCCTTCGGCCTCGTGCGGCCCGATCCGTTACGAGGGCGAGGGCGAGCCCGACGTGCTCATCGCTTCGGACCTTCCGCTCCAGGGTGCCAATCGTGCGTTGACGACCGAGATGGCCGACGCCATCGAGTTCGTGCTCTCGGAGCGCGACTGGAAGGCGGGCGACCTCAATGTCGGCTACCAGTCCTGTGACGACTCGACCGCCCAGGCGGGCAGCTGGGATTCGGCGAAGTGCACGTCGAACGCGCGTGCATATGCGGAGAACGAGAGCGTCATCGGCGTGGTCGGCACCTTCAACTCGGGTTGCGCGAAGCTCGTGATTCCCGTGCTGAACCGAGCGCCGAACGGCCCGCTCGCAATGGTGAGCCCGTCCAACACCAACCCGGGCCTGACGGAGCCGGGCCCCGGCGCGGATCCGGGCGCGCCCGACATCTTCTATCCCACCCAGACGCGGAACTACGCGCGCGTCGTCTGGAACGACCAGCACCAGGGCGCCGCGAACGCGCTGTTCGCCCAGGAGCAGGGCTACAAGAATGTCTACATCCTCAACGACGCCGAGACGTACGGCCTCGGCGTGGCAACGCTGTTCGCTCGGGCGGCCGAGTCGCTCGGCATCAAGGTTGCGGGCAACAACAAGTGGGACAAGAAGGCCACGAGCTACGAGCCCCTGGCCAGCCGCGTCAAGGCGTCCGGTGCCGACGCGGTGTTCCTCGGCGGGATCGTCTGCAACAACGGCGGCAAGCTGATCAAGGACTTGCGTGCCACGCTCGGCGACGAGTTTCCCATCTTCGGCCCGGACGGCTGGACGCCGATCGAGGACGCGACGGTCAAGACCGCCGGCCCGGCGTCGGAAGGCATGTTCATCAGCCAGCCCGGGGTCCCGATCGACCAGCTGGCGGGAGCCGGCAAGGAGTTTGCCGACGGCTTCGAGGCCGAGCACGGCAAATCGCCCGATCCGTATACGGCCTATGCCGCGCAGGCGGCGGTCGTGCTGCTGGAAGCCATCGATCGGGGCGGCAACGAGCGTGCGAAGGTCTCCGAGGAGCTTTTCAATACCGACATCAAGGACGGCATCCTCGGCGACTTCGCGATCGACGACAACGGCGACACGAGCCTCGGCACCGTGTCGTTCTTCCAGGTGCAAAGCGGCAAGGGCGAGTTCGTGAAGGGGATCACGCCGGACATCACCCCGGAAGGCGATCTGAACCAGTAGGGGAATCGGCCAGAAAGGGGGGACGCGAGCCGCGTTCCCCCTTCGGTCGCCCGCAGGATGGCCACACAGGCCCGTCGCCTACCGCTCCCAACACTGGCCGGCAGCCTGCCGACGCTGCTGACGCAGGCGCTCGCGGGCCTGCTCGTCCTGCTGGTCGTGACCTGGCTCGGCGTCAACCTCGTCAAGACACCCGAGGAGTTTTACCGGCTGTTCCTGATCGGGTTGACGAACGGAGCCATCTACGGCCTCGTCGCGCTCGGCTACTCGCTCGTCTACGGCATCCTCGAGCTGATCAACTTTGCCCACGGCGACGTCTTCATGCTCGGGGGCATGGGGATTGCGACGCTGGTGGCGACGTTCGGCCTGACGGCGACGGATTCGGACGCGCTGCTCTGGCCGCTCGTCATCCTGATGCTGATCGCGGTGATGGCGTTCTGCGCCGCGATCAACACGACGATCGAGATCGTCGCCTACCGGCGCCTGCGTCACGCGCCGCGACTGGCCCCGCTGATCACGGCGATCGGGATGTCGTTCATCCTCCAGAACATCGGGCTCGTCTGGAAGGGAGCCCGCCCGACGTCGGTCGAGTCGATCCTGCCGCGGGGCGAGATGTTCACGATCGGAGGCGTCGCCTACACGTGGGACAAGTTCATCGTCCTGCTGTTCACCGTGCCCGTGCTGTTCGGGCTGATCCTGCTCGTGCAGCGGACGCGTCAGGGCAAGGCGATGCGCGCGACGGCTCAGGATCGTGATGCGGCCGCGATGATGGGCATCAACGTGAACCGGACGATCTCGTTCACGTTCTTCACCGCCGGTGCGCTCGCGGGGGCGGCGGCGCTCCTCTACGCGCTCTACATCACCAACATCCGCTACGACGAGGGCTTCCGCCTCGGCCTGATCGCGTTCACCGCGGCCGTCGTCGGCGGGATCGGCAATCTCCCCGGGGCCGTGCTCGGCGGTCTGCTGATCGCGATGATCGAGGCGTTCAACAACGGGCTCAGCTGGGTGACCCCGGGCAGCGACTGGACGCAGTCGATCATTTTCAGCCTGCTCATCATCATCCTCGTCTTCCGTCCGGAAGGCCTGCTCGGAGAACGCACGCCAGAGGGCGGGTAGTGGCGCGGCTGCGGCGACCACGCCTGGACCTGGGCAGCCGCCCGGGAGTCGCGCAGTTGCGCGAGCAGTGGAACCGTTTGCCGGAGCGCGTCCGGAACGCCGCACTGCCGGCAACCGTGATCGTGCTTGCGTTCCTCTACCCGTTCTACCGCGATTCGCTCTTCACGATCCCGCTCTTCGGCGACTTTCCGAGCGTCGACACGGCCGTCACGATGACGATCTTCATCATGATGGCCATCGGGCTCAACATCGTGGTGGGGTACGCGGGCCTGCTCGATCTGGGCTACGTGGCGTTCTACGCGATGGGTGCCTATACGGCCGCGTGGTTCGCGTCTCCCCACTTCGGCGAGAAGGTCACGGCGCACGTGGGCTCCGTCGGCGTGAGCCCCAACGCCGCCGGATTCCACATCTCGATCTGGATCCTGATCTTCGCGGCCGCGATCTTCACCGCTGCGCTGGGCGTGATCATCGGGCTGCCGACGCTCCGTCTGCGCGGCGACTACCTGGCGATTGTTACGCTCGGCTTCGGCGAGATCATGCCGCAGATCGCGCGCAACGGCGACGACCTCCTCGGAACCGGCTTCAACCTGACGAACGGCGCTCAGGGCATCAACCCGATCGATCCGCCCGGCTTCGGGGAGACGCTCGAAGGCTGGTTCGGCGTTCCGGCCGACTACATCACGTTCCGGAGCGACTTCCTCGGCGAGACGATCGGCGGCGTCGAGATGTTCTACTGGACCGCGGTCGTCCTGCTGCTCTTCACGGTGTTCTGCTCGGTGAGGCTGCGCGACTCGCGCCTCGGACGGGCTTGGGTCGCGATCCGGGAGGATGAGACTGCGGCTGCGGCGATGGGCATCCCGCTCATGCGCACCAAGACGTGGGCGTACGCGGCCGGCGCCTTCTTCGGAGGCCTCGCCGGCGCCTACTACGCGAGCTTCAAGAGCGGGACGTTCCCCGACGACTTCTTCTTCAACATCTCCGTCTTCATCCTCTGCATGGTCATCCTGGGGGGCATGGGCAACGTGTGGGGAGTCATCCTCGGCGGCGCCTTCCTCGCCTACCTGAACCAGGAGGGGCTGGGGAACATCGGCGCGGAGATCAACAAGACCTTCGGAACGGAGATCGACGTACCGCTCTACCAGTTCGGCATCTTCGGGGTGATTCTGGTCCTGGTGATGCTGTTCAAGCCCACGGGGTTGATCCCCAGCGAGCGCCGCAAGGCGGAGTTCGAGGAGGGCGTCCACGACGAATCGCTGTACGACACCATGAAGTGATGGCCGACCTCCTCGTCGCCAGCGGCCTACGCAAGGAGTTCGGCGGCCTCGTCGCCGTCAACGACGTCGATTTCATCATTCCGCAGGGATCGATCACGAGCCTGATCGGACCCAACGGAGCCGGCAAGACGACCTTCTTCAACATGTTGACCGGCGTCTACAAGCCAACCGCGGGCACTGTCGTGTTCAACGACGAGAACGTCACCGGCAAGCCGCCGCACGCGATCACGCAGCGCGGCATCGGGCGCACGTTCCAGAACATCCGGCTCTTCCAGCTCATGACGGCGCGCGAGAACGTGCTGGTGGGCATGCACTCGCGGCTGCGCAGCACGATCTTCGGCAGCATCCTGCACACGCCCAGGCAGCAGCGGGAGGAGCGAGAGGCGTTGGACCGGGCACGCGAGCTGCTGAATTACTGCGGGCTCAGGCGCGGGCACGAGCAGTACGCGAAGAACCTCTCGTACGGCGACCAGCGCCGGCTCGAGGTAGCCCGCGCCCTTGCGACGGAACCGCAGCTCGTGCTGCTCGACGAGCCCACCGCGGGTATGAACCCGCAGGAGACGACCGACTTCACGGCGTTCGTCTCGCGCCTGCGCGACGAGCGCGGGGTCACGGTGCTGCTGATCGAGCACGACATGCGGGTCGTGATGGGCGTCTCCGAGCGCGTGACGGTGCTCGATTACGGCGAGAAGATCGCGGAGGGCTCGCCGCGCGAGGTCCAGAGCGACCCGCGCGTCATCGAGGCGTATCTCGGCACGAAGGCGGCGACGGCGTGAGACGCACTGTGAGTCAACCCCCGGAGACCGCGCGTTCCTCGGGGTCAGGCCGCGGCGGAGGCAGACAAACGGCGGCGTCAGCCGCCGGTGGACTCCAAACGCAGGCAGCGTGCCGGCCGGGAGCCGCCGCCGGCGAGGGGCGCGCGTGAGCGACGGCGTGCGCAAGAAGCAGCCTGAGGACGGGAAGCCGCTCATCCTCGAGCTGGCCGACATCCACACCTACTACGGCACGATCCATGCGCTCAAGGGTGTCTCGCTGGAAGTGCGCGAAGGCGAGATCGTGACCCTGATCGGCGCCAACGGAGCGGGCAAATCCACCACGCTCCGCTCGATCAACGGCCTGAACCACCCGCGCGAGGGAACGATTCGCTTTGCAGGACGCGACATCACGTCGGCGGCGCCGCACGACGTCGTGAAGATGGGCATCTCCCAGTCGCCCGAGGGACGCAAGCTCTTCGCACGCATGAGCGTGCGCGAGAACCTCGAGATGGGCGCCTACCAGCGCTCGGATCGCGCGGGCATCGCCGAGGACCTCGATCGCGTCCACGGCCTGTTCCCGCGACTGAAGGAGCGCGAGGGGCAGCGCGCCGGCACGCTCTCGGGCGGCGAGCAGCAGATGGTGGCGATCGGCCGGGCGCTGATGGCGCGGCCGAAGCTGCTGCTGCTCGACGAGCCGTCCATGGGGCTGGCGCCGATCTTCGTGGAGCGGATCTTCGAGATCGTGCGTGAGATCAACGAGCAGGGCACGACGGTGCTGCTCGTGGAGCAGAACGCTCTGATGGCGCTGGAGACGGCCAGCCGCGGCTACGTCATGGAGACGGGCCGCATCGCGCTGGCGGACGACGCCAAGTCGCTGCGCGAGAACGAGCAGGTGCGCAAGACCTACCTCGGCGAGGATTAGTCAAGGCAAGCGGCCGCGGCTATTCTCGCCGCACCTGCGAAGAAGGCGCCTGGCCGGTTGGCCCGCGCGCTGGAGTGGGCCTTGGGCGGGGGCGGACGACAGGCGAAACAGCCTCACTGAATCCGGCTGTGAAAGGGCTTATTTCCGCCCTCGGGGAGACACGCGCCTATCGTGGCCGCGATGTCAGCACCTCAGTGGTTGCGGTGAGCAAGTACGACTGGGATCCGCGCGTCCCCGTCACCGCGAAGGTTCGGCCGTCCACGGCACCCAGGCCGAGTTCGTAGCGCGCGACGCGGAGGCGGGGCAGCGGGCGCCACCTGTCGGCATCGTCCAGGGCATACACGGACGCCATGGGCTTGAACGCGTTGTCCTGGCCGCCCGCCGCGACGATCATGCCGGAAACGGTTACAGCTGCGGTTCGTGTCCGTGCCTCGGGGATGGGAGCGAGTTTTCTCCACTGATTAGTGCGAGGGTTGTAGACCTCCACGAGATCCGTGGTGACATCGCCGGTGATGTCGTTGCCGCCTGGCCCGACGGTGGTGCCTCCGATTGCATAGAGCAGCCCGCCGCGCGCGGCAACGGCGAGGTTTTCGCGCGGGGTTGGGCCGACGAGGTCGATCCAGCCACCCGAACGAAAGTCGTACGCGAGCATGCTCGTGGCAAGCACGGTTCCCGAGGCGCTCCCGGCATATGTAACTCCGCCGACGACATACAGCCGATTGCCGATCACGGCGGTCCCGGCGGCGCCGCGCGACCGCGGCATCGTCTTGAGTGGTTTCCAGCGCCTTCCGCTCAGCACGTAGAGCGCATACGAAAGCTGCTTGCTTGTAGCGCCACCGACCACGTAGAGGCGCCCAGCGCTCGCGGCTGCCATGCCTCCGTGCATCGCCTCGGGGAGAGGAGGCAAGCGCCGCCATCGTCTCGTGCGCGGAGAGTACGCGTCGACGCGCGCAGTGGTGTCGGCCGCATCGACGCCGCCTGCAACCACGACCTCGCTCCGCCAGGTGGCGAATCCGAACTCCTTCCGCGGTGACGGGATCGGTGGCGCTAGGCGCCAGCCCGGTCCGGTCGCGGGTTCGGCAACCGCAGCGACGAAAAGAGACGCGAGCAGGGCGGCTGCGAGCAGGCGCACACTGCAAAGGATAGAGGGCTTTCCTGGCCATCCGCCCGCCCGAAGCCCCAGGGCCAGCCTTCGGGGGTGGTTTGTGAGCCCGGGCGCGCATCGGTTGAGGTCGAGGTAGCGCTGTTCTGACCGAGCGGCACGTCCGGCTCGCGGCGTCGTATTGCGAGGCCTATCCAGACGAGATTGCCGGGCTGATCGCCGAGAACCGCCGCTCGCCAGGGGAGTGGCAGGCGCTTATTCGTCCGCTCGAGCGACGCGTCGTCGGACTAGGACACGCTCGTCCGGCTGCTCCTGGACCACCAGTTCTCCGGCCGGCGCATTGGTGAGCCCCTGCGGCGCAGCGGGCACGACATGCGCGCGCTCGCGGAGGAACCGGAGAGCGAGGGCCTCGATGATCCCAGCGTCCTCGAAATCGCGGCCGCAGACGAGCGGATCCTGGTGACACGGAACTCGCGCGCCTTCGTGCCGATCCTGCGGACGTGGGTCGAGGGAGATCGTGAGCACGCCGGCTGCATCCTGATCTGGTCGTTTCGCGCCAACGAGTTCGCCGAGATCGTCGCCGGCGTCGAGCGCGTCATGGCGGCGATGCCCACGCAGGACCAGTGGCGCGGCGCCTCGATCTCGCTCTAGCAGGGCAGGCGCCCAGACGCCGGCAGCATCGGAAACCCGTGTAGCGCGCTGCTGCCGCTCGCAGCCGGAGGCGTTCGCCCGCCGCAGCGGGACATCCTGGTCGAGCGCGGCCCCGGCAGAACTCCCGGTCAGGTGTTCACGGCGGTCCGCACGGTGCGCTACCTGTACGCCGAGTACGCGAACGGTGAGCAGGAGCTCTACGACCTGCTGCGGGATCCGGACGAGCTCTCGAGCCGTCACGCTGCGCCCGGCTACGCGGGCGTGCGAGCGGCCCTGGCCGAGCGACTCGCGCACCTGCGCTCGTGCGCCGGCGCGTCCTGCCGAGAAGGCGGTTCGTAGAGCAGGGGCTGTCCGGGCGGGCGGGCTCCTCCGCTGCTCGCCCGAACCCGCTGCTACAAAGAGGCTCGGATGAAGCGGTCGTTCTGCCTCTTGCTGCTGGCGCTCGCCGCAGCCGCGGCTGCGCTGCTCGCGCCGTCGCTCACTGCCCAGAGCGTCGAGCGTCGCCCTGCGGCCGAGCGCTCGCGCCCGAACATCGTGGTGATCATGACCGACGACCAGACGGTCGAGAACACCCGTGTCATGCGCAACACGAAGCGGCTGATCGCCGCCGAAGGGGCAACGTTCACGAACTCGATCGTCTCGTACGCGCTCTGCTGCCCCTCGCGTGCGACCTTCTTCAGCGGCCAGTACGCGCACAACCACCGCGTGCTGAACAACAAGGCACCCTACGGCGGCTACGGTCGCTTCCACGCGAAGACCTCGCTGCCCGTCTGGCTTCGCCAGGGCGGCTACTACACCGCTCACGTCGGCAAGTTCCTGAACGGCTACGGGCGCACGAAGCCGCGGCAGGTGCCGGCCGGCTGGAACGACTGGTTCGGCACCGTCGATCCCACGACCTACCGCTACTGGAACTACACCATGAACGAGAACGGCACCCTCGTGCGCTACGGCGGGCGCATGCGCGACTACCAGACGGACGTCACCACGCGGTTGGCGGTCGAGGCGATCGAGCGGCACGCGACGAAGCCCAAGCCGCTCTTCCTCAACGTCGCCTATATGGCGCCACACAGCGGCTCTCCGGTAGCGATCGACGATCCCCCGCGCATGCTCACCCCGGAGCCGGCGCCGCGCCATCGAGACCGCTTCGTCTTCGAGCCGGTGCCGAACGTCCCGAGCTACGACGAGGAAAACCTGAAGGACAAGCCCGTGGGCATTCGGCGCCGCAAGCCGCTCGAGGACTACGTCGCCTTCGCCATCACGGAGAACTACCAGCAGCGGCTCGAGTCGCTCCTCGCCGTGGACGAGGGCGTGGCCGCGATCGTGCGCGCGCTCGAGACGACGGGCGAGCTCGACAACACGGTCATCATCTTCACGACGGACAACGGCTACTTCCACGGTGAGCACCGGATCGCGAACGGCAAGGTGCTGCCCTATGAGGAGGCGCTGAGGGTGCCGCTCTTCGTGCGCGGGCCGGGGATCAAGGCGGGCCTCGTGCTGCCGGAGCTCGTCGCGAACATCGACCTCGCGCCGACGATCGCCGAGCTGGCGCGGGTGCCGCCCGGGCGCATCGTGGACGGCGTCTCGCTGGTCGGCCTGATGAGGACCGGCGGCTGGTCCGTGAACCGCGACAGCATCGTCGTCGAGGGCGGTCCCTTCGACAAGCCGTCACAGGAATTCTCGGGCATCCGGACACTGCGCTGGCAGTACAGCGAGTACGGGAACGGCGATGAGGAGCTGTACGACCTGGTGAGCGATCCGTACGAGCTCGAGAACCGGGCCAAGGACCCGGACTACGCGGACACGCTCGCGGACATGAAGCGGCGCCTCGAGCGTCTGCGCCTCTGCTCGGGCGCGGCCTGCCGGCCCTAGGGCCCCAGCAGCGGAAAGTACGGGGGCGACGGGACGAAGCCGATCCGTGGCTCGGCGCCCTCGGCGAGCCCGCGGGTCATGGCGAGCGCGGCCTGAAGGCTCTGCGCCGGCACGAACCCGAGCGCCCGCGCGGCAGAGGCGTCCCGGCAGCCGGCGACGAGCACCGAGCCGAGCCCGCTGAGCGCAGGCCCGCAGGCGCGCCAGTCCGCGAATGGAAGCAGTGGATGGCATGCCCGGCCGTCCCGGTAGGCCGCGAGTGCGCGGCGGTCGCGGGCCGCGGTGGACTCGGCCTCGGCGAGCGCCTCGACGTCGCGTGCGTCGCGCACCGTCTGGAAGAAGACGCGGTAAGGGTGCTGGGAGGGGTGCGGGAACCGGCGCCGGAAGCGGTGGACGAGGATCGCCGTGCCCCCCTCGGGGACGGGAGGGCGGTCGCGCCAGAGCCGCAGCGCCAGGCCGAGCCCGAGGTAGGCGGCGAGCAGCGGGTTGGGGGGTTCGCGCGGGAGGTACGGCGAGACGTCGGGGATGCCGATGCAGATCGCGTCGAGCGGCTCCGGCACCCTGGCGCCGCGCGCTGCGACCGCGCGCAGGAGCGCCTCCGCGTGCGCGACCGACGGCGGCCCCGCGAACACGTCCGTGGCACGGAGCTCGCGCGGGATCCGGCCGAGCAGGCGGGTGCGCAGCGCTCCAGGCAGGCGCGAGAAGACCCGTTGGAACGGGAGTCGGGCCGCGGCCTCGAGTGCAGCGGGGTCGTGTGGGTAGCCGTGCAGGGCTCCCGTCAGTGTCGGGTTGCCGAGGGCGAGCGAGACGCCGATGAGCGCCACCCGCTCCCCGAGCGCGTGTTCGAGCTCGACTCCGAGCCGCCATGCCTCGGACGCGCGCGTCTCGAGCAGCGAGAACGCGCTCGCCGAGCGCAGCGTCTCGGCGCCCGTCCCGGCCAGGAGGGTCGCTGGACCGCCGTGCAGCACGCTCTCCGCGGCAGTCACGCTCACCACGGCGTCGGTATCCACGAGGCAGCGGTTTGCGCGCAGCCGCCCGCCATTCGGGCGGCCCAGCTCCACGAGTGACTCGTCCTCGGCATCGTGGACGCAGACGCGGCCGCGGAACCGCCGGGCGAAGTCGGGCAAGACGAGGGTCTCCAGCTCGTGGCGGCCCGCCCGTCGCGCGAGCCCGGCCGTCACGAGGAGCGTCTGGCGCTCCACGGGGACACCCGCGGCCGCAAGCGCGTCCACCGTAGCCTCGATCGCCGCCTGGCGCGGGTCGTGGACGACGCCCGGGAGCGGCAGTGCAGCCGGCTCGACGACAACTGTTGCGCGCCCTCCGCGCGGGACGAGCTCGGCCAGCGGCCGGCCGTCGAGCGGGAAGCGAAGCGCATCCCGAACCGCTGCGGTCACGTCGTCGAGCGGCTGCGCAGGCGGAGGCGGGCGGAGGACGACGGCGCCCTTCGGCACCTCCACGGCAAGCACGCGGCTGCCCGCGAGCAGCGGAACGCGTGCCATCAGCTCAGCCGCAGCTCGTATGAGCGGGCGTAGTGGTCGAAGCCGGCGCTCTCATACAGGTGATGTGCTTCCGCGCGCCCGTGGCCGGACTCGAGCACGAGGCGGTGGCAGCCGCGCCGGCGCGCCTCTTCGGCGCACGCGTCGATGAGCGCCCGTCCGTGGCCGCGGCGGCGGAAAGCCCGGTCCACGTAGAGGTCTGGGAGCCACGCCTCGGGTGTCGGCCAGTTGAGGCGCGGACGGGTCCAGAGGCTCGCCACGCCCGCGATCGCGGCTCCGTCGTCCGCCACGAAGATCGTGCACGCGTCGTCCGCGAGGTGGGCACGAAAGACCTGCTCTTGTGGTTCGGGGTCGGCCGTGACGGCGGGTCGGCCCAGCCCGGCGAGCAGCGTGAGCACCGCGCCAGCGTCGCGCTCCTCTGCACGGCGCACGCTCACGGGATCGACCGGTAGAGCCGCAGGAACGAGGTGCGGAATCCCCGGCGGGGCCAGAAGCGCGACGAGAGCAGGTTCGTGACCCGCCAGTCGGTGACCATCGTCTCGTACCCCTGCCCGCGCACCCACGCGAAGCTCGCCTCGGTCAGGGCGACGCCGGCGCCGGAGCCGCGCGCCTCGGGCAGCGTCGCGGCCCACGCCAGGAACGACGCGCCCTCGGGGCGTGCCAGGCTCACGTGCTGGGACGAGGTCTCGACCGGGGCGACGACGAGGTTGCCGGCGATCCGCCCGTCGAGCTCGGCGACGAGGTTGCCCACGTCCGCAGCGGAAAGGTCCTCCTCGATGTCGGTGCGGATCTCGTCCTCCGGATGCCTTGGCCCTGGGCCGAAAACCGGCGCGCGGCTCTGGTGGTCGCTGATCAGCGGAGCCAGTCCGACGAGGGCGTCGACGTCGCCGGCGTGAGCCTCTCGGGTACCGGCCGGGAACCCGGACCCGGCGGGCAGCTCCCGGATCCCGTGCGCGTGCTGCATGCCGAACGAAAGTCGGAACCACGCGTCCACCAGCGCCTCGTCGTTCGCGGGAACGAGGGCGTAGTGCCTCGTTCTGCCCTCCTCGACCCAGCGCGGGGAGGCCGCTCCGTAGAGGTCGCGCACGTCCTCCGCGTCCGAGGCGGCATGGCCCGCCGGGTCGATCCAGACGTTCGGCCCCCATGCATCGTCGGACTTGCGGACGCCGAGCAGGAAACCGACCACGGCGTCGTCGCGGAGGGCAACAGCTCCCGAAGCGTCCTGCGAGTGCCAGAGCGCCTCAACCTCCTCGCGCGCGGCCGCGGGGTCCTCGTAGCGGGCGGGAAGCAGCGGCTCGGCCGCGCGGTGCCGCCGGTGGCGCTCCGCGAGCAGTGTTGCCGCGGCGTCGAGATCGCCCTCGGCGAACGGCCGGGTTTCCGGGCGTCGCATCGGCCTCGGACGATAGCCTCGGGTGGTGAGCCCGAAGACGCTGACGGGTGCGGAGCTCCAGGTGGACGACGCTCCCGCGCGCGAATCCGAGCTCTTCCTCGTGGACGGCAACAACCTCGCGTACCGGGCGTTTTTCGCGCTGCCGGAGGAGCTCGCCACGAGCGAAGGGTTCTCGACGAACGCGCTGCTCGGCTTCACCAACATGTTGTTCAAGCTGCTCTCGGACTACCGGCCGAAGGGGGTCGCGGTGGCGTGGGACACACGTCCCGTGCATCGGGCCGCCATCTCCGAGGAATACAAGTCGGAGCGTCGGCCGATGCCGGGTCTCCTCCGGGAGCAGTTCCCCTACTTCCGGCCGATCGTCGAGGCGTTCGGCTACCGCAACCTCGAGTTCGAGGGCTGGGAGGCGGACGACGTCATCGCCACCCTCGCGACGCTCGCCGACGAGGCGGGGATCAAGACGACCGTCGTCTCCACGGACCGCGACGCCTTCCAGCTCGTCACCGACAACGTGCGGCTGATGATGACCCCACGCGGGGTTTCGGACGTCCACGTGTACACGCCCGAGCGCGTCCAAGCCCGCTACGGAATCTCGCCCGAGCAGGTGCCCGACTTCATCGGCCTCAAGGGCGACACGTCGGACAACATCCCGGGCGTCCCGGGGATCGGAGACAAGACCGCGGGGCAGCTGATCGCCCAGTACGGGTCGCTCGAGGCCGTAATCGAGCACGTGGACGAGCTGACGCCCGCGCGCGCGAGGGCGATCCGCGAGCACGCCGATCAGGCACGCGAAGCGAAGCAGCTCGCGACCATGCGGCGGGACCTCGAGCTGGACTGCGATCCGGCCGAGCTCGTGCTGGCGCCGCCCGACCGCTCCGAGCTCCGCGAGATGTTCCGGCGCTTCGAGTTCCGCAACCTGTTGAACCGGGTCGACGAGCTCGACGCGGCCTTGCCTGCGGCAAGCCCGCGTCTAGTCGGAGAACGCGTCTCGTGGGCCGAGGGCGACCTACCGGACCTTGCCGGGCCGGTAGGGGTCGCCGTCGAGACCGAGCGGATGGCCGTGGCCACCCCAGACGGTCGAGTCACCGTGACCGCCCTCCAGCTAGACAGGATCCGCGCAGCGGAGCTTGTCCGCGCAGCGGAGCTTGTCCTTCACGATGCCAAGGCGCAGGGTCTCTCGGCGGGCGACGACACTCTCATCGCCGCGTATCTGATCGACCCGGGCCGCGCGACATACGAGCTCGGCGATCTCGCCGCCGAGTACGCCGTCGAGGTCGAGCCCGATCCGCCCACGGACGAGGGGACGGCGGCGCTCGTGCGCCGCGCGGCCGTGCCGCCGCGCCTCGTCGAGCCGCTGAGCGCCCGTCTCGTCGAGCGCGGGGCGGAGCGCCTCTACCGCGAGGTCGAGCTGCCGCTGACCGAGGTGCTGGCCGCCATGGAGCGTGCCGGCGTGAAGATCGACACCTACCGCATGGGTGAGATTACGGCCCGGCTGGCCGATCGCGTCGAGGAGCTCGAGGCGCGGGCGTACGAGCTTGCGGGCGAGGAATTCGTCCTCGGCTCCACGCCGCAGGTGGGGCGCATCCTCTTCGAGAAGCTAGGCCTCACGCCCGGCCGTAAGGGCAAGACGGGCTACTCGACGGACACCCGCGTCCTGCGCACGATCCGCCACGAGCACGACCTCGTCGGCGTGATCGAGGAGTGGCGGGAGTACTCGAAGCTGCTGAACACGTACCTCGGCCCTCTGCCCAGCCTCCTCGGCGAGGACGGTCGGCTCCATACGACGTTCAACCAGACGGTCGCGTCGACGGGCCGGCTCTCGACGTCGAACCCGAACCTCCAGGCGATTCCGACCCGCACGGGGTTGGGCCGCGAGATCCGCTCGGCCTTCGTCGCGGAGCCGGGCTCGAGGCTCCTTTCCGCCGACTACTCGCAGATCGAGCTGCGCATTCTCGCGCACGTCTCCGGTGAGCCGAAGCTGCGCGAGGCGTTCGCGCGCGGCGAGGACATCCACGCGGCGACCGCGGCCGAGGTGCTCGGCAAGGACCCGGCGGGGCTGACGACGGCCGAGCGCTCGATAGCGAAGATGATCAACTTCGGCATCGTCTACGGCATCTCGGCGTTCGGGCTCTCGGAGAACCTCGAGATCCCGCGCGAGGAGGCGCAGGCCTACATCGACGCATACCTGGCCCGCTTCCCGCACGTGCAGGACTTCATCCAGCGCACGATCGAGCAGGCGGAGCGCGACGGTTATGTGACGAGTCTGCTCGGCCGTCGCAGGCCTGTGCCCGAGATCCGCGCGCGGAACCGCGCGACCCGCTCGCTCGGAGAGCGGCTCGCCGTCAACTTCGTCATGCAGGGCTCGAACGCGGACATCATCAAGGTGGCCATGGTCGCGATCCACCGCCGGCTGCGCGACGAGGGCCGGAGCGCGCGCCTCGTCCTCCAGGTCCACGACGAGCTGCTGCTCGAGGTGCCCGAGAAGGAAGTGAGGTCGGTGCGCGACCTGGTTCGCGCGGAGATGTGCGGCGCGTACGAGCTCGATCCGCCGCTCGCGGTCGACGTCGGCGTCGCCGACGACTGGGCCGAAGCGAAGAGCTGACGCCGAGCCGCGGCGCGCGGCTCGGTTGCTGTCACGCGGGGCGTGGCAGGAAATGTCGCTCCGCTAGGCGCAGGATCCGGCTCTGCGCCTCAGCCCGTGGTCTGACGTCGGTGAGCGAGCTGCGGTCGGTGCCGATCCAGTAGCCCGACCGCGCGGGATCGCCGACCGCGAAGCACTCGTAGGCCAGATCGGAGGGACGCGTCGCACGCTCCATCTGTCTCGATTTTGGCGCAGTGAGGCGTACGGTGCGGGCCAGCGCGCCCGAACCGGGCCAAATCCCAGGGCTATACTGACCGGCCCCCATGGCCAATGACACCATCGATACTCCCGCCGCGCAGGTCGACGACCCTGACGTCTGGGTTGCCGGCGAAAACGGTGAACTGATCCCGAACTACGACGCGAGCTTCCCCACGATTACCGAGGGGGAGGTCGTACACGGCACCGTGGTGCGCGTCGACAAAGACGAAGTGCTCGTGGACATCGGTTACAAGTCGGAGGGCGTCATTCCGGTCGCCGAGCTCTCCATCCGGCGCTCGGTGAACCCCGCGGACGAGGTGAACCTCGGCGACGAGATCGATGCCCTCGTGCTGACGAAGGAAGACGCCGAGGGCCGCCTGATCTTGTCCAAGAAGCGCGCGCGCTTCGAGCTCGCCTGGAAGAACATCGAGCGGGCGGCGGAGAGCGGCGAACCGGTCGACGGCCGCGTGATCGAGGTCGTCAAAGGCGGCCTGATCCTCGACCTCGGCGTGCGTGGCTTCCTGCCCGCGTCGCTCGTGGACATCCGGCGCGTGCAGGATCTCGATGAGTTTCTGGGCAAGGAGCTCCGCTGCAAGGTGATCGAGCTCAACCGCTCGCGCAACAACGTCGTGCTGTCCCGGCGCGCCGTCCTCGAGGACGAGCGCAAGGAGCAGCGCCAGGCCATTCTCGACCGGCTGTCGCCCGGCGCCGTGGTCGAGGGCACCATCTCGAACATCGTCGACTTCGGCGCGTTCGTCGACCTCGACGGCATGGACGGCCTCATTCACATCTCCGAGCTGTCGTGGACGCACGTGAACCACCCGTCGGAGGTGCTCGAGATCGGCCAGGAGGTCAAGGTCAAGGTGCTCGACATCGACCGTGACCGCCAGCGCATCTCGCTCGGCCTCAAGCAGACACAGTCCGACCCGTGGCAGCAGGTGCTCGAGAGCTACAACCAGGGCGACGTCGTCGAGGGTCGCGTCACCAAGGTGGTCACGTTCGGCGCCTTCGTCGAGATCATGCCGGGTGTCGAGGGCCTCGTCCATATCTCCGAGCTCGCCGAGCATCACGTCGAGAACCCGCGCGAGGTCGTCTCGCAGGGCGACACCGTCAAGGTCAAGATCATCGAGGTTGACGCCGAGCGCCGCCGCCTCTCGCTCTCGCGCAAGCGGGTGGAAGAGGGCGCGCCGGTGCGTACCGCGGACGGTGGGGGAGCTCCGCAGCTCGACCTGTCCGAGGACGTTTTCGGCGCAGGCGGCGGAGCGGCCCAGGACGCCATAGCCCCGCACGGCGAGAACGACGCTCCCGCGGCCGAGGACGCGGCGGCCGAGGAGGCTGCGTTGAGCTCTGCAACGCCCGAGGAGACGGCTGTGGCCGAGCCCGACGAGCAGACTCTCGAGGCGGCACAGCCGTCGGTGGACGAAGGCGAGCCGATGGCGAGCGTCCAGCCGGACGAGCCCGAAGAGCCCGCCGAGGTCGAGGCTCCTGCGCCTCAGGCCGCGCTCGAAGCAGCCGACGAGTCGCCCGAACCCGAGGAGCTCGCCGAGGTCGAGGAGACTCCTGGGCCTCAGGCCGCGCTCGAAGCAGCCGACGAGTCGCCCGAGCCCGAAGCTCCGCCCGCGAGCCCCGCCGAGCCTGAGTCCCAGCCCGCATCGCAGGCCGCGGCGGCCGCCGACGACGAGTCGTAAGCCGCTAGCTGTCGCTATCACCGGCGGCATCGGCGCCGGCAAGAGCGAGGCGTTGCGTGCGTTCGCTCGCCACGGTGCGGCCACGGTCGCGAGCGACGAGATCGTCCACCATCTGCTGCGCACGGACAACGCCGTACGTCGCGCGCTCGTCGAGCGGCTCGGGACGAAGATCCTCGCCCCGACCGGCGAAATCGACCGGGGCAACGTCGCCGACATCGTCTTCCGCGACCGCACGCAGCTGGAGTGGCTCGAGGCGCTGCTGCATCCGCTCGTCTCCCAGGAGTACCTCCAGTGGCGCGAGCAGCTCGGCGACCTGCCGAACCCGCCGGAGGTCTGCGTGACGGAGGTGCCGCTCCTCTATGAGGCCGGGGCGGAAGGCCAGTTCGACGCCGTCGTGGCCCTGACTGCCTCACCGAGGCTCCGCGCACGCCGAGGTCGGCCGGTGCCGGAGGACCGCGCCTCCCGACAGCTTCCCGACGCTGAGAAGCTTGAACGCGCGGATTTCGGCTACGTGAATAACGGCTCCCTGGAGGATCTCGAGGCGTTCGTGGCGGACGTGATGTCGAAACTGCGCCAACGAGACAGCAGAAAGATTTGACAGCGACATCGAAATGATGTCATAGTGCCGTCGTGCAGCTGTCGCAGTTCATCGAAGCGCTCCGTTCCGACCTGACCGCGGTCGCGGCCGTCGGCGACGAGCGCACCGCGCAGGCGGCCGAGCGGATCAGTGTCGTCCTGGAGGGATCGCTCGCACTCAGGCTGGTGGACGCCTTTTCCGCGGCCGCCGTCGAGCTGAACGCCCAGATCCCGAACGGCCACGTCGAGGTGCGTCTGGCCGGCCGCGACCCTCAACTCGTCTTCGTGGAGGAAGACGCGCGCGCAGCGGACGCACCGACCGAGGACGGCGCCACGGCGCGCATCACGCTGCGTCTGTCGGAATCGCTGAAGGATCAGGTCGAGGTCGCCGCGGCGGCCGCGGGCGTCTCCGTGAACACATGGATCGTCCGGGCGCTGGCCCGCACCGTCACGCAGCCGGCGCGCCGCTCGCGCAACCGGCTGACCGGCTTCGCAGAGAGCTGAAGAGAAGGAGGAACACATGGCTACGTTCGTACCACTGCTGTTCGGGCACGCGGTGCTGGAAGACCGGTCGCGGGGGCGCCGCCCACCGGCGCCCGCCGCGGACACGACGGATCTGCGCGTCCGCGTCCCGGTCGAGCTGAAGCGCGGCGTCGAGGCGGCCGCCGCCCGCGCCGGCGTGCCGGCCGATCTCTGGCTGGTCGACACCCTCGGGCGGAGCGTCGGCTCCGCCCGGGCCTAGGGGCCGGCATGCAGACCTTCCAGACGCCGGGGCCGCTGAAGCTGCGCCTGCGTGTCCCCGCCGGCGAGGTCGAGTTGGTCACGCTTGACGGCAGCGAGACCAGCGTGGACATCGAGCCCCTGCGGCACGACGAGGCGACCGAGGCCGCCGTCGCTGAGGCACGCGTTGAGCTGCGCGAGCGCGGTGGCGGCGCCGGCGAGCTGGTCGTCGAGATCCTGGAGCAGGGGGTCGGCGGGCGCTTTGGTTTTCTCTTCGGACGCAGCCCGCAGGTGCGCGTCCGCATCTCCTGCCCGCACGGGGCCGATCTCGAGCTGAAATCGAAGTCGGCCGACCTCGAGGCGCGCGGCCGCTACGGCCAGGTCGACGTGGAGACGACGTCGGGAGACGTCGCCTGCGGCGACGTGGAGGGCGCGGTTCGCATCCACTGCGTGAGCGGCGACGCCCGTTTCGGGCGCGTGCAGGGTGCAGCGGAGGTCAATTCGGTCTCCGGCGACGTCCACGGTGAGCAGACCATCGGCGAGGCGACGCTGAACTCGGTCTCCGGCGACGTGAGGCTGCGCGAGGCCGGTGGCTCTGTCAGCGTGAACACCGTCTCGGGCGATCAGACCCTCGAGGCTGTCCAGCAGGGAACGGTGACGGCGCACTCGGTCTCGGGCGACGTCAGTATCGCCATCCGGCGAGGATCGCGCGTCTGGATCGACGCCAACTCGCGCTCGGGTGACGTGACGTCCGAGCTCGACGTCCAGGACGCCCGCCCCGAGGGGGAAAGCCCCACAGTCGAGTTGCGCGTCCAGACGCTGAGCGGCGACATCGCCATCACGCGGGCGCTCGGGCCGCCTGATCGCGGGCCTGCTGAGACGGCACCGGCCGCGGGCGAGCTCGAGCGCTAACCGGCAGCCGACACCGCGGCACAGAGAGGAGGGAGATGAGCGCGATCGCGCAGGCGATCAGGCGTCCGCACGGCCTCTGGCGGCACGCCGACTTCATGCGCCTCTGGGCCGGGCAGACGATCTCGGTCTTCGGTGACCAGGTCACGATGCTCGCGCTGCCGCTCACCGGCGTGCTCGTGCTCGACGCGTCTGCGGCCGAGATGGGCGTGCTCACGGCGGCCGGGTGGTTGCCGCACCTGGTGCTCTCGCTCGGGGCCGGCGTCTGGATCGACCGCCGGGAGGGTCGGCGTGACCTGATGATCGGCGCCGACGTGACGCGCGCGCTCGTCGTCGCGACGGTGCCGCTCGCCTACGTGCTCGACGCGCTGACGATGGGCCAGCTGTACGCGGTCGCGCTCGCGGTCGGCGCGCTCACGGTCGTCTTCGACCTCGCCTACTCGTCGTACTTCGTGGTCGTCGTCCCGCGCGCGAGCCTCGTGGACGCGCAGAGCAAGCTGATGACGACCCGTTCGGCCTCGTACGTCGCCGGCCCTTCCCTCGGCGGTGTGCTCGTGCAGGTCCTTACGGCCCCCGTCGCGCTGCTAGCCGACGCGGTGTCCTTTCTCGCCTCGGCCGCGTTTCTGAGCAGGCTGCAGACCCTTGAGCCCGCTCCCGACGCGAGCGCCCCCGAGCCGCTGCGGACCCGGCTCGCCGGCGGCGCGCGCTTCCTGCTCGCGCATCCGGTTTTGCGCGCGGGGCTGGCGACCGCGACGACGCTGAATTTCTTCAACTTCGTGTTCCACGCCGTCGTTCTGCTCTTCCTGGCGAACGAGCTCGGGCTCTCCGCGGGGCTCATCGGCGCGGTCTTCTCGGCGGGCGCAGTCGGAGCGCTCGTGGGCGCGGTGATCGCGGCACGGGTCGGCCGCCGGATCGGCTACGGACCGACGGTCGTGCTGGCCTCGGTCGTGTTTCCCGCGCCGCTCGTGCTCTTCGCGTTCGCCGGCGGCCCGCAGCCGCTCGTCATCGCGCTGCTCTTCGCGGGGGAGTTCTTGTCGAGCGTCGGCGTGATGCTCTTCGACGTCAACTCGAACAGCATCCAGGCGTTGCTGACGCCGCATCGCGTCCGCGCGCGCGCCGTCGGCTTCCACCGCACGATCAACTACGGGGTGCGCCCGGTCGGCGCGCTGGTCGGCGGCCTTCTCGGCGAGTTGATCGGCCTGCGTCTGACGGTGTTCGTCGGCGCCGCCGGCGCGATCCTCGCCGTCTTCTTCGCGTTCTTCTCACCGCTTCGCACCCTGCGAGAGCTCCCCGAAGAGGCCGACTGATGTTGCGGGACCGCCGTGTCGTAGCGCTGCTCGCCGCCGAGGTCGTCTCGACGGCCGGCTCGCAGATGACGTGGCTCGCCCTGCCCTGGTTCGTGCTCGTGACCACAGGCTCGGCGACGCGCATGAGCATCGTCGTCGGGGCAGAGCTGATCGGGCTCGGCGTGCTCGCGCTGCCGGGCGGGAAGCTGCTGCGGCGCTACGGCGCGAGGCGGACGATGCTGGCGTGCGACGGCGCCCGCGGCGTGCTCATGGTGGGCGTGCCGCTGCTGCACTGGGCCGGCGCTCTGTCGTTCGGCGTGCTGGTCGCGCTCGTCGCCCTGCTCGGCGCGCTCAGCGCTCCCTACTTCGCGGCCCAGAAGAGCATCGTGCCCGAGCTGCTCGGCGAGGACGAGGCGCTGATCGGGCGCGCGAGCGCGCTCTTCCAGGGCGCGACGCGCGCGACCATGCTGCTCGGGCCGCTCGCAGCCGGCGTCTTGATCGCGACGCTGTCCGCCCCGGCCGTGCTGGTCGCCGACGCGGCGACGTATGGCCTCGCCGTGCTGCTCGTCTGGGCGTTCGTGCCGCGGCGCCCGCCGCTCGTCGAGGAGGACGGCGCCGGGGGTGTGTCCGAGGGCATCCGTTTCCTGCTCCGCGACCGCCTGCTGCGGGTCTGGACTCCCGTCTTCTCGCTGGGGGATGCCGCGTGGACGGCCTTCTTCGTGAACGTTCCGGTGCTCGTGGTGACCAGGTTCGACGCCGACCCGCGCGTTGCGGGCTGGCTGTTCGCATCCTTCGGGGTCGGCGCTCTCGCCGGCAACGTGATTGTGTATCGCGTGTTGCTCGAGCGCGTTCAGGGCCTCGCTCTCATCGCGGCATGCGTGCTCGGCCAGGCGTTGCCGCTCTGGCTCCTGACCGGAGACTTTTCGGCGCTCGTGTACTCGGCGGCGCTGGCGGCGTCCGGCGTGGCGAACGGGCTCGTCAACCCGAGCATCCACGCGTTGATGACACTACGGGTGCCGCCTGTGCTGCGCGCGAGCGTGATGACGACCGCCATGGTCGTCTTCACCGTCGCGCAGCCGCTCGGTGTCTTCGCGGCGGGCCCCGTGCCGCTCGCCGCCCTAAGGGAGACTGCGTGAACGGACGCTCCATGCTCCGCGACTGTCGCCTCGTCGGGCTGCTGACCGCAGAGATCGTCTCGGGGCTGGGCTCCTGGATGACCTTCCTCGCACTGCCGTGGTTCGTGCTCGTCACGACGGGCTCGCCCACGCGCATGGGGATCGTGCTCGCGGCGGAGCTCGTACCGATCGCCGTGCTCGGGATTCCGAGCGGAACGGTCGTGGCGAGGCTTGGGGCACGCATGACGATGCTGGTCTGCGACCTCGCGCGCGCCCCGTTGGTCGCGGCTGTGCCCCTGTTGCACGAGGCCGGGCTACTCTCGTTTCCCCTGCTGGTGAGCCTGGTCGCGCTCACGGGCGTCTTCAGCGGTCCGTACTTTTCCGCGCAGCGGCTGATCCTCCCGGAGCTCGTCGGCGAGGATGAGACGACCGTGGCGCGCGCTAACGCGGTCGTCGAAGGCGCCCAGCGCCTCAACCAGTTCCTCGGGCCGGCGATCGCCGGAGTCCTCATCGCAGCGATCGGTGCGGCGAACGTGCTGTACCTCGATGCGGCCACGTTCCTCGTCTCCTTCGCGCTCGTCACCTTGTTCGTTCCGGCGGTGCGCGCGGCCGCGGCCGAACGCGACGGGGGCGACATGCTCGCCGGGCTGCGCTTCTTCGTCCACGACGCGGTGCTCGGACCGATGATCGTGGTGATCGTGGTCTCCAACATGCTCGGGCAGGCGTTCGTCGCCGGCCTGCCGGTGCTCGCGTACGAGGAGTTCGACCGCAGCTCGCGCGTGGCCGGTGCCTTCTATGCCGCTTCGGGGCTGGGCGCGGTGGCCGGCAGCGTGATCGCGTACCGCATCGTGACGCGCTTCCGTCCGCTGCGCCTTGCCGCCGTCTCCTCGGTTGCGGCGGCGCTGCCCAGGTGGCTGCTCTCGCTCGGGCTGCCGGCGCAGGGGGTCGTCGGTGCCGTCGCCGCGTCGTCGTTCTGGAATCCGATCGGGAACGCACCGATGCTGGGCGTCATGACCATTCGCACTCCGCCTGAGCTCCGCGCGAAGGTGATGACGGCCGTGGTCACGTTCGTGGTGCTCGCCGGTCCGGTCGGCCTCGTGGCCGCCGGGCCGCTGATCGAAGCGCTCGGGCCACAGCGCTTCTTTCTCGTTATCGCTGCCGGCATGACGGCCGTCTCCGTCTACTTCGCCTTCGTCACCCTGCGCGCCGAACGCGTCAGCCACGCGGCGCGGACCATGACGCCCGACGACGACGATGCGGGAGACTCCGCGGCGCCGCCCGACGTCTCAACGCCCTCGTGAAGGAGGAAACCCGACATGCGTGACCCACGCGTGGAGCAGTACGCCCGGATCATGGTCGAGACCTGCGTCGACGTGCAGCCGGGCTGGCAGGTGCTCGTCGGCGGCGGCTTCCTCGGCCGCCCGCTGATCGAGGAGATCACGAGGCAGGTGGCGCGCCGCGGTGCGTACGTGCTCCTGCGGATCGGCTTCGACGGCAGTCTCGCCGGGTCGCTGGGGTGGGCGCGCGAGGCACCGATGAAGCTGCTCGAGAGTCCGGCCCCGCTCGAGGCCAAGTTGCTCGAGGAGGTCGACGCGCTGATCGTCGTCGAGGCGCCGGAGAACACACGGAACATGAGCGCGCTTCCCCAGGAGCGCCTGAACGCGCTCCAGGCGGGCGTGCGACCGGCGATCGAGCGCGTCTTCCGCGGCGAGGTGCCGTGGGTCGGCGGCCAGTACCCGACCCCGGCGCTGGCGCAGGACGCCGGCATGGCGACCGAGGAGTTCGCCGACTTCCTCTACGGCGCCGTGCTGCTCGACTGGGATGCCGAGCGTGAGCGGATGCGGCGCTACGCCGAGCTCTTCGATGCGGCGGACGAGGTTCGGATCGCCGGCGGAGGCACAGACCTGCGACTCTCGATCGCCGGCAGGACGATGAGCATCGACGCGGGCGGCCGCAATCTGCCCGGCGGCGAGTTCTTCACCTCGCCGGTCGAGGACTCGGCCAAGGGCACGATCGCCTTCACCGAGTTCCCCGCCGTCTACGCGGGCCGCGAGTGCCAGGGCATCCGCCTGCGCTTCGAGGACGGCCGCGTCGTGGAAGCCTCCGCCGAGGTGCACGAGGACTTCCTGATCTCGACTCTCGACGCCGACGACGGCGCCCGGCGGCTCGGCGAGCTCGGCATCGGCTGCAACCCCGGCATTACGCGCCATATGCGCAACACGCTCTTCGACGAGAAGATCGACGGCACGATCCACCTCGCGCTCGGTAACGGCATCCACGAGGTCGGCGGGCAGAACGAAAGCTCGATCCACTGGGACATCGTCAAGGACCTGCGGAACGGTGGCCGCATCGAGCTCGACGGCGAGGTCGTGCAGGAGAACGGCGCCTGGACTCTTTGACGGGCGTGTCACAGGGACTGTCCTGTAGCGGGCATGTCTCAGGGACAGTCCCTGTAACGGGTGTGTCACAGGGACAGTTTCTGTAACGGGCGGCGCGCGCCCGCGACAACGTCTGGCGAGACACAGGGGACAGCCTTCGGATTAGTGGCTCTGAGCCACTAATCGGCGGGCGGCGGGCGGCGGGCGGACGAGCACACACACTGCCCCAAGCGGGGACGATTCCTATCCCGCGAGGCGGCGGCGCAGGCGCTCGGCCGAGACGGCGTTCTCCTTGCGCTCGTAGAGGTCCAGCGCCTGCTCCAGCGCGGCCGTCGTCTCGCCGGCGCGACCGGCGAGCCCCAGCACCTCGGCCAGGTCCTCGAGCACGCGCGCATGGACGTTGACGTAGTCGCACCGCTCGATGATCGAGAGCGCGTCGCGCACCAGCGCCTCTCCCTCGTCGAGTCGGCCGCTACGGGCGAGCAACTTGCCGCGCAGCCGGCGCTGGTCGACCTGGGCGAGCATGTCGTCGCCCGCGCCTGTCTCCTCGACGATCCCGCACAGCTTTTCCGCCTCGTCGTACCGTCGTTGCTGGTAGGCCGCTTCGGCCAGGCAGGCGGCCAGGAAGCTGAGGAAGCCGCGGTCGCCCATGGCCTGGAGCGTCTCGAAGGCCGGGCGGGCCACCTGCTCCGCCGCAGCAGGATCGCCGGCCAGGAGCTCGATCTCCGCAAACCCTCCGCCCGCGGAGCCCGCCACGACCTTCAGTCCGAGCTCGTCCGCGATCGTCATGGACGCACGCTGCACCGCCCGCGCCTCGTCGAAGCGTCCCAGCATCGCGATGAACCCGGCTTTTGCATACAGCGCGAACGACCGTGTGAAGCCCGGGGCGTGCCGGTCGGCCAGCACCTCTTCGACGTGTCGCAGCCCCTCCGTGACGGGCATGGGACCATGCAGGCACGTGCTGAGGAACCAGGCCTGGGCCTCGGACTCCTCGCGTCGGGCTCCGGCTCGCCGCGCATGCTCGAGTGCGCGCGGCGCCGCTTCTTGCGCCTCGGCGGCGCGGCCCAGGAAGAAGCGCAGCTTGAGGATCTGCCCCCAGGCCTTCGCGAGCCCGACGTCGTCGCCGAGCTCCTCGAACGTCCGGGTCGCGGCCTCCGCTGTCGCGAGACCCTCTACCATCGAGCCCCCAAGGGTGATGTCGAGCTCGGTACGGACGACGCGCCCCCTCATCTCGATCCGGCGGTCGCCGGTCCGCTGCGCGCTCTCGATCGCGTCGTCCAGCGTCCGTCCCGCGCGCTCGAGCTCGCCCAGCGCGGTCAGGGCTTCCCCGAGCTCTGGCAGAAGGGCGAGTCGCGCCCGACTTGCCGCGGGGAGCAGCTCGAGCGCACGTGAGATCAGATTGGCCGCCGCAGTCATGTCGTCGCGGGCAAGCGCGCGGCGGCCGGCCGAGCCGAGCCGCTCCGCCGCACGGGCGCCGACCTGTTCGGCAGCCTCGTCCAGCTGCCCGAGCTGGCCGAAGTAGCGGTAGGCCTGCTCGAGGTGGTAGCCGAGGATCTCCTCGACTTCCCCCGCGCGCTCGCCTGCCGCTTCCTCGAGCCACGCGGCGAAGCGGCCGTGCAACTCGGCCCGTGCTTGCTTCGGCAGCGCGTCATAGGCGGCGTCGCGGAGCAGCAGGTGCCGGAAGCGGAACGCCTCGTGCCCCGCGAAGAGTCCCTGGTCCGGCCGGATGAACTCCTTGCGTAGGAGCGCCTGGAGGAGCGGCGAAAGGCGGAGTCTCAAATCCTCCGGCGAGAGCTCCGCCACGGCTGCGCGGTGGAAGATCTTGCCCTCGACGGATGCCCCCTCGATCACGGCTCGCTCGTCCGCGGGAAGCCGGTCGAGGCGCGCCGCGAGCAGCGCCTGGATCGACGGCGGCACCGTGGACTCGGACAGATCGCCGGCCACGATCCAGCCGCCGTTCCGGCGCTCGAGCGTGCCCTCGTCGATCAGCATCGCCACCATCTCCTCGACGAAGAGCGGGTTGCCCTCCGCCGCCGCCGCGATCCGCCGCCCGACGGCGTCCGGCAGCTCCGCCTGGCCGAGCAGGTTCTCCACGAGCAGCGCCGAGTCGTCCTCCCCGAGCGGCTCGAGTAGTACCGAGGTGGCGTTCAGCTTGCCGCCGCTCCAGCCCGGACGCAGGTCGAGCAGCTCGGGCCGTGCCATGCAGAGCAGCAGGATCGGCGACTCGCGCGCCCAGTCGGACAGGTGGTCGACGAGGTCGAGGAACGTGGGCTCCGCCCAGTGGCAGTCGTCGAACACCACCACGAGCGGTCGCTCGCGGGCGAGCTCCTCGAGCAGCCTGCGGGCCGCCCAGGAGATCTCCTCGCTACTGCCGCTCGGCGCACCTGCGCCGACGGCGCTCGCAATGAGCTCGGCGACGCGATCCGCATCCTTGGCGTGCGGAAGTGCCGCGCGCACGACCTCGACGGGGTCGTCCCCGAGCTCCGCGACCAGCTCCGCGAGCGGCCAGAACGTGATCCCGTCGCCGTAGGAAAGACAGCGACCGCTGAGTACGCGCGCCCGGCCGTCGATCTCGCCGACGAGCTCGGAGACGAGCCGCGACTTGCCGACGCCGGCGGGGCCGAGGATGGTGAAGAGGTGGCACGTCCGATCCTGGACGGTGCGGTCGAATGCCTGGCGCAGCGCCATCTGCTCGTGCTCGCGCCCCACCATCGGCGAGTCGAGCCGCCTGCGGTGCCCGGCCGCGCCCGGCGAGACCTCGAGGAGTCTGAACGCCTGGATGCCTCCCGTCTTGCCCTTGAGCGCGAGCGGCTCGAGCTCTTCTACCTGGACGGCGTCCCGCACGAGCCGATAGGTCGCCTCGCCGATCAGGATCTCGCCTGGGGCCGCGGCCTGCTCCAGGCGCGCGGCCACGTT
>JBHEMZ010000119.1:0-14228 GCA_046262315.1 Gaiellaceae bacterium
CTCGTTACCGAGAGGAAGCCGCGGCGGCGCTCGCCGCACGCGCGGAGCTGGGCGCCGAGCTCGAGCCGCAGGTCGTCGACGCTTTCGTCGAGCGCGTCGAGCGTCAACTCGCGCAGCGCATCAAGCGTGACCTGGCGCAGCGCGGCAAGAGCGAGGACGAGCGGGGCATGTCCTTCGTGGTCGCCCTCGTCTCGCTGGGGTGCGGAATCCCGACCACGGCCATCGCAGCGGGCGCGGAAGGCCTACCCGGCATTGCCGTGGCGTGGGCAGGCATAGCCCTGGTCAACTTCTTCGCACGGCGCTGAGCACCGCTCGCATGCCGGTCGTCGCCCTTGCGACCTGCGCCGAGGTGCCGGAGGGCGACGACGAGGCTCCGGCGCTCGTCGCCGCGCTCGTCGACCACGGCATCACTGCGGTCTCGGCGGTCTGGGACTCGCCGGACGAGGACTGGAGCCGCTTCGACCTCGTCGTCGTGCGCTCGACGTGGGACTACCCGGAGCGCCGCGATACGTTCCTGGCGTGGGCGGCTGCCCTGCCGCGCGTGCTGAACCCGCCCGACGTTTTGCGCTGGAACACCGACAAGCGCTACCTCGCGGAGCTCGCGGACGCGGGTGTGCCGGTGGTGCCGACGCAGTTCGTCGAGCCGGGCGAACCGTTCTCGCCGCCATCCGGACGCGTCGTCGTCAAACCGGCGGTCTCGGCGGGCTCTCGGCACACGGCGAGCCACTCGGACCCGGTGCAAACCGCCGAGCATGTCGAGCGCCTTCAGGGCATGGGGCGTACGACCATGGTCCAGCCTTACGTCGGCGGCGTCGACGCGGAGGGTGAGACGGCGCTGATCTACCTCGGCGGGCGCTATTCGCACACCGTCCGCAAGGCGGCGCTCCTCGCCGACGAGCAGCCGCCCGGCGAAGACCTCTACCTCGAGGAGACGATCGATGCGCGCGAGCCGTCAGGCGAGGAGCTCGCCGCGGGCCAGCGCGCTGTCGCCGCGCTGCCGTTCGACGCCACCTCGCTCCTCTACGCGCGTGTGGACTTGCTACCAACGAGCGACGGCCCGGTCGTGCTCGAGGTTGAGCTGACCGAGCCGTCGCTGTTCCTGGGGTACGCCGCGGGTGCGGCGGAGCGCCTCGCGGATGCGATCGTCCGCGTGGTCTCCCGCTAGCTCGTCTCCGAGCTGCCGTCGTCCTTGGTCGGTCCGGCGGTCCTGCCCCAGCGATCCTCGTCCCAGGAGGCGTCGGCGGGCCGCTCGTCGGGGCCTTCGCTGTCGATCCGTTCCTGGGTCGGGTTCGGCGCACTCTCGCGCCGGCCTTCGCGACTCACCTCGTCGCCCTGGCGCTCTCCCGCGCCGTTCTTCTCGTCTTGCGGGGTCATCGCAGGACGGCTAAAGCCGGTCCTTGACCTCGTCCTTGGCGTCTTCCACCTTGCCCTTGGCCTCGCCCCACTTCTGCTCGGCCTCGCCCTGCTTCTCGCGGGCCTCGTCGCCGGTCAGCTCGCCTTCGGTTTCCTTGGCCTTGCCTTCGACCTTGTCCTTCCACTCGCCCATCTGGTCCTCCTTTCGGGAACGCGCTTCGTGGCACATGATTCCGTCCGCCGTTTCGCACGAAACCTCACTGCCGGCGGACCCCTCTGCGCCGCGGGTGCGTAGACCGGACGTGTGGCGCGTGATCTTCGCCTCCTCCATGCTCGCGGCGATCCTCGCCTCGAGCGCCGGCGCGAAGGGCGACGGCCCGACGACGATCGCGGTCGGGGCCGGCGCCGTCTGGGTCGGGCTCGGCAACGGAACCCTGCGGAGGATCGATCCGGCGACGCGGCGCGTGGGACCGCCGATCCGAGTGGGCGGCTGGTCCGTGCACGACCTCGCCGCGGGCTTTGGCTGGGTCTGGGCGGCTGCGGGGGAGGGCGGCGGACTCGTGCGCATCAACCCGCGCACAGGCCGCGTCCGGCAAATCTTCCCGTCGAGAGGAACCTGGCCCACGTCGGTCGAGGTCGGCGCGGGCGCCGTCTGGGTGAGCGGCGGCGACCGGGACAGCATTCTGCGCTACGACCCGAACCGTTGCGGATCCGCCTCCCCGGGCGCGTCTGGCAGCTCGCCGCAGGCCCCAGCGGAGTCTGGGCCGTCGTGGTTTCGCGTCGAGGTCCGGTCAGCGGACCGTTCGGACCGCGTCGCGTCATGCGAGTCTATCCGAGTCGAACGCGCCCCATCCAGCTGGAATGCGACCAGTTCTTGACCGTAGGCCTCCTGGGCGTCTGGATGAACGATCAGTGCGACGCACGGATTCGACATGTCGACGCCGCCACGAACCGCGTCACCCAACTCGCGCGTGTCCGCGGACAGCCTCGTGCCACACTCGGCTTCGGTTCGGTGGCTTCGGACGGTTCTGGCTGCTCAAACGGCCGCGACGGCCAGAGTGGCACCGTCGTCGGAATAAATCCGGGCACTCACCGGGCCGACAAGCCGATCCCGATCGCGCCTGCGCCTCGCTGACGGGCGAGGGCCGACGAGCCTGCTGCGATACCCTCACGGCGTGGAGCCGCTGCGCGATTCGTGGGGCCGAGAAATTCGCAGTGTGCGGGTCTCGGTCACGGACAAGTGCAACTTCCGCTGCCGCTACTGCATGCCGGCCGAGGGGCTCGAATGGCTCGGTCGCGACGAGCTCCTGACGTTCGAGGAGCTGACGCGCGTCGTGCGGGTGCTGGCCGCGATGGGCGTCGACGAGGTCCGGCTGACCGGCGGCGAGCCGCTCGCGCGCAAGGATCTGCCGGCGCTCGTCGGCATGCTGGCTCCGATCCCCGGAGTCCGCGACCTCTCGCTGACGACGAACGGCGTGCTGCTCGACCGGTTCGCGGGGCCGCTCGTCGAGGCCGGCCTCCGCCGCGTCAACGTCTCGCTGGACTCGCTCTCGCACGTGCGTTTCGCCGAGATCACGCGCCGCGACGCGCTCGATCGCGTCCTCGCGGGGCTCGCGGCCGCCGAGGCCTACCCGGAGCTGAGCCCGATCAAGGTCAACTGCGTCGCCATCCGTGGCTTCACCGAGCAGGAGGTGCCGGCGTTCGCCGAGCTCGCGCGCCGCAAGCCGTACGTCGTGCGCTTCATCGAGTTCATGCCGCTCGATGCCGACCGCGCCTGGCGCGGCGACGACGTCCTGGCCGGAGACGAGATTCGCGCGCTGATCGAGGAGCGCTGGCCGCTCGTGGAGATTCCCGCGAAGCCGTCCTCCACCGCCCGCCGCTTCCGCTTCGCCGACGGCGCCGGCGAGATCGGGTTCGTCAACCCCGTGTCAGAGCCGTTCTGCTCGACCTGCGACCGCATCCGCCTGACCGCGGACGGCCAGCTGCGCACGTGCCTGTTCTCGCGGCGCGAGTGGGATCTCAAGACGCCGCTGCGCGAGGGCGCGTCCGACGCGGAGATCGCCGAGCTGGTGCGTTGGGCCGTCCGCCACAAGGAGCTGAAGCACAAGATCAACGAGCCGGGCTTCGTCCGCGCGTCGCGCTCGATGTCCCAGATCGGCGGCTAACCGAACCGGGGGAACCCCCGGTTCCCCCGTTTGCCCCCTCCTTGCGGGCATCGGCTTGGGTTCCGATGTTGGCGGAGCCGGCGGCTCGCGCGCTGGTTCCCGCGTTGCCTGGTTGTTTCGTTCGCCTCCCGCCGGGACAAGCCCGGCTCCGGCGTCGCTTGGAGTGGTCTCACCGGTAGCCGCTTTTTGGGGAACCTTGCGGTTCCCCTTGCCCCCTCCCCACGTTCCTACGGCCAGATTCGGCTGTCCGGGTGGAGGTCGAGGGCGCCGCCGTCGCGGCACTCCTCGGACCTGTAGGGAAACTCATTCAGCGGATAGCGCTCGCGCCAGTAGCGTTCGGCGATCGTGTCCGCCGTCTTTCCCGCCAGCCCGATCAGGCGGCCGAGCCGACGGGCGTCCTGCATCGCGTAGCACTCGGCCTTGTCCTCCTCGTCCTCCCCGGCCGCGTGCCGCGCCTCGTGTGCGAAGACGACCAGCGACCAGACGAGATCGTCGTCGTCGTCGTCCCGGTCCCCGTAGAGGTACGCGACCAGGGGCTTGCAGACGGCGGGGGCGAGTTGGATCTTGCCGCCCGACTCGACGAAGCCCCCCACTTCGCCCGCGCCGTACGGGTTGTGGGTGGCCACCACCTGCCAGTCGCCGTCCGACCAGCAGCGCGCCTCGGCGCCCTCGCCGACGAGCTCTTGGAGCGCGCGCGTGAGGCGCGGCTCGATGCGGCTCTCTCCGGTCAGCCCGCCCTTGACGGGCAAGGGCCGGTTGGGGCCGGCGGTGAACTCGAACGAGAAGAGGCGCTCATTGAGCTGCTGCTCGGCGGCATGCGCCGTGTCTTGCGCGGCCTCGCGCTCGGCGCCGCGCGCGCCGGCCAGCCGCCGGTAGGCACGGCAGACGTCGAGCGCGAGCCCCTCGAGGTCTGCGACTCTGCCGGTGGGTGCGGGGCCGACCTCGACGTCGAGCGACTCAACGCAGTTGTTCACGCTGACCGCGTTCAGGTCGCCGCCGAACTGGAGCGCCCACTGGCCGACGAGCTCCGCCCATTCGCGCTCTGGTCCCGTCGGGGGCCTCGCAGCGAGCGTACTCTGCGGAGACGCCGTCGTGCTCCTCGCTTCCGGTTTCTCGTCTTCGTTTCCCGAGCAGGCCGCGAGTGCCAGCGCGAGCAGGGGTAGGGCGGCAAAACGGCGAACCACGCCTCCACTATGCCCGTCGGCGACTGCCCGGTTTACAATCTGCGAGCCTCTCGGAGGCCCCCGGAGCCACGATGACCGCATCCGCCGCCACGATCGAACGTCGCCTCCTGCCGCGCGGGTGGGCTGACCTCGGCTTCCAGATCTGCCTCTGGTTCGGATTCCTGCTCGCCTACCAGGTGGCGCGCGGCATCGCCGACCGCGACCCGGACAAGGCGTTCGCAAACGGTCGCGCGGTGATCGATCTCGAGCGTTACGCGCACTCCCTCTTCGAAGTCGACCTCCAGCGCATCCTCCACTCCTCTGAGGTCCTGATGGGACTCGCCTCGTGGACGTACTGGGGCTCGCAGTTCACCGTGCTCGGCCTCAGCCTGCTGTGGGTGTACCTGCGGCGGAACGAGGCGTTCTACCGCCTCCGCAACACGATCATGCTGGCGAACGTGATCGGGCTCTTCGGCTACGTGTTCCTCCCCACGGCGCCACCCCGCATGTTCCCGGAGGTCGGCTTCGCCGACTCGCTGGCGGGCTTCGGCGGGATCACGCACGGAAGCGCGGTCGTCGAGCTCGCGTCGAACCCCTACGCGGCGATCCCGAGTCTGCACGCGGCCGATGCCCTGGTGCTCGGCATCGTGATGGCGTCGCTCGTGCGAAACCGGCTCCTCAAGGCGGTCTGGCTCGCGTGGCCGGTGTGGGTGTGGGTCGTCGTGATGGCGACCGGCAACCACTTCTGGCTGGACATCGTGGCAGGCGTGGCCGTCGCGATGGTCGCCGCAGCGGTCGTGTACCGGCGGCCGCTTCGCCGCCGGCTCGCGACCGCGCGCGCGTAGCCACGCATGGCGCGCAGCCACGCCGTGGGTCTGCAGCGCTTCTACATCGACGGCGTCCGGCGTATGGCGTCGACTGCTGTCGCGGGCCTCGAGCGCACGCGGGTGTCACCCAATGCGCTCACGGCTGCGGGGGTTCTGCTCTGCGCCGTCGCCTCCGTCGTCGTGTACTTCGAGTACCGGCAGGAGCTCGCCGCCTTCTGGATCGGCGCGACGCTTTTCATCGTCGGCTCGGTCCTGGACATCCTCGACGGGGCGCTGGCCCGCCGGAGCGGCACGGCGTCGCCCTTCGGCGGCTTCGTGGACTCGACCACGGACCGGGTCAGCGAAGCGTTCATGCTCGGCGCAATCGCTCTCGTACTCATGCGCGACGGCAACGAGCTCGCTCTGGCGTGCACCATCGCTGCGCTCACCGGGTCGTTTCTCGTCAGCTACACACGGGCGCGCGCGGAGGCGCTCGGCCTGCGCGGAGACGTCGGCATCGGTTCGCGGGCAGAGCGGGTCGTTGTCATCTCGGCCGGGCTGGTTCTGGCACCCTGGGTGTCGCTCCAGTGGGCGATCTACGTGCTCACGGCGACGGCTTGGATCACCGTGCTACAGCGCGTTCTGAGCGTTCGCCGGCAGCTCTCCTCTCACGAGTGAAGGCGAGCTTTTTCGCGCGCTGGGCCGTGCTCGCGGCCGTCGCGCTTCTCGCCGGATGCGGGGGCAGCGGGAAGTCGAACGCCGACGAGCTCTTCGACCTAGCGCCGGCGCGGAGCTGCTTCGAGCAGGCGGTCTACGGCACAAGCGCTCCCCGAGCGGACGGCGGGGCGCGAGAGCTCGTCGTCTATCCGTCCGGCGAGACGAAAGGTCGGGCCTACGTCACGCTGACGTTCGCGGCGAGCCACGACGCCGCGGTGAAGCTCGCAGGCGGCTCCCCGGAGACGAGCGTGCGAGGCAACGTGGTCGTGCGCGGTCCCGGCTCATCCGACGACGTCGTGAGTCAGTGCCTGCTCGAGGCGAAGCGGCCCGGGTAGGCGAGCGCGGGACCCCGGGCGCCCGCCCACGGACCGAACTTGTCGATCTTTCGGCCACACACTCGTTAAACCTGACCCGGTCTAGGGGTCTGACCTCTATTCCGAAGGTTCCGATAGCACTCAAGTGCTAGCGCATAGCAGCTTTGTGCTACTGTCCGCGTCGTGGCAGCCAAGCGCACCGGCGTCCTCGTACGCCTCCCCGAGGCGCTCAAGCGGCGTCTCGCGGACGAGGTGACCAGCCGCGGGACGAACCTGAACGACGTAGCGGTGGGGATCCTCGCCGCGCGCTATGCCGTGCCCTTCCGTCCGAGCGCGCGCCGCGGCGCGACGCCGCGTTCCACCGGCGACGTGCTGCTCCGCATGCCCCGCGAGCTCAAGGAGAAGCTGAACCGCCGCGCCGCCGAGGGCCGGCGGACGACCAACGACCTGATCGTCGAGACGCTCGCCGAGCGCCTCGGCGGCACCGAAGGAAAGGAACCCATGGCACAGACGAACGGCAGCCGCCACGGCCGCCGCCGCTCAGACGAGAAGGTGCGAGTCGCCATCATCGGCGTCGGCAACTGCGCGAACTCCCTGCTCCAGGGCGTCGAGTACTACAAGGACGCCCCCGCGGACGAGTTCGTGCCAGGCCTCATGCACGTCGATCTCGGCGGCTACCACATCCGCGACATCGAATTTACCGCCGCCTTCGACGTCACGGCAGACAAGGTCGGCAAGGATCTCGCCGACGCGATCTGGGCGCATCCGAACGACACGTACCGGTTCGCGGAGGTTCCCAAGACCGGCGTGACGGTCTCGCGCGGGATGACGCACGACGGCATCGGCAAGTTCCTCTCGGAGGTCGTCATCAAGGCGCCGGGCGACACCGACGACGTGGTCGGGATCCTCAGGGAGACGGGTACCGACGTCGTCGTCAACTACCTCCCGGTCGGCTCCGAGGAGGCGACCAAGTGGTACACCGAGCAAATCCTGAACGCGGGCTGCGCGATGGTGAATTGCATGCCGGTCTTTATCGCCAAGGGCGGCTACTTCGGGCGGGTGTTCGAGGAGCGCGGTCTGCCGATCATCGGCGACGACATCAAGTCGCAGGTCGGCGCGACGATCACGCACCGCGTGCTCACGAGCCTCTTCCGCGAGCGCGGCGTGCACCTCGACCGCACGATGCAACTCAACGTCGGCGGCAACTCGGACTTCTTGAACATGCTCGAGCGCGACCGGCTCGAGTCCAAGAAGATCTCCAAGACGAACGCGGTCACGTCGATGCTCGACTACGACATGGGCGAGAGGAACGTCCACGTTGGACCGTCGGACTACGTGCCCTGGCTGACCGACCGCAAGTGGGCGTACATCCGCATGGAAGGAACGAGCTTCGGCGACGTGCCCCTCAACATCGAGCTCAAGCTCGAGGTCTGGGACTCCCCCAACTCCGCCGGCATCGTCATCGACGCCGTGCGCCTCGCGAAGCTGGCGCTGAACAACGGGCTGTCGGGAGCCCTGGAGGCGCCCAGCGCGTACCTGATGAAGTCGCCGCCCAAGCAGATCGCCGACGACGAGGCCTACGAGGCGGTCGAGCAGTTCATCCGCGACAACGCCCGCAAGCCGGCGAAGGCAGTGGCGAAGGCATGACGTCCCAGCGCCTGCGCGCCGTCTGGCTGGCCGCCGCGGCGGCGGTTGCCGTGGCGACGGTCGCCGCGCTCGCGATCGTCCTGAGCGGCGATCCGGGGGAACGCGAACGCGCGCACAATCGCGACGCTTCTGGCGGTGCTGCTCTGCGGCGGCATCGCCGTATCGGCGCTCGAGCTGCTGGAGCGGCCCGGGCTCCAGGTGCTGGGCGGACTCTTCCTGGTCGCTGCCGCCGTCGAGGTCGTTCTCTTCCTGCTCGGCATCTGGAAGGGCGGCTTCGACGACACGAGCTGGACGAAGCTGGTGCCGATCTCCTTCGCGTGGGCGCTAGCCACGCTGCTCACCGCGGGAACAGCGCACGTCGCAGGCCGGCTACGCCCGGTGGGCACGGGCGCAATCGCTCTTTCCTCCGCCCTCTTTGCCGTGGTGGCGACCGGCCTCGTCTGGAGCGAGACTGACTCCGACGGCTGGCTGAAGACGCTCGGCTCGCTGGGGATCCTGACCGTCGGCGGCTTCCTGCTCGTCCCGCTCCTGCGGCGGCTGATCTTCGGGCAGCACCGATCCGAGGCGCGCCTTCACGTCTGAGCCTCGCCGAAGGGCTGCCTCAGGCTCAGGCTCAGGCTCAGGCTTCCGTTGGGATGCCGAGCCCAGCCTCGAGCGCTGCCGCTTCGGCCACGTCGGCCTGCGTGCCGTCGCCGAGCTCCTCGCACATCCGCAACGCGCGCGCGGTCCATGCCGGAGCGCCGGCGTAGCGGAGTGCGGCGGTCGCCCGCTCGAGCGTCGAGCCTGCGGCACCATCGCCCAGCGCTGCGAGCAGCCGAGCCCGCAGCAACGCCTGGACTCCCTCGCCCACAGGAAACCGGCCGGGGAACTCCGCCGTCGCCGCTGCGGCCCGGTCGAGCGCAGCTTGGACGCGTCCGAGCTCGCCCGCACGCAGCCAGCTGCCCAGCACGACCGCGACCGCCTCGTACCAGCTCGGCACCCCGCCCGCCTCGTCGAAGGCCGGTAGGGCCGCCTCGTCATCGGGCTGGTACGGGGCGGTCCGCGGGAAACCGTAGGCGCCGAAACGGAGGTCGGCTGCGGTGGACATGATGCGAGCCCATGGCGCTGGGACCGCCGGAAAGTGCGGCCGGAACCGTTCCGAGAAGGCGTACCCTCGCCTTAGCAGCGCCTCGTCGCGCCGCGCCAACGCGATGGGGAGGAGCGCGTACCAGCTACGAATCGCCGCGCGGCGATAACCGTTCCGCTCCGCCACCTCGACGGCGCGCTCCCCCGCGCGACGGCACCGTCCCAGTCGCCGTACAGCAGCCCGAGCTCCGTCCGCGAGTAGTCGATCCAGGCCAGCTCCTCCGACAAGCCGCGTGACCGGCACAGCTCCTCGGCGCGGTCGAGAGCAGCGGCGGCCTCGTCCGCCCGCGTCTCGGCGAGCACCAGAGCCTCCGCACGCATCGCGTTCGCAGCGTGCGCCCAGCGGCCTCGAGCAAGGCAGAGCTCCTGCACACGGCGCAGGTCTTCGATGGGCGCCAGCCCGATGTCCACCTCCCAACGCGAGGTCAGGAGCTGAGCCTCGAGCTCCACGTCGGCCGCGCCCGCTCTTCGCGCAAGCGAGACCGCGCGGCGCAGGTCGACGAGCGGCTCCTCGATGCCGTCGGTGCCGTACCCGACCGCGTATGCGCGCAGCATGAGCAGCCGGGCGGTCTCGGCGTCTTCCCCTGCGCCGACCTCCGCGAGACCCTCCTCGGCCAGGTCACGCGCCCTGTCGAAGAGCACCTGCTGGTTGAACACCCAGCCGAGCGCCCCGGTCGCGGCCGCGTACTCGCGACGAGCATCGACCCGCCGTTCATCGTCCGAGAGCAGCGCACGAGACAGCTCACGCGCTCGCTCGAGCTCGGCTGCGCCCTCCTCCATGTCGGCGCTGAGCGCAATCGTCTCGCCCAGCCGCCGCCGGCGCCGCGCTTCGTCGAGCGTAGCCTCCGCCGTATGCGCAAGCGATCGGCGCAGGAGCGTGCAGGCGGTCTCGTGGGCCGAGAGCTCCAGTGCCGCCTCCGCGCCCAACTCGAACCAGCTCGCAGCAGCCAGTGCCGCGTCCGAACGGCCGACCCCCGGGGCGAGCTCGGACACGAGACGCGGCGCGTTCTCCAGAGCCGCCGCGTAGTGGCGCCCGATCAGCTCGGCAAGTTGTCCGCGGCGCCCGTGGGCAAGCGACACGAGCCACTGGGCGAGGCAGACGTGCAACCACGCCCTTTCGGCACGGGCGAGACTCGCGTAGCCCGCGTCGCGGAGCAGTGCATGCCGGAAGGCATACGTCGAGCCCAGCGCCGCATCCAGGTGTGGCCCCTCCACGATGCCGCGACGGCTGAGGATTCTGACCCCTTCCTCGCCGTCGACCACGCCAAGCGGCTCGAGCGCCGCCACCGGGAACCTCCGGCCCGGCACCGACGCGCGCCGGACGGTCGAGTCGTGCGGAGGCGGGCAAGTCGTCGAGCTGGGCTGCGTACACCGTCTGCACCGTTGTCGGGACGACGAGCTCTGCACCGTCCGCCGTCAGACGCCAGCCGCTCTCGTCCCGTGCCAGGAGCCCGCTGCTCGCCCAGGTACGGAGCAGCTCCTCGACGAACAGCGGATTCCCGTCCGAGGTCTCCGCCACCCGGGCAACAAGCTCGTCGCCGAGTGCGTCTCCGACGAGCGCCTCCACGAGTGCGCGCGTGTCCTGCGCTGACAGCGGTGGGAGCTCGAGCAACGCCTCCGGTTCGCTGCCTGCGACGAGCTCCGGCGTCCGTTCGAGGAGCGCCGGGCGAGCCGTCACGACGACGGCCCGGCCGGTCGCCTGCGCCAGGAAGGCGAGCAGGTCGCCGCCGGCCCAGTGGGCGTCCTCGACGACCCAGAGCGTTCTCCGAGCGCCCGCGAGGGCGTCGAAGGCCTCCAGCCACGCGGCGAAGACGGCCTCTCGATCGACCGTTGCCCCGACCTGTGGATCCGCGGCCCGGGGCCAGAGCTCTCCGATGGCCGCGTCCACGACGACCGCCGCGCGTCCGGCCGAGGCGCCGGCAGCGGCCAGCCGCTCGGCCAGCACGCGGGAGGCGTCCTGCTCCTCGACGGGGGCTGCCAGACCCGCCGCGACGAGTCCGCCCAGGAGGAGCTGGGCGATCGCGTCGTACGGCGCCAGCACATCCGGCCTGAGCCGCGCGCGTAGGACCAGCACGTCGTCGGCCAAGCGAGTCGCGAGCTCGTCGACGAGTCGAGTCTTCCCCACGCCCGGCGGAGCGACGACGACGCGCCGCATCGAGCGTGCGGCAGTTTCCTCGAGAAGAGCGAGCTCCCGCTGTCGCCCGAGCATCGGCGCGCGCAACCGCCCCATCGCGTGTTCCCGCGAGCTCTCCGGCCGTAGGGCGGCCACGTGCCAGGCGCGAACCGCCGCGGCCTTGCCTTTCAGGGCGAGCGCGCCGGCACTCTCGAGCTCGACCGCCTGCTCTACGGCGAGCGCGGTCGCCTCTCCGACGAGCACACCGCCGGGCCGGGCCGCCGCCTGCAGGCGTGCGGCCACGTTGACCGTGTCACCCGTGACGGGCCCGCGGTCGGAATCTGTCTCTCCGTAGACGACCTCTCCGGTGTTGACGCCGACGCGCAGTCGCAGCTCGGCATCGTCCTCCAGGCCCAGCCGCGCTGCGAGTTGCTCGACCGCGCCGACGAGCGCCAGACCCGTGCGGACGGCTCGCTCCGCATCGTCCTCGCGGGTGCGCGGGATCCCGAAGACGGCGACGGCGGCGTCGCCGATGAACTTCTCCGTCCGCCCTCCGTAGCGGCCGACCGTTTCCCTGACGGCGGCGAAGTATGCGTCCTGAACGGCGGCCACGTCCTCGGCGTCCAGCGCTTCCGAGAGCGATGTGAACCCGACCACGTCGGCAAAGAGCACCGAGACGATCCGCCGCTCGAGCGCGCGCTGCGATTGCACGGGCGGACTCTAGAGCGGCCAACGGGGCGCCGGAAGGTCGGCTGGGCGGGGACTAGACTCGCCGTGATGGGCCTCCGGGTATGCCTCGTGACGCCGTTTGCGTGGTCACAGCCACACGACGTCAACGAGCACGTCGCCGGCCTCGCGGACGGGCTGCGGGCACTCGGCCACGAGGTCACGGTGCTCGCGCCGTCCAATCGGGCTCGTGACCTGGTCGCGGGCCGCCGGGCGCTCCAGGACGGTGCCTCGGCGGACGTGATCGCACTCGGGCCGGCCGTGCCCATCTCGCGGCGGAGCCAGCTCGGGGTGCCGGTCGGGGTGCGCGCGAACCTCGCCCTGGCGCTCGAGCGCGGGCGCTTCGACGTCGTACACGGCTTCGAGCCCGGTCTTCCGAGCCTGTCCTACCTGGCGCTGCGCGAGGCACGTGCGCTCACGGTCGCCACGTTCCTCTCGGCGGAGCGGCTCGGGTATCCGCCGGCGCGCTCCCAGCGCCTGCGACTGCTCGGTCGCCTGGACGCGCTCGTCGCCACGTCCCCCCACACGGCGGCGGCGGCGGCGGAGCGCTTCCCCGGCGACTACCACGTCGTGCCGCTCGGCATCGATCTGAAGCTGCACCATCCGGCTCGCAAGCGGCGGCTCATAGTGGCCGAGTGGCGCCCCGCCGAGCGGCCGCTGGCCCGCGCGGTCGCGCGCACGCTGCGCGAGCTGCCGGACTGGGAACTCGTCTTTCTGCGCACCAAGCCGCTCACGGGCCGGCCGCCTCTCCCCCACGCGCTGGGCGGACGCGTGCACGTTCGCACGCTGCGCGACGGGGCCTCGCGCGCATCGCTCTTCGCCCAGGCAGCCGTGTTCGTCCCGTCGCCGACGGGCCTCCCTCGCGCCCTGCTCGAGGCCCGTGCGGCCGGGGCGGCGATCGCCGCCCCGCGCGGCGTGGCCGAGCAGCCCGAGCTCGCCGCCGCGGCCGTCGCCCGGCTCACGGACGACCGCAGCCTGCGCGAGCGGCTGGGCCGCGAGCAGCTCGCGGGCGCCGAGCAAGAGAGCTTCGCCGCGCTGGCGCGCGACGTCGACGCCGTCTATCGCGAATTGACGGGCCGGCGACGCCCGCGCGGAAGCGGAACACAACTCGCCGACCGGGACTGGATCGTCGCCGACCTGCACATGCACACGTCCTGGTCGCACGACTGCGGGATCGACCCGGCGGAGCTGGTCGACCACGCGGAAGCGATCGGCCTCGGCGCGATCGCCGTCACCGACCACAACACCTTCGGCGGAGCGCTGGAGGCGGCCGAGCTGGCACAGGGACGCGATCTCACCGTCATCACCGGCGAGGAGATCAAGACCGACGGCCAAGGTGAGGTGATCGGCCTCTTCCTGCGCGAGGAGATTCCCCGCGGCATGTCCTTTGCGGACACGGTGGCGGCCATCCGCGAGCAGGACGGCGTCGTCTACCTCCCCCACCCCTTCGACCGTCTCCACACCGTTCCCGACCCGACGACGCTGCACCGCCATCTAGCGGACACCGACGTCTTCGAGGTCTACAACGCCCGCCTCCTCTTCGAGGGGTTCAACGACGAGGCTCTACGCTTCGCGCGCAAGTACGGCCTCGTCATGGGCGCCGGCTCCGACGCGCACGTGCTCCAAGGCGTCGGCACGGGGGGCCTGCGAATGCGCCGCTTCGACGGGCCCGACGAGTTCCTGGCCAGCCTCCAGACCGCCGAGGTGCTGCGGCGGCCCAAGTCCCTGGCCTACCTCCAGAGCCTCAAGTGGATGGCTCAGGTCAAGGAGCGGCTCGGCTCCGCTGATCCGCTGTAGGGGCCTGTCCGTGAGGTTCCCACGCTGCATGACGCGCGGGACGCGGCACGAGGCAAGGACGCAGGGAGCGGGAATATGCAGTCATATTTCCGCGACTGAGGACGCCGCCTCGGGGCGTGTCACGCCTGTCAGACGGCCTGGCGCACCTTGCGGACAGGCCCCTAGATGCTTGATCGGTAATTCATGGCCGGGGCCGTGATTGCCGGGTAGGGGGTGGCGACAGGGTTGTCGAAGGTCGGCGGTGTCAATGCTCCGTCGACCAGGAGGCCTACGTGCGCGCCGACCTCGACACCCTGTTGATC
>JBHEMZ010000120.1:0-15749 GCA_046262315.1 Gaiellaceae bacterium
CCGCACAGGCGAAGGCGCGCTCGCACGACCCGCGCCAGCCAGCCGCGCACACCAACCCCACCCGCGGCGGCCCGACTCACCCCCCAAAAACCCAAAACATGGCCCAACCGCCGCGTCGGTCAGGGAAACGGTGGATCGAGGTTAAGTTCTTCAGGGCTTCGACGTCAACCCGGCGGCGACTCCGGCTGATGCCGGCAGTGTCCGTGCGGTGGCGGTATCTGCCACAGCACGGGCCGGCGCACGTCGGCGGCGACCGCCAGGATCGTCCCCCGCAGGACGTCCATCCCGACAAGGCCCTGCGGGTCCTGCATCGAGCGGCGCACGGCCAGCGACGAGACCTGGAGCTCATGTCCCGCCACGACCAGGGTCGCCTCGCCGGCCCTTGCGCCGATGACATCCGCGCCGCTCACGCCGCCGCCCAGTCGCTCCGGAGTGGCTCCCGCGAGTCCCGGCACGGCGTCGCTCGAGAACTCGGTGTGCCTGCCCCCGGTGTTGAGCATCGCCGGAACAGCGGCGTACGGACTGATCGCCGCATCGACAACGACGCTGGGGAACGCCCCGTCTCGGTCGAGGGTGAGCGTCGTCAGCGCGGAGGATCGTTCCGCGAGCCAGGCGGCGACGGCGGCATCGCTCCCGTCGACCAACAGGAGCTCACGCGCAACCAGGTCGATGATCGCATGGGCGCTCGGATGGAGATGCTGCGGGCTGAGGATGCCACCGATGCCCCAGCCCGGGAACGGCGGTGGCGCGGGGATGGCGACAATCTTGCGCAGCGTCATCTCAACCTTGCCGAGCTGAAGCTCGACGTCTTCGACCGCCCAGCTCGGCATCGTGGCGCCGCTGTGATCAGTCCCTTCCTCGCCGTCCTCGACGGCCAGGCCGATCTGATCAACCAGCTCCTTGGTGAGCAGATGAACCTCGGATCCGGTGTCCAGCACCAGGCGCGCGGTGAGCCCGCCGAGCCGGCCGACAATCGTCGGTGAGTGCTGCGTGCTGCCGTCTGCGACCTCGAAGCTGATCGGGACCCGGGTCAGGGTTCGGACGTCATCGGGGCTCACTGGTCTTTCGATGATGTCACCGACCCGCCCGACGGACCGGCCACTAGACTCGCCGTCGTGGAGGCTCGCGCGGAGAGGCTTGCGCGCACGCGCCGGTTCGTGCTGTCGCCGGCGGCATTTCGCAAGCTGGCCGTCGCGACAGCGGTCGCGCTCTACCTCGTGATCCTCACGGGCGCACTCGTCCGTCTGTCCGGGTCGGGCCTCGGCTGCGAGAGTTGGCCCGGCTGCGAGCGGCGCAGCTTCTTCCCTGAGGAGAATTTCCACGGCGCGGTTGAGTTCGGGAACCGGGTCTTCAGCGTGATCCCGGTCGTCCTCGCGCTCGCGACGGGATTCGCCGCCCGCCGGACGCGCGGCTTACCGCGCTGGGCGGCGCTCGTTGCAGCCGGCGTCGCGGCGGGCACCGTCGGGCAGGCGCCGCTCGGCCTCGTCACGATTACGTCCGGCCTACATCCGCTGCTTGTCATGTCGCACTTCCTACTCGCCCTCATTGTCCTCGGCGGCGCCGTCGTCCTCGCCCTCGCGCCGTGGCACGAAGATCGCGGAGCAGCCATTCCGGGACCGTTGCCGCAGATCGGCATCGCTCTGGCGGGCATTACGCTCGCGCTCGTCGTCAGCGGTACGTTCGCGACCGCCGCCGGCCCGCACCCCGGCGACGCCGCCGAGATCCAGCGCATCGGGACGCTCGAGGACTCGGTGTGGCTGCACGTCCGGGTGACGGCCGCATTCGGGATCACGCTGCTTTTCGCGCTGGCCTACGTGACCGCCTGGCGAAGGCGCTACCCACCCCTTTTCCGGGTGGGGGTTGCGGTGCTGGCGCTGGCGCTCGCCCAGATGATCGTTGGCGAACTGCAGTACCGCCGTGAGCTGCCGTGGGGCCTCGTGCTCCTCCACGTTGCGCTCGCCGGCGCGGTGTGGGCGGCTACAGTCGCTTTCGTCACGCTCCTGTGGCGTCCGCCGGAATCCGCCGCGCAGTCGGCTACGTAGACTGGCAGCGTGGCCAGCGAGCTGCGCGTCGTGCATCGCCCCCGCCTCGAGACGCCTGTGCTCGTGACGGCGTTCCGTGGCTGGAACGACGGCGGACAGGGTGCGACTCTCGCGGGCGGCTTCCTCGCGCGCGAGTGGCAGGCCGAGCGTTTCGCCGACCTCGACCCGGAGGGCTTCTACGACTTCCAGGCCACGCGCCCGCACGTATCGCTCGACGAGGGGCTGACGCGCAAGATCGACTGGCCCGAGAACGCGTTTTTCTTTGCGCGGCCACGCGAGCTCGGTCGGGACGTGATTCTGCTTCTCGGCGTCGAGCCGAACCTGCGCTGGCAGACCTTCTGCCGTTACGTCGTCGACTTCGCCGGGGAGCTTGGAGTCGATCTGGTGGTCACCCTCGGCGCGCTCCTCGCTGACGTCCCGCACACCCGCCCGAGCCCAGTCACGGGAAGCGCGAGCGATCCTGAGCTCGTCGACCGGCTCGGGCTCTCGACCTCACGCTACGAGGGGCCGACCGGCATCGTCGGCGTGCTGCACGACGCGTTCAAGCAGGCGGGCGTGCCGTCCGTGAGCCTCTGGGCCGCGGTGCCTCACTACGTCCAGTTGACGCCAAGCCCGCGGGCGGCGCAGGCACTCTGCGAGCGGCTGGCGACGCTGCTCGGCGGCCAGATCGACGTCGCCGAGCTGCGCCGCGCCGGCCGCGGCTACGTAGAGCAGGTCAGCGAGGCGGTCGCAGCTGACACGGATACGGCGACGTACGTCGAGGAACTCGAGCAGCGGAGCGACGAGATCGACCCGGACGAGCTCCCGTCCGGCGACGCGCTCGCGGCCGAGTTGACGCGCTATCTGCGCGAGCGCGAGAGCGACGACGCCCCTGATGCCGCCACCGATCAGTAGTTACGCCGCTTCGACCCCGGCCGCGGCATCCGGCTTGGGCACGGCAGCCGGCTCGGAGCCGTTGGCGCTCGCGTCCGCCGCCGCCGCAGTGCTCCGCGCCTGGCCTCCGCCCCGCTTGCGGCGCCGCCTGCGGCGCGACCGGGCCGGCTTCGTCTTCGGCGCGGGCAGGTTCTCTCCGAGCGCGTGCGCCACGTCGGGCAGCTCCGCGAGGCGCTCTCGGGCCGCCTCGATGAGCTTGGTCGCGCGCGGCGTGTAGCCCTCCGCCGACGCGAGCAGCGCCGCGCCGCCCGGCAGCGGCAGCTCGAGCGCCGCGTTGACGAGTTTGGCAGCGTTCTCCTCGTGCCGGTGGCCGCGCGAGTTCGCGAGCGCGCCGAGCAGGCGCTTCGCCTCAGGGAACTCGGCGCTGGCGCGACGGTCCTGCGCCTTGCGCGTCGCGCGGGCGAGCTTCCACGTCCAGCGCGCGAGGATCTGCTCCGGCGCATCCACCTTCCCGTCGCCGATCGCCCGCAGCAGCGTGCGTGCGCCCGGAAGGCGATCTTTCTCCCACGTGGGCGCCTGGGTCACGATCGTGACCAGGTCGTCGAAGGCCTCGCGGTCGATGCCCATCGAGACGCGGTCGGCGAGCGCCGTCATGCGCAGCCGCCGGTTGGGATTCTCGGCCGCGCACGTGAACAGGAACTGCTCCAGGCACCCTCGCGAGGAGCGCTCGTCCGTCAGTTTCTTGACGAACTCCGTGCGGTCTTCGTAGCGCACCTGGCGCCCGGCGATTGTCGCCCAGTAGCGCTGCTCGTCCTCGTCGAGGAAGCGCGGATCGATGCGCTGCCACTCACGCTGGATGACAAACAGGCGGCGCCGGACGTCGGGCGTCACGGGCACGAGCCACGCTGCGGGGGACAGCCGACGGCGCGCACGGCGCTGCGGCCGGCGACGCGGCGCGGGGGTCACGCGCGCGCCCTCGCGGTAGAAGTCGGCGTCGAGCAGCGCGTGCACGGTCACGACGCGGTCGTTGTGCGTCGCCCCCTTCGGCACGAAGTCGACGACGATGCCGGCCTCCTTGCGCGGGTGGGTGCGCATGATGCGGCCGATCCGCTGCTGGTAGACGCGACGGCTGGCCGTGGGCGCCAGGTGCATGACGACGGTGGCGCGAGGCGAGTTCCAGCCTTCGGCGAGCAGCATGGCGTTGATCAGGACGTCGATCTCGCCGCGCTCGTAGCCAGCCAGGATCTCTGCCAGGCGGACGGGCGGCGTGCGCCCACTGACAGCCTCGGCCTTGAGACCGGCGGCGCGGAACTCCTTCGCCAGGTTGTACGCGTGGTCGACGCCGGCGGCGTAGACCACGCCGGGCGTGGAGTCGAAGCGGTCGCGGTAGAGGCTCGCGGCCGCTTGGTTCAACGCCTGGTGGTCGAGGACCGCGGCGAGCGCGCGCTCCTCGAAGTCGCCCCCGACGATGGGCACAGAATGGATCGCGGCCACGGGCGGAACGCGCAGCGAGCGGAGGGGTGCGACGAGCCCGCGGCGGGCCGCGTCGCCGAGCGGCAGGTCGTCCACGGAGGCCGGAAAGACGTCGGCAACCTGCTTCGCGATCAGCTGCTCGGTCGCGGTCATCCCGATGTAGATCGGCTCGGGGAAGCTACGGATGGCCGCGCTCGTCTTCTCGCCGAGCGCCGTATGCGCCTCGTCGCAGATGACGAGCTGGTACGCGGCCCGGTCGACGTCTCCGGCGTGCCTCGCGAACCAGGCGTAGGTCTGGATCGTGATCGGGTTCGGACGCTTTGGCTTGCGGCCGCGCTCGATCGACTCGGAGAAGCGGTCGCCGTAGCCCTCGGTGGTCAGGTCGCCCGTGAACTGCGAGACGAGTAGTCGGCGGTGGGTGAGGATCAGCACGCCGAGCGTGCGCGCCGCGTCTACGAAGCCGGTCGCGGCGATGGTCTTGCCGGAGGCTGTTGGATGCCGGAAGCGGAAACGTCGCACGGCGCCGGAATCGTCCGCCGTCTCGGGCTCGGCGTCGATCTCGTCCTCGAGCGGCTCGTCGTCCTCTTCGTCGTCGGCGAGCTCGTCGGTCGCGCCCGGCCCGTCCCCGTTCAGCTCCGCCGAGCGCTGGTTGGCCGCGATCAACTCCGTGAGCATCCCTGCCAGCGCGTCGATCTGATGGCGGCGCAGCTCCGTGCCGGAGCGCAACCGCGGCGGCCGCGCGCTGAGCACCCGCTCTAGTCCGAGCATGAGCGCGTAGCGCACACGCCACTCGTACGACGGCGCCCGCAATCCGGCCTCCAGTTCGGCGAGCGCCGCGTCAAGGGCACGCCGGCGAGCCGTGTCCACCGCCAGCACGACCGCCGGATCCTCGTCCGGGTGGATGAAGGGCTCTCCGGCCCACTGTTCGGCTCGGGCAGCGGCCTGCGTCAGCTCGGCCGCCGTGCCCGACGTCATGGTCGACTGCTCGGCGATGTCCTGCATGCGCGCGGCGGGGAAAGCCTGCCGCAATCTCCTGGAAAGTGACGCTCGCGCTCGTTCTCCTCGGGCGAGCGGCCCAGCCAGCATAGCTCATCGGCCCAACGGGCGATAAACGTTAGCCGGCGGGTTGGCCTCGATCAGGCGGGAGCGGCCGCGCGCACCTCAGCGAGGGGCCGGCCAGCGACCCGATCACTGACGCCCGTCTGGTCGAGATGCTTCGTGATCCCTCCCAGGAAGAACGGGAAACCCGCGCCCAGCAGCAGGCATGTGTCGACGTCTGCCGCGTCCGGGACGACGCCCTCCTCGAGGAGGTGGCGGATCTCGTCGGCGAGCGCCTCGAGTACGGCTTCCGTCAGCTCCTCGACCGGCCAAGGGCGGTGCTCCGCGACCGCGACCTCGTCTCTGCCCTCGGCGTAGTTGCGCAACGTGTGCGACAAGGGGAAGCGGCCGGGAAAGGCGGCGTGCATCGTCTCCAGGACGTGGTACGCCACTCGTGGGCCGACCATCTGGAGCAGGACGGAGGGCGCCATCGGCAGCCCGAGCCGCAGCACGGCCTCGTCTGTTTCCTCGACCGTGTTGCCGTGCTCGAGCGCGTCCATGAGCGCCCCGGTCATTCGGGTCAGCACTCGGTTGACGACGAAACCGGGGGCGTCCATGACGAGGACGGGCCGCTTGCGTAGCCGCTCGCACGCCGTGGCTGCCGTCGCCAACGTGACGTCGTCGGTCTCCGGCGTGCGGACAAGCTCGACGAGGGGCATGACGCCCACCGGGTTGAAGAAGTGCATGCCCACAAGACGCTCCGGGTGCTCGAGGTCCGCGCCTATCTCGGTCACGGAGAGCGCGGAGGTGTTCGTCGCCAGCACGCACTCGGGCGAGACGAGCGCCTCGATGTCCGCAAAGACCTCCTTTTTCACCGTCGTGTCCTCGAAGACCGCCTCCAGCACGAGGTCGCAGTCCTCCCAGCCCTCGTACTCGGTGGAGCCGAGCGCCAGTTCGCCGAGAAAGCGCGCCTTGCCCTCGTCGTAGCGGCCCTTGGCCACCTGCGCGGCCAGCTCGCCCCGGATCGCGTCCAGCGCGGCCGAAATTGCCTCAGCACGGACGTCTCGGAGTACGACGGGCACCTCCAACCGGCGCAGGAAGAGCGTGGCGAGCTGGCTCGCCATGAGCCCCGCGCCCGCGATCCCGACCTTGCGGATCGGCCGCAGCGCGGCGTCGGGAATGCCGCGGCGGCGCTTGGCGCGCCGCTCGACGAGGTCGAACGCGTAGAGCGACGCCTCCGCCTGTGGGCCGAGCAGCAGGTCGGCGGTTGCTTCCTCCTCGGCGCGGTAGCCTTCCTCAATGGTCCACTGGGCGGCGCCCTCGATGAGCTCGAGCGCCCGATAGGGCGCGGGGGCGGCGCCGTGCAGCGTGTCGTCGAGCTGGGTGCGCGCGCGGCGGACGACCTCTTCGACGTCCGAGAGGTCGGCGGGCTCACGTCGCATGCCGCCCGTGTCTAACAGCTCGAGCGCGAAGTTGATCGACTCGTCGAGGAACTCGACCGGCTCGAGCAGGCGGTCGGCGAGCCCGTACTCGACCGCCTCGGCGCCCGACAGCATGCGGTTCTGGCGCAGCGGGTTCTGCACGACGAAGCGCACCGCCGTCTGCGCACCGACGAGTCGCGGCACGAGCTGCGTCCCGCCCCAGCCGGGGATAATCCCGAGAAAGCACTCGGGCAGCGCAAGGTGGCGGACGCCGCTTGAGATCGTGCGGGCGTCGCAGTGCAGCGCTATCTCCACGCCGCCGCCGAGGCAGGCGCCGTTGACCGCGGCGACAGTGAGGAAAGGGAGCGCGCGGATCCGGGCGAAGAGCTCGTGGCCGGCGCGACCGCCCGCGACCGCCTCCTCGCGCGTGCGCAGGCGCGGGAACTCGTCGATGTCGGCGCCGGCCGCGAAGACGCACGGCTTGCCTGTGAGCACCATGGCCTGCCACTCGCCGGCCTCCAAATCGTCGAGCAAGCGTTGCGCAGAAGCGAAGGCGTTGCGTCCGAAGACGGTCGGCTTGGTGTGATCCTCGCCGTTGTCGATGGTGACGAGCGCGAGGGGGCCGACCCTTGTCTCGACCCGCTGCAGCTTGAACTCGGTCTCGCCCATCGGGGTCAGACCCTCCTAGCAGCCGTTCCGCAGGTCTGTGACGATTCTGCGCCAGTCACACGCGCTCCCATACGACGGCGGCGCCCATCCCCATGCCGACGCACAGCGCCGTCAGGCCGTAGCGCACCTCGGGGCGCTCGCGGAAGCCCTGTGAGAGCTGTGCCATCAGCCGGACGCCGGTGGCCGCCAGCGGATGCCCGCACGCGATTGCGCCGCCGTATGGATTCAGTCGCTCGTCGTCGGGCGAGACGTCGAGCGCGTCGCACCACGCCAGCACCTGCACGGCGAACGGCTCGTTCAGCTCGAAGAGGCCGATGTCGTCGAGCGTGAGGCCGGCTCGCTCGAGCGCGCGGCGCGTTGCCGGCACCGGGCCGATGCCCATCAGCTCAGGCTCCACGCCGACAAACGCGTACGCGACGAGGCGCATGCGCGGCTCGAGGCCGAGTTCCTCGACCGCGCGGTCGGACGCGAGCAGGCTCGCGGTCGCGCCGTCCGTCAACCCGGCCGAGTTCCCTGCTGTGACACGGCCACCGGGACGGAAGGGCGTCGGCAGTTCGGCAAGCCCCTCCACCGTGGTGTCCGGTCGCAGGAACTCGTCTCGATCCGCGATTAGCCACCCCTCGTCGGTGAAGACTGACATCGGCACAACGGTGTCCGCCGTCACCCCGTTCTGCCAGGCGGCGGCGAGCCGGTGGTGTGAGCGGACGGCGAACTCGTCGGCGTCCTCCTTCGTCAGCTGCGGCAAGCGGTCGTGCAGATTCTCGGCCGTTGCGCCCATGGTCACAGCGGACATGTCCACGAGGCGCTCGGAGACGAAGCGCGGGTTGAAGTCCACCTCATCGCCCATCGGATGGTGTCCCATGTGCTCGACCCCGCCGGCGATCACGACGTCCGCCGCGCCCATTGCAATCTCGCCAGCGCCGGCCGTCACGGCCGTCAGCGCCCCCGCGCACATGCGGTCGAGCGAGAAGCCCGGCACGGTCTCGGGGATGCCGGCGAGAAGCGCGACGTCGCGGCCGAGCGTGAGCCCTTGGTCGCCGACCTGCGCGGTCGCAGCGAAGATGACGTCCCCGACCCGCTCCGGCGGCACGGCCGCATTGCGACGGAGCAGCTCGCGCGTGACCTTCACGGCCATGTCGTCCGCGCGCGTGCGCCAGAAGACACCGCGCGGGCCGGCCCTGCCGAACACGGACCGTACGCCGTCCACGTACAGAACCTCCCGCAGCTCCCGGGCCATCGGGCGAGCATACTTCGCTGGCTGTGGCCGACTGGGAAGCGCATGTGGAGCGCGAACGGGAGCGCTATCGCGACGGCGAGTCGCGCCTCGGTGACCTTGGGGAAGCGGACGCCCGCCAGCGGCAGCTCACGCGGCTCGGGAACGCCGCGTACGGAGCGGGGCTCGCCCTGCTCATGTCTGGGCGGGGCGATGAGGCGGCAGAGTGGCTGGGCCGCGCAGCCGGGCGGTACCGCGAGAGCTTCGCCGCTGCGCCGCCGGGCAGCTGGGGCCGGCCGATCGGTGCGCTGAAGGCCCGCGTGCTCGCCGACGACTGGGAAGCCGCTGCGGAAGAGGCGCGGTGGGCACTGGACGCGGGCGCGGCGGAGGACGAGTCGCCGATTGGCCGGTACGCGGCTGCGCTGGCGCTGCTCGCGCTCGGCGAGGATAAGGAGGCGCGCGTCCACGCCGACGCAATCCGCACGCGCGACGACTTCCCCGAGCAGGTCGGCGACGCAGTCGCGATGATCGCCGCCGGCACCGACGCGGTCGGGTACGTGGAGGCGATCGAGAATGTGCTCGACTCGTTCGAGAGGCGTGACGAGTACCTCGAGGACGTGCCCGTGGCGGACACCGTGCTGGTGCTGCGAGCCCTCGCGGAGCGGCGGGGCCTGCACGCCGAGCTGGATTCGCCCCTGTTGCCGCCGGCGTAACTTCCTTCACGCTTTTGGTGCAGACCGTCACAACGCCCTGCGCCTTTCCTCATTACCCTCGAACCGGAGGGAGGCCCGCGGCCGGACCCCGGGGAGACAGGTCAGGGATAGACATGCCCCAACAGGACAGGTTCCCACTGGATGCGGGTCGGGGCAGCCGCGGGTGCGCCGGGCTACGGCAGGGCGGAGGCGGCCGCGTGATCCAGCAGCGCGACGGTACTGCGGCCGCGGACGAGGCTTGACGGCGTGTCCTGCGATGGTTCCGCGGCGAACGCGCGCTGCACCGCGTCGGCCTTGGCCGCGCCTTCGACGAGATAGACGAGCAGCTCCGCCTCAGCGAACACTGGAGGCGTCATTGTCACTCGCTCGACGTACGGATCGAGGCCGGCCTGCGTCGCGACCGCGCGCCGCTCCCGTTCCGCCAGGGCGGGCGAGCCAGGGAAGAGTGACGCGGTGTGTCCGTCCCCGCCGATTCCGTTGAGCGCGAGCGCGAGCCGCACGCCGCGCAGGTCTTCGTCGTAGCGCAGCGCCGCCACCTCGGCGCCGAGCTCCGTCTCCACCCGGTGGACGGCGCGTGGCTCCACGGCCAGCCTGTCCAGCAGCGTCACCCGCGTCAGACGGTAGTTCGACCGTTCGTCGCCGGCGGGCACGGCACGCTCGTCGCCGAACCAGACCTCGACACGGCGCCAGTCGGGCGCGAGTTGCGCCGCCGCTCCGTGCGCTGCTCCGACAGTCGACCCGCCCGAGAGCGCCACGTTCCCGCCCACCCGCGCAGCCTCGGCGAGCAGTTCGCCAGCCGCGCGCGCCGGATCGGCGAGCACGCGGATCTCGACCGGCACGCCCCTACGGGTCGCCCGCGGCGAGCTCGCGCGAGCGCTCCATCGCCGCCTGGATGGCGTTCAGGAACGCGGCGCGTACGCCGGCCCGCTCCAGCTCGCGGATGGCGCGAATCGTCGTGCCACCCGGCGACGTGACCGCTTCGCGGAGCTCGACCGGGTGCATGTGCTCGTCGCGGAGCAGCTTCGCCGTGCCGAACATCGTCTGCACGACGAGCTGGGTGGAGATCTCGCGCGAGAGGCCAAGCAGGATGCCCGCCTCGATCATCGCCTCGGCGAGCAGAGCGAAGTACGCCGGTCCCGAGCCCGACACAGCGGTGACCGCGTCCATGTAGCGCTCCGGCACCCGCACGACGGCGCCCACGTGCGCCAGCACCTCCTCCGCGACCGCCAGGTGCTCGTCGTCGGCATGGACGCCTGCGCAGACGCCGGCGATACCCTCGTGCACCGTGGCCGGGGCATTCGGCATCGCCCGCACCACGGGGACCCCGGCTGCCACACGCTCCTCGATCGCCGCGGTTGGGATCGCGGCCGCCACCGAGAGAACTGTCTGTTCGGGCGTCAGCAGCCCGCCGATCTCGCCGAGCAACGCGTGAAAATCCTGAGGCTTCACCGCGATCACGACCACCCCCGCGCCCGCCACCGCCTCGGGATTCGAGAGCATCGCGGCGACGCCGTAGCGCTCTTCGAGCTCCGCGATACGCTCGGCGCGGCGTCCCGTGACGACGATCTCCTGCGGTGAGCGCCAGCCGGACGAAAGCAGGCCGGCCAGTAGCGACTCGCCGATCTTGCCGGCCCCCAGGATGGCGATGCGGCGCGGCTCGACGGTCATGCAGCCGTCAGGCGCGCCTCCGCGTCGCGCAGCCGTCGCAGGTCGTCGCGCGGCATGGGCAGGAGCCCGCGGCCCCACCCGGCGAGGAGATAGACGCTTGCGAGTCCCGCCCACTCCCCGTAGGGCTCGAGCAGCTCCGCCGTCTCCCAGCCCTCGACCCAGCGGCCCCGCATGGCCGCGAGCAGCTTTGCGAGCCCGAGGTCGCCGACGAGGCCCCGGTCGTAGCGGCCCAGCCCCTCGAGGAAGATCACGCCGACTGACCAAGGCCCGATGCCGCGCTCGCGCTCGAGCCGCGCCGCGCACCCGGCCGGGTCGGTGTCGAACAACCGCTCGGGCTCGAGTGAGCGGCACAGGCGCACGAGCGTGGCGGCCTTGCGCGCCGAGAGCCCGTCGCGGCAGAGCGCCGCCGGTGCCAGGCCCGCAAGCGACTCGGCTGTGGGCGGTGCCGCGAGGGGGCCCTCCACCGGGGAGACTGCGCGCACGATGCGGCGCTCGATCGCACGTGCTCGCCGCGCCTCGATCAGCTGTCCGGCCAGCGCGCGCAGCACTGCCTGGCAGACGGTGCCTGTGCGTAGCGGTCGCAGGCCGCGCACCTCGCGCAGCGTTCGACGGAGCAGCGGGTCGTCGGCGAAACGGCGCAAAAACGCACTGTGATCGTCGTCGAGTGCCAGCACGAAGCGCATGCGCTCGACAGCCGCCTGGCTCGATGCTGACACACAGATCGGGCCGTCGGGACGCTGCCACGCGGTCGCGTGCTCGACACATCCGTCCACGATCAGGCACGCCCGTAGCCGGGCGCCGTCGAAGGTACGCGTCGCGTCGCCGGCCAGACGTGCGGACACCCTCAGGGAGTAGGGGCCGCGCGGCCGCAGCTCGGCGTAAACGGACAGCAGAACCTCCCGGGTCGGAGGCCCTGCACGATACGGCCCAGGCCAGACGGGAGGCTCGACTACGCTGGGCCACCCCGAAAGCCAGGAGGCCACGCATCCGGCGACTCGCGCACGCGGTCTCGCGCCGCAGCCGCAACCACAAGCTCCGCCTCTTCCTGGAGCGGATTCGCCCCGACGAGAGCACGACGGTTCTCGACGTTGGCGTGACGGACGCGGCGTTCGGCGCGGAGGGGCTCTGTCCCGTCGACAACTTCTTCGAGGAGCTCTACCCGTGGCCCGAGCGCATCACCGCGGTGGGCCCCGGTGACTTCGCGCGCTTTCGCGCGGCTTTCCCCGAAGTCCGCTTCGTGCAGGGCGACGGGCGCCGACTGCCCTTCTGCGAGCACGAGTTCGACGTGGCTGTTTCGAACGCCGTCGTCGAGCACGTGGGCGGGCGCGAGGAGCAACGGGAGTTCGTGCACGAGCTCTGCCGCGTTGCCAAGCACGTCTTCGTGGCGACGCCCAACCGCTGGTTTCCCGTCGAGGTGCACGCACTCGTGCCCTTCGTGCACTGGCTGCCGAAGCGGCGCGCGGACGCAATCTTTCGCGTGCTGGGGAAGGGCGGCGTCACCGACGTGCACCTCGTCGGCCCGCGCGACTTCCGCGCGCTCTTTCCCTACCCCGTGGAGCTCGTCAACACGGGCCTGAACCTGATCGCGATCGGGCCGGCCTAGCGCGCCAGGACCAGAGCGTTGCCGGACGGGTCGCGGACGAGCGGTCCCTCCGGCGCATCGTCCGGCTCCTGGCCCGCGGCCATCACCCGGCCCGCGAGCTCGTCTCGCGCCTCGCTTGTCGGCAATACGACGGTCGCTTGCAGGAGCGCCGCTGACCCCTCCGGCGGCGGCGGCGCGCCCGCGCTCTCCCACGTGTTCGCGCCCACGTGGTGGTGATAGCCGTCGGCCGCGAGGAAGACGGCCTGCGTCCCGTACGCGGCCATCAGGTCGAAGCCGAGAACGTCGCGGTAGAAGTCGAGCGTCGCCGGGACCTCGGCGACGCGCAGGTGAACGTGACCCATGACCGTGCCGTCTGGCAGGCCCTCGAAATCCTCGGACTCAGGGTCGTCGAGCTCGCCAAGCAGGTCGCCCGCATCGAGCGGCCGGGTCGTCAGCCGTTCCCCGACGCGGCCTTCCCAGAGCTCGCGCGGCCGGTCGGCGTAGATCTCGATGCCGTGCGCGTCCAAGTCACATGCGTCGAGTTCTACGAGCCTGTGCTGCAAAACCGGATTCAATCGCTCTCCCTACACGACCCATTCGCAGCTACGAAGGCTTTCGAGCTCTAGGAGCAGGTCAGGTAGGTCGATCGGAGCCGTTCCCATAGCCACCCCACGCCCGTCGTCTGGCCGTGGCCACTCATCCTGCGGCCGGTCCCGATACAGCTCAACCCCGTTCTGATCAGGGTCTCTCAAGTACAACGCTTCGGACACCCGATGATCCGAGGCGCCATCGAGCTGTACGCCTGCCTCGATCAACCGGCGCAGCGCGTCCGCGAGCGACCGACGGTCGGGGTACCGGATGGCGAGGTGGTAGAGGCCCGTAGTCCCGCGTAGCGGGGGCGAGCCGCCCTTCGACTCCCACGTGTTGAGCCCGATGTGGTGGTGGTAACCGCCGGCGCTAATGAACGCCGCCTCGTCGCCCCACCGCTGCTGCACCTCGAATCCGAGGATGCCGACATAGAACGCCAACGACCTCTCGATGTCCGCGACCTTCAGGTGGACGTGGCCGATGTCGACGCGCGGGTCGATCGGCACGGAACTCAGGCCCTGTGATGACGCTGGCTCGCCCGGAGTTGCCATCGGCTCGTTATAGCGGCGGAGGGACCGGCGAGGTCGTCCGCGCCGACCTGCGCCCTCGTACTCGACCTCGCAGAGATAGAGGTCGGCATCGCAGAAGGAAAGCCGGGCGCATGACCGCGAACCGATTGGACGGCCAGATCTCAGGATGGGCTGCACGGCCAGTGACGGTCTTAGGATCTTGTCGGTGCCTGACACTGATCGTTTCCTCCCGAAGGCCCGCGCGGGAAGGCGCGAATCGAAGTACGTGGAGTTCAAGGAGCAGTTCGACCGGACGAACGACGGCGAATGGCTCGAGCTCTTCAAGGACTTCGTTGCCATCGCCAACATCGGGGGCGGAGTCATCGTCATCGGTGTTCGCAACGACGGAACGGCATCCGGTGCCGACGTGCGGCCCGTCCTGGCTCTCGACGGGGCGACCATCTGCGACAAGCTCAGCAGCTCATCGGCCACGACTTCGACGATTTCGACATAGAGGAAGTGGATCGGGACGGGAGCCGCGCCGCTGCAATCGTGGTCGGCCGTCCACACGACGCGCCATTGACCTTCATCAAGCCGGGCACGTATCCCGATCCTCGTCGCGCCGACCGTCAGAAGTCTGCATTCGGACGCGGTCCGTACTTTCGCCACGGCGCGAAGAGCGAACCGGCCACCCACGGCGACCTCCGTGAGTTCATCGAGCGCCGTTTGGACGAGGCTCGCGAGCAGTGGAAGACCGGCCTGAGCACGGTCGTCACGGCGCCGCGCGGGGCCGATCCGCATCACGACGGACAAGAACGCCCCGCTGTACCGCGCGGTCGACTGGGACCAGACCCACCCGCATCGCCAGACCGAACTAGTGCAGGAGGTCAACCGTCGATTGCCGCACGGCGTAACGGTCAACACACACGACATGCTCAGCGTGCGGCGGGCTCACGACATCACCGAGACGACGCGTCCGGACTTCATGCACCGACCGCGCTACGGATCGCCTCAATACAGCGACGTATTCGTGGACTGGATCGTCGCGGAGTATGGCCGCGACAACGACTTCTTCACGAAGGCGCGCGACCGGTATTACGAAATGGTGCACCTCTAGGGCCGAGAGGCGGTCCGAACGCGAGCTCAGTTTCGAGTCTGAGCCGCGCGACGACGCTGCTGACAACGGTGATGCTACGGAGACGGACGAAGCGGCCGCGTAGCCATCTGAGTCTTCGGAGCAAATCACCACGTCCGTAACACGCACGATCACCGCCTCGAGGTAGCGCCGGCGCATCACCTCGAGGAACGCTGCCGCGCCGCTCTCGTAGGCGCTTGTCGTTAGCGGCGGCACGCTGCGGAAGCTGATCGGATGAGACGCGTCGGTGAGGTGTCGTTGCTGATCCGGTGCCCCGGACGAGGACGGCCTCTTGTAGCGGAGACACCGAGGGCAACCACCATTCCGTGAGCGAAGTCTGTCGCTGCGGACCTGTGGGCGCGCCGGCGCCGCTCTAGAGTCGCGTCGTGTCACTCAGCGTTGAGCACTCGATCATCGTCGGTCTGCGCGAGCCGCGCAACGAGCCGGAGCTGACGCGTGTGCTCGCAGCGATCTTTGCGTCCGATCCTGCTCTCGCGGGGCAATTCGTCAAGACGGTGCTCGCACACTCGAAGCGCCCCAACGATTCGCGTTGGCCGGAGTTGCCGAGTCGGTTCGACTGCCGCAGCGAGGTCTACATCGGGCAGGGCGACCGCGTCGATCTTGAGTTCACCGACCCGGCGAGCGCCTGGCGTGTGCTGGTCGAGTTGAAGATCGACGCCGGCTACGGCTTCGACCAGATCAAGCGGTACCTGTGCTGTCTTGACCGCGCCGATAAACGACAGGTGCTCGTGTCGATCACGCGCGACGAGCCGAAATACGGCGACCCCGCGCTCGACGGACGCCCGCAGTGGTGTGGCTCCGTCT
>JBHEMZ010000121.1:0-4730 GCA_046262315.1 Gaiellaceae bacterium
CTCCTCGGCTTCGACGAGCCGCCCCTCGGCCGTGAGCGTGCGGGCTCCAAGCAGCCGCATCTCGGCCTGGAGCGGCTGCTCGCCGATTCTCGCCAGCGTCTCTGCGACACCGACGTAGTCACCTTCGATGGTCGCCCAGCACGCATCGCGCCAGAGTCCTTCGTGGACGCGCTCGACGATCTTGCGCCCGTCGCTTGACCGGTCGAGGGCATCGAGTCCGAGAAGGAGCTCGATGTGCCACTCGGCCACGTCCCCCACGGACTCGCTACGTGCGATGGCTTCGACGACCTCGAGGGTTGCGCGGCGCGACTCCTCGTCGCAACCTGCGCGCCGCGCGAGGCGGGCGAATGCCACCAGCGCGGGCCACAGCAGCTGCGAGTCTCCGGCTGAGCGAGCGTGCTTCACGACCCGGGTGATCTCGCTCATGGCCGTCGCGGTGTCCCCGCGTGCCACCGCGATCCTCGCGCGCACTTCACGTGCCGCAGAAGCCTGGTACTGGTCGGCGCCCTCGGCGAGGAATCTTTCGGCGAGCGCGAGCGCGCCGTCCCAGTCGCCGAGCACGTAGCGGAAGCCCATCCGGTTCCCGCGCATAAAACGCGCTCCCTGCTCCTCGCCGTCGCGCTCGGCGACCTCGAGCCCACGTTCGAGCACAGCGTCCGCGCGCCGGTAGTCGCCGGCTTCGGCCCACGCGATGCCGAGGTTCGTGTACGCGCGCGAGGCAACACGACCACGATGTCCGACCAGATGCAGCGCTTCCTCGAGCATCGTGATTCCCTGCGCCTCGCCGTGCGTGGCGAGGATCACTCCTTGGGTGACCAGAGCGTCGGCTCGGATCTCGTCGTCGCCGATCGCCTGGGCGAGAGCGACGGCTTGGACGCACAGCTCGAGGGCGGTGTCCTTCTGGTAGTCGATCATCATCCGTCGCGCCTGCTCGGCGACGACGAGCGCCTTCGCCCGGGACGCAGGGCGTCCCTGTACGAGGGACAGGGCGCGCGCGAGCCAGGCATGTGCCTCGGCGGGGTTCGCGCGCCACTTGTGCCAGCTGGCCGAGACCGCAGCCTCGGCCGCGCGCTCGGCGTCCCCAGCCGCTTCGAAGGCATCGACCGCGCGCGCGAGCTCGTCGCTGTCTCGTCCGGCGAAGCCGAATGCCTTCCCGGCGGCGAACAGCAGTGCAGCGGGTGGCTCCTCGCCGCCCGGAACGAGGTCGAGCGCGAGGGCGAGGAAGCGGGCCGCGGGCTGGAATGCCGAGAGGGCGAGCGCTCGCTCGCCCGCGTCGCGGAGCGCCCCGACCGCGCGCTATGGGCGGCGCGCCGAAGCTCGATGGCGGTCAGGTAGTGGTGTGCGAGTGTCTCGGCGCGGTCCTCGGAGCGGCCTTGCGGAAGCGATTCGATCCACTCGGCAGCCGCGAGATGCAGCCGCGCACGCCTCCCACGCGGAAGCTGAGCGTAGGCGGCGTCCCTGACGAGGGCGTGGACGAACGCGTGCTGCGTCGCACCCGCGACTGCCGAGCGATGCTCGCGACGGACGAACTCCTTCCGCTCGAGCGCTCTCAGCGTCTCGGCCAGCTGCCAGGGCTCCGAGCCGGCGAGCGTCGCGAGCGCGTCGGACCAGAACACCTTCCCGAGCACCGCTGCCGCGTGCACGACCTCCTTCTCGCGCGCCGGGAGCACATCGATTCGAGCCGAGACGATTCCCTGCACGGTTTCCGGTAGCTGCGCGTCGACTGTGCCTCCCGCCTTCAGCATTCGTACGAACTCCTCGGCGTAGAGCGGGTTCCCGGCGGCCCGCTCGAGGAGCGCCCGCTGGAGCTCCGCCTCGAGCACAGGCCGCTCGAGCAGCGCGAGGACGAGGCGCGCCGTGGCCTCGTCGTCGAACGGTATCAGCGAGACCGTCGTCGCGTTCCGCTTCCCCCCGCCCCAACCCGGCCGACGGTCGAGGAGTTCCGGCCGGGCCGTACAGACGACGAGCAGCGAGACGCCGTCGACCCAGTCGACGAGGCCGTCGACGAAGTCGAGAAGCCCGTCGTCCGCCCAGTGAAGGTCCTCGAACACCAGCACCGAGGGACCTGTCTCGGCGACCGCTTCGAGGAACCGCCGCCAGGCCGCGAACGCTTCACCGCGGCGATCGCCCGCGGCCACCTCGTCGCCGCCGAGACCAACCAGCGGCCGTAGGTGTCGCCCCACCCAGGCACGCTCGCTTTCGTCCGCGACGACGGCCGTCGCCTCGGCCAGCTTCGTCTCCGCCGCCTCGGCGGAATCGGATTCGAGGATGCCGGCCTGCGCCTTGACGATCTCGCCCAGTGCCCAGAAAGACACGCCCTCCCCGTACGGCAGCGAGCGGCCCTGTCGCCAGGTGATCAGCTCCTCGTCCGCGTCGACGACCCCTCCCAGCTCGTAGACGAGCCGGCTCTTGCCGATGCCCGGGAGGCCGACGACCGTCACGAGCTGCGTCGATCGCTCCCGCCGCGTGCGGGCCAGCGCGTCGCCGAGCAGGTCCATCTCGGCGTCGCGGCCGACGAGGTCCGCGCGACCCGCTCCACCCAGATCGACGCCGAGCCGCGAGCGCGGCTCGATCGCCTCCCACACCGGGATCGGCTCCGCCTTGCCCTTGGCCGCGACGGGCTCCGCGTCGCGATAGACGATCGCACGGTCGGTCGCGCGGTACGTCTGCTCACCGACCAGAATCCCGTCGACGGGGGCCGCAGATTGGAGGCGCGCCGCGGTGTTGACGACGTCGCCCGCGACCATGCCCTCGCCTTCGCCCGGTGAGGCGTCCAGCGAGACGAGCGCCTCGCCGGTGTTGACCGCGATTCGAACGTGAAGGTCGCGACCCGGCTGCTCGTCGTTCAAGCGCGCGACCGCGTCCCGTACGGCGAGCGCGGCTCGAACCGCCCGCTCGGGATCGTCCTCGTGCACCACCGGCGCACCAAAAACCGCCACCACGGCATCGCCGATGAACTTCTCGACCGTGCCGCCGAAGCTCTCGAGCGTGTCCCGCGCGCGCTCGTGGTAGACGCGCAGCAGCGCGCGGACGTCCTCCGGATCGCTCGTCTCGGCGCGAGCGGTCGAGCCGACGAGATCGACGAAGACGATGCTTACGACCTTGCGCTCCTCGCGCAAGGGCGGCGCCTCCTGCAGCAGACTTCTGATTGCTCTGTCGTCACGCGGAACGACGGCGACCGACTGACGCGAGACTTCCGCAGGGAATCAAGTACCCGACAACGCGGGGGCCGCCTACGCCCGATGCGATCCGGCGCCCAGAGCGGGTGCGGCGCCGCCAGGCTGCGCGGTTGAACACGACTCGCGGAGTCGTGAATCCGTGCTTCTCCGTGCCCCCTACCGTGCCTCGCAAAACGGCTTGTCTAGGCCGAACTCGGAAGGGACCGTGGATTCCTTTTGGGCACGGCGGAAGGGCTCATTGCATCGCCGCGCCAGCAGCCAGACGGGGGGCGCCCAGACGTCCTGCCGGAGGTAGACACCTCCGGCGACCACGACCTGACGTCCCGCGCCAGCCGCGCGGTCTGGGTGATGCGCTCCCGCGAGCTGGAATACCGGTACAGCGCGCATCGAGGACGGGATCTCCGGCCGCGGCGGGGCTCAGGCAGAAGAGCTCGACCGTCGCGCCGAGCGCGCGCCACGTGTCTACCTGCGTGCGCAGCTTCCGTGCAACCCCGTCGAGCACGAATGCGTTCCAGTGGGCGACATAGGCGATCCGCACCTCAGCGGCCGTCGAGGAGTGCACCGAACACGTCGTTCACCAGCGCGTCGAACTGCGGCGGAATCGTGCCGTCGACCTCGGCGTGCTCGCGCAGGTGGTAGAGAATCGCGTCGAGCTCCTCCCGGGCGTACTGGTCCAGCCCGGCCGCTGCCACGATCCGCTCCAGCTCCGGAAGCGGCGGCGTGCCTGACACGAGCAGACGGGTCGGCGTGACGGCCGGCGGCGGGGGAACCGGCGGTTCGGCCGGAGCCGCGGGAGCCGGGACCTGGCGCGGCGCCTGCGGTTCAGCGGCCTCGGCGGGCTCCGGCGCCGACGGATCGCCGACCGGCGGCTCAGGCACGACGGACCGCTCGGCGACCGGCGGGGCCGGGGGCTCTGCGACCGCGGTCCGCTCCTGCTCGAGCCGCTGCTCGAGCGCGGCGGCCGCCTCCGCGGTGGCGCGCAGAGCCCGCTCCCGCGCGTGGATCGCTTGCGTGCGCTCCTCCGCGTAGGACAGCTCGCGCGCGAGCCTGAGCGCGACCTCCTCTGCCGCGGCCTCGGCGACGACAAGCTCCTGTTCCCGCCGCTCCAACCGCTCCCGCTCCGCCTCCAGTCGGTCCTCGAGCTCCCTCGCCGCGCGGGCGGCCGTGGCCAGCGCCCGCTCGCGCGGCTCGAGCTCGCCCGCGAGACCCGCCAGCCGCTCACGCGGGGCGCTGCGCCGCATTTGGAACACACCGTGCCAGCCGCGGGTCACGAAGCCGGTCAGCAGGATGATGTTTAGCCCGCCCCAGTAGACGGTGCCGGCGAGCAGGAGGGCGCTGGGGAGGGTGCCCTGCAGCATCGAGTAGATCCCGACGAACGGAACGAGCAGTAGCAGTCCGGCCTGCGGGAGGGTGTGGCGCCAGTGCCAGCGCACGTCGTCGTGCTTGCGGGTAACCGTGTAGACCGGCTTACGGTTCGGGCCGCTGAGGATGGCCTGTAGCGTGGCTTTCATGTAGATCGGGGCTAGACCGGCGACCATGATCCGTTGGCGC
>JBHEMZ010000122.1:0-6681 GCA_046262315.1 Gaiellaceae bacterium
GAACCGGACGTCGGGCGCGAGCCGCGCGGCGGCAAGAATCGTTTCCACCCCGTGCAACGGGATGAGCTTGCCGACGAAGAGGGCCTCGAACGGTGTCGTCGGCTGGCGGGCCGGCTGGAAGAGGCGCTCCTCGGCGCCTACGAAGCAGACCGTCAGACGCTCCGCCGGCAAGCCGGCGAGCTCGGCGAGGTAGCGTGCATTCGCTTCCGTGTCGGCCACGACCAGATCGGCCGAGCGCAGCGCCCTCCGGTCGAGCGCCTTGAGCGCGCGCGCCGCCGGGGACCGCGGCCGGAAGCGGCGCCGGTCCTCCACCAGCGTGTCGTACAGCGAAACGAGGGGGTTGAAAACCACCGGGCGCCCGCGCGCGACGCGCCGCGCGGCCGGCAGGTCAGCGTGGCCCGGATAGCCGATGAGCAGCGCGTCCGCTTCGCCGGCGCTCGCGCGCGCAAGGCGTAGCTCGGCCCGCCCGAGACGCAGCGCCGCGATGGAACCGGCGCGCCACTTATGCTCTTCCTCCCACACGGGCTCGTTCCGCTCGAGCACCTCCACGCCCGCGCGTCGCAGCGCCGAGATGACCTGTGCGTTGCGCGGATAGCGTCGTTCGTAGGTGCCGAAGAGGAGGATCCTCAGCCGAGGAACTCCTCGACGAGTGAGTCTGCGCGCTCGCGCTCCGCGGCGCGCTCCTCGTGCAGGCTCGTCACCAGCTCCCCGACCAGGCCGAGAGAGAAGAGCTGAATGCCGACCACGACGAGCAGCACTCCAAGCGTCAAGAGGGGACGGTGGCCGATCGCCTCGCCGCTCGCCTTCAGCACGCTGAGGTAGGCGAGCAGGACGAAGCCGATTGCACCCAGCGCCAGGCCGAGGCCGCCGAAGAGGTGCAGCGGCCGGTAGCGATAGCGGCCCATGAAGGTCACCGTCAGCAGATCGAAGAACCCGCGCAGGTAGCGCTCCATGCCGTAGCGCGAGCGGCCGTGCGGCCGGGGCCGGTGGGCGACCGGCACCTCTGCGACCCGGAAGCCGCGGTAGTGGGCGAGCACGGGAATGAAGCGGTGCAGCTCGCCGTAGAGGCGCAGGTCGCGCACGACCTCCGCGCGGTACGCCTTGAGGCCGCAGTTGAGATCGTGGAGCTGCAGGCCCGAGAGCCGCCCGGTGACGACGTTGAAGAGGCGCGAGAGAAACCGCCGCCGCCGCGGGTCGCGCCGGCGTGTCTTCCAGCCGGAGACGAGGTCGAAGCCCTCGTCGAGTTTCGTCAGCAGGCGCGGGAGCTCGGCGGGGTCGTCCTGAAGGTCGCCGTCGATGGTCGCCACCACCTCGCCGCGCGCGGCCGCGAAGCCCGCCGCCAGTGCGCTCGCTTTGCCGTAGTTTCGCCGCAACCGTACGACCCGCACGGCCGGCTCGCGGGCGTGCAGGCGTGTGAGCGCCGCGAAGGTGCCGTCGGAGGAGCCGTCGTCGACGAACAGCGCCTCCCACTCCTCGCCGAGCGGGTCGAGCGCAGCCTGGATCTCCTCGTAGAGCAATACCACGCTGCGCTCCTCGTCGCGAACCGGGACGACCACGGAGATCACGGCGGGAGCCTATGACACTGCGCCGTTGTCAGTTACGACAACGCAACGCTCGCTGTCGCGGACAGCTCCGTGCCGCGGTAGGCGTACGCCGAGCCGCCTCTCGGAATGACTCGCACAGGCCGGGCGTATGCGATGTAGCGCTGGGAGGCGAAGAAGCGGGGATGGCACGCCTGAAGCGCGATCTCCTCGCGGCCACGTGAGCGAAGGACGGCCAGCTCGGTTGCATCGACGATGCGGTGCCCGCGGATCCGATACTCGAACGTGGCGTAGGGGACCTCGATCGTGACGCGATCGCCGGCTCGCAGGTCGTCGATCTCCGCGAACGGCGCGGAGTACGTCGTACGGTGGCCCGCGATGTAGACGAGCTTGCCCTCGCCGGGCAGGAACGTGCTCGTCTCCCGCGCCGGTCCCTTCTTCAGGGTATCGGTCTCCGTCCCGTTGACGAGCACCATGTTCAGGCCGAGGCGCGGGACCGCGATCCGCCCGATCGGATCTCCTTCGTGCAGCGAGCGGCGGTATCGCCGCGCTGCATCGGCGATCACGAGCTCGTATTGCTCGGGCGACTCCGTCTGCAGAACGGGGAGCGTGAACCGGGTGACCTTGTCCGAGTACTCGCGCTTCAGCTCGCGTTGTTGCCGGTAGGTGTAGAGGGCCGTGAACGGGTCCTGCCAGCGCCAGACGAGCACGACCCAGACGAGCATGCCGGCGCCCCCGACGATCATCGCGGTGCCCAGCCAGCGGAGCAGGGGACGCAGGTTCACCGACTCATTGTGCGTGACGCGGCCGTCGGCGGGCGATCCTCGCCACGAATGGCAGCGGCGAGTGCCGCTCCGAAGGCTTCGGGTAGGCGCCGTAGCGTCCGAGCGCGAGCGCGGAGAGCTGTGCGGCCGCGGCGAGCCACAGGGCCGCGATGAGGACCGGCAGCATGCCGACGTAGCCGACGGCGCCGAGCTGGGCGAGATACCACGGCGCGTCGAAGCCGAGTTCGAAGCGCACACCGAGCGAACCCAGCAGCAGCAGCGGGCCGGCGAGGCCTGCGGCGAGCGCCAGCGCACGAAGGGCGACGTGGACCGCCCGCAGGCGTGGCAGCCAGAGCCACGCGTGCAGCGACGGGAGTACGAAGAGCAGCGCGAACGGGTTCGCAATCGCGGTCACGATGCCCACGATCGCGAGCAGTGCGAGCGCCGCCGCGTAGCCGCTGAGCTCTTCCTCGGGGCTCGGCGGCCGCCGGCGTGTGAGGCGCAGCCGCGCCACCAGCCAGGCGGCGGTGACGACGGCTCCGAAGGCACCGAGCGTGCGCACCGGCCAGTCGGTGGCGGCTCCGCTGTAGGGCGAAAGGGGTCGCGGCACACCTTCCGCCCAGAGGCCGGCCGCGCCGAAGAGCCAGAATGCGAGTGCGGCGAAAAGCCAGAATCCGGCTCGGCGCCCGAGCGATCGTGCGGCCCCGAACAGCGGGAGGCCGCGCCGGACAGAGCGGATGACGAGGTCGGCAACGGCGAGTAGGAACGGCACGAGCGCGGCGAGGAGCGCCAGCTCGACCACCCAGCCGGCGACGAAGCGCGAGCCCAGGTACAGGTACGTGACGGGTCCGCGCTCGAGCTCGATGCCACGGTCGACCGCCTCAACGAGAGCCTGCGCGGACGAGCCGAGTTCGGCGAGGCGGGTCGCCGACAGGCGCTCCGGGCCGTCCCCGAAGGGCTCAGGTGGACGCGCATCCGCAGTCGTCAAGGTCAGCGCCGCGATGCCGTGGCCGGCGAACGGAGCATGCTCGTAGAGGCTGAACGGAAACGCCAGGTCGACGAGCTGGCCGACGACGCCAGTGCGCCGCGGAGCGCGGCCGGTCACCTCGCGTACTCTCGCGCTCGCCGTCACGACGAGACCGGGTGCGGGCGACCGGCGGCTCTCCGAGGCGATGTCGAGGCGCGCCCGCCGGCGGCCTCCGAGCGCTGTCAGGTTCACAACTGCGACCAGCCGGCGGGCGAGCTCGGGACGCTCGAGCAGTCGCCGCGCTCCGAGCGCGCCAAACGCGCCGCCGTCGGTCGAGACGAAGACGATCGTGTGCGTCGGCTGCACTGCTCCACCGCCCGCCTCGATGCTCGCAATCCCGTACAGGCGCGCCAGCTCCAGGAGCGCGGCGGTACCCGAGGCGTTGTCGTCGGCGCCTGGGCCCTCTCCTCTGTTGTCGCGGTGCGCAAGCACCGCCACGACGCCGGTCGAGCGCCCGCGCGCCGTGGCTGTCAGGTTCTCCAGTTCTCGGCGCGTCTCGCCCGGCGGCCGCTCGGAGAAGCGGTCCCGTTCGACCGCGTAGCCGTACTCCTCGAACCGGGCGGCAACCCACCCGGCGGCGGCGCGCGCGGACTCGGAGCCGGGTGATCGGTCCGGGAACTGGGTGGCGAACGAGCGGGCGGCCTCGTACGCGGACGGGCCGTCGAAGGCGGGGGGCGGCCCCGGCGGCAGGGCCGCAGGGCGCGAGACCGCGAAGCCGATCGCGAGCGCCGGCACCGCCAGCAGCGCGGCCCCGAGCCGGTAGACGCGGGCGTTGACCGGCCGGTCGACGGAGCCGGCCCGCCGCCGCTGCCGGGATGCGCGCGGGAGGCCTGGCATAGGCCGGCTATAGTAGGTCCAAGCTCCGCCGCGAGCGTGCTTCTGCCGCTCATGCCCGACCTCTCGACCATTCTCCTCGTCGATGACGAGGAATCGATCCAGAAGCTGCTGACCTTTCCGCTCGAGCGCGACGGCTTCCGCGTCGTCGCGGCCCGGGACGGCGAGGAGGCGCTGGAACGCTTCGCCGGCGAGCGCGTCGACCTAGTTGTGCTCGATGTGATGCTCCCCAAGCTGGACGGCCTCGAGGTGTGCCGGCGCCTGCGAGCGACGAGCTCGGTGCCGATCCTGATGCTGACGGCCCGCGACGACGAGCTGGACAAGGTGCTCGGCCTCGAGCTCGGTGCGGACGACTACATGACGAAGCCCTTCTCGGTGCGCGAGTTCCGCAGCCGCGTGCGGGCACTGCTTCGACGTGCGTCCGCCCCGCGGCACGAACCGGGCAGCGACGAGGTCATCGTGGTGGAAGGTCTGCGCGTCGACCCGACGCGCAGACGCGTGGAGGTGCGCGGCGAGCGGGTCGAGCTCACGTACGTCGAGTTCGAGCTTTTGCGGGCCATGGCCGAGCGGCCCGGCCGGGTCTTCACCCGCCAGGCGCTGCTCGAGCGGTTGTGGGGCGACTCGGACTACCGCGACCCGCGCACGATCGACGTCCACGTCCGCCACCTCCGCGAGAAGCTCGAGCGTGATCCCGGCCGGCCCGAGTACATCTTCACCGTGCGGGGAGTCGGCTACCGCTTTCGGGACCTGTGATGCGGCTCGGCGTCGGCGTTCGGCTCGGGCTTGTGCTCCTGGGGCTGATCCTCGTGGTGCTCGGCATCGTGTACGGCCTGGTGGTGCCTTCCCTCGAGGACCGCGTGGTCGACTCGCGTCGCGCGCAGCTCGAGCGGTCTGCGTTGCTTCTCCGGCAGGTGTACGGCGGCGCCACCTACGCGGAGCCGTTCGTGGAGACGGCTGCAAACTCGACCGGGGCCCGTGCGCTCGTGCTCCAGGAGTTCGACCCGGAGTACCTGGGGGTATTCGAGGACTCTCTCGACTCGCAGCAGCTCGACCTGGCGAACGACAGGGTGGCGCTCGCTGCTTACCGGTCGGGAGGCCTTCGGACCGGAACAGTCATGCGTGGCGGAACGCGGTTCATCGAGGTGGCGGTTCCGCTCGAAGACGGAACACAGGTGCTGCTGCTCTCAGCGTCACTTCGGGAGTCGCTCGGCACGGTGGACTTCGTCGAGCGGCGGCTGCTCACCGCGGGCGCGATCGCCCTGCTCGTCGCCCTTATCCTGGGGGTGGGGGCAGCAACGCTGCATGCCCGCCGCATCCGGCGGCTCGAGCGGTCGGTTGACCGCATCGCTCGTGGACAATTCGACGAGCCGGTCACCGACCGCGGCTCCGACGAGCTTGGCCAGCTCGCCGCGGCGTTCGAGCGCATGCGCGACCGGCTCGCGACGCTCGATCATGCGCGCCGTGAGTTCGTGGCGAATGCGTCGCACGAGCTGCGAACGCCGATTTTCGCTCTCGGAGCGGCCCTGGAGCTGGTCGACGACGAGGAGCTGGATGAGGCGACACGGGACGAGTTCGTGACGACGGCTCGCGAGCAGGTTGAGCGGCTCACGCGCCTGGCCTCCGATCTGCTCGACCTCTCGCGGCTGGATGCAGGGCGCGTGTCGGTGGAGGTGCAGCCTGTCGACTTGGACGATGCCGCGGCGGCACTCGCAGCCGAGTTCGAGGCAGCGGCGCGGGCTGAAGGGCATCCGCTCGTGCTCGAGCAGAACGGCCGAGTTCCTGCGGTTGGGGACGCCGACCAAGTGCTCCGCGTCGGGCGCGCGCTCGTCGAGAACGCCCTTCGCCACACACCCCCCGGCACGCGGGTATGCGTGCGGGCAGAGCGACAGGGCGGTGCCGCAGTACTCGAGGTCGAGGACGACGGTCCGGGGATTCCGCCGGAGCACCTCCAGCACGTGTTCGACCGTTTCTACCGTGTGGACAGCGCCCGGGCGCACGGCAGCGGGCTGGGACTCGCGATCGCCCGCGAGCTGGCCGAGCTGATGAATGGGAACCTCGAACTTGTGGCAAGCCCGCGGCGAACTGTGTTCACATTGCGGCTTCCCACGGCGTAAATCGCCGGAGCCTTTCCCGTGGAAACCGGTGGGACACGTCCGACAGGACGGGTGGAGGAACCCAGGTTATCCAGTCCAGAGCAGCCGGCGCCGGGCGGCGTTGGGGTGCAGCCAGCCATCCGCCGACCATTCCTGAGCGCTTCGTTGGCTTCCGCATCCCACGTGATCCCAGGACGTCTGCGCCGGTCGACGGCACCATGCATCGCCATCCGTTCACGTCGGTCCGTGGGGGTTCCTTCACTCTCGAACGACCCTGCGGACTAGGTGTGGGACCCACAGACCTGTGAGACGCGGCTGATCGGCGGTTGGCCGCCGAGCGAGCTGTGCGGTCGGTGGTGGTTGTACCAGCGGAGGTAGCTGGGGAGGGCTTGGGCGCGGTGGCTGCTGCTGGGGTAGGCGAA
>JBHEMZ010000123.1:0-10775 GCA_046262315.1 Gaiellaceae bacterium
GCGCTGCTCGGCGAGGTTCCAGCCGAGCCGCGAGCACGCACGCTCCACGACCATCACGACGCCCGCGCCGGTCGCCTCGTGGCGGAAGAGCGAGCCGCCGAGTGAGATCGGCTTGCCGGTGACGATCTCCGGCACGGCGTAACCCTTCTGCATCGAGTACGTGTCCATCATCCAGGCCATCGTCTGCTCGTTCGTGGCCATGTCCGGGGCGGGGATGTCCTGCTGGGGGCCGATGAAGGGCAGGAGCTCGGACGTGAAGCGGCGCGTCAGGCGCATCAGCTCGGCGGTGGACATGCTGCGCGCGTCGCAGCGGACCCCGCCCTTCGCGCCTCCGTACGGCAGCCGCAGGAGCGCGCACTTCCAGGTCATCCACATGGCGAGTGCGGCGCACTCGCCGAGCGTGACCTCCGAGTCGTAGCGGATGCCGCCCTTCGTTGGCCCGAGCGCACTCGAATGCTGCACGCGGTAGGCCGGGTAGACGGCTGCGCTTCCGTCGTCGAGCTTGACGGGCACGCTGAGGATGACCGCCTGCTCGGGATAGCGGAGGCGCAGGCCGATCGTCTCGTCGACGTCGGCGTGCACGAGGGCCTGCTCCAGCTGCGTGACGGCGGTGCGGAAAAGCGGGGCGTCCCACTCGAGCTCGGTCGCGCCGCCGTGCTGGACGCTCGCCACGCGGCTCAGTTTAGGAGGGTTTGGCGGAACGTCGCTCGTCGTCGGGGTGCGATTGGTCGTTGCGAGGCGAGCACGCAGGGAGCGCCGAGAGTTGTCACTATCGGCGCGACTGAGGACGCCGCATCGGGCCCGAGCAGCGCGGCCCGGCGGCACCGCGCTGCGTTTCGCCAAGCCCTACTACTCAGGCGCCGGCGCGGAAATCGGCCTGACAACGAGGGTCAGACCGTCCTCTACCTCCACGACGACCACCTGCTCGCCGGCGGCGGCGGGCGGCTCCGAGCGGGCGTTCCACAGCTCGCCATCAACCCGCACCTGACCCCGCGGAGCGCACGCGCTGACGGCCGCGCCGACGCGACCCGCGAGCGCCTCCACGCCCGTCACGGGCCGGCGACGCCGGCTGAGCCAGACCCACCCCGCGATCTCCGCCAGCTCCACCGCAGCACCGCCGACGATGGCCGCAATTCCCCACCCGGTTGGGAGCCAGAACAGCGCGGCGACGACCGCTAGCACGAGCAGCACGTCCGCATTGTCGCCGGGTACGCCCTGCGGGTTCGCGGGAATGCTCCCAGGGCGGACGACCAGCCCCTCACCTCCCTCGCTCCTCCACCCCGGCACTCGCGACGCCGCCTGCTCCGCCGTGCCGCAGTGGCGGTCGTGGTCGTGGTGGCCTTCGCCGTCGTCCTGCCGCGCCTTGCCGACTACGGCGACGTGTGGGGTGACCTGCGCGAGCTCGAGCCGTCCTCGCTGCTCCTCCTCGCGGGGATCACCGTTGCGAACCTCATGACCTTCGCCCCCCCGTGGATGGCGGCGCTCCCGGGGCTCGGTGCGCGGCGCGCGTTTGTGCTTACGCAGGCCTCCACCGCTTCGACCTACGTCACGCCGGGAGGCGCGGCCGTGGGAATCGCCCTGTCCTTCGGCATGCTCCGCGCCTGGGGCTTCGGCGCCGGCGCAGTCGCGCTCGCGGTCGCGCTGACCGGCGTGTGGAACCAGCTCACGCTGCTCGGCTTCCCGGCCGTCGCGCTCGCGCTGCTCACGGTCACAGGCGGCCACGCGCCGGTACTCCAGACTGTCGCGCTCGTCGGCCTCGCCTTCTTCGCCGCCGCGCTCGGGCTGTTCGTGCTCATGCTCCGCAGCAACGCGGCGGCGCACGGGATCGGCGAGCTGGCGGCTCGGCTCTTCGCCGCCGCCCTTCGCCGGCCGACGCGGTGGAGCGGCCGCACGCTCGCGGAGTTCCGTCTCCGGGCGATCGGGCTCGTCCGCCGCCGCTGGCACGTGCTCACCGTCGGCACGCTCGCGGGGCAGCTGACCGTCTTCGCGGTGCTCGTCGCGTGCTTGCGAGTGCTGGACGTTCCGGGCGGAGAGGTGAGCGTGGCGGAGGCGTTCGCCGCCTGGTCGCTCGTGCGCCTGCTCGGCTCGCTGCCGCTGACGCCGGGGGGCATCGGCATCGTCGAAGTGGGACTGACGACGCTGCTCGTTGGCTTCGGCGGCTCACGCTCCTCAGTGGTCGCCGCCGTCCTCGCCTACCGCTTCCTGACCATCGTTCCGACGCTCGTGCTCGGACTCTTCGCGGCCGCCACCTGGCGCCTGCACAGGCCCGAGAGATCCGGCAGCTCGCAAAAATAGGCCGCCGGCCGCTTCATCCCCTCTGATCCGAAGGGCCGCTCCTCCCGCTACTGCTCGCCATCCGGTTCGTGCGACGAATCAGCCGTCACGCGTGGGCCGGCCTACGCGAGCGGCGGCGGGGACATAGTGGCGATCAGCCCGGCGCATTCCCTGACCGCTCGCCTTCAACGGTCGGCGACGTGGCCGCAAGCACGACGTGCTCGGACTCGCGAAGACGCTGGCGCTCGAGCGTGCCGACGCCGCCATCACCGCGAGCAGCCGGCCCCGGCGTCCGCTACCGTTTCTCTCCGCGGCCTGCGAGGCCGCGAGGAACGCGGCCTCGGGAGCGTAAGCCCCGGGTCTTTCGTTTCTCAGGGAGCAGAAATGCGCATCCAACTCGTCCCGACCGCCCAGGCGGACCTCCTCGACCTCCCGTGGATGGAGCCGCTTGCAGACTGGCAGAGCGAGCGCCTGGTCGAGGTCGAGCGCGGGATTGGCCAGCACGTCGTGCGCTTCGTCGACTACGACGGCGACCTCTTCGCGCTGAAGGAGCTGCCCCCGCCGCTCGCGGCGCGCGAGTACCGGCTGCTGCGCGGACTCGCAACGGAGGGTCTGCCGGCCGTGCACGCGGTGGGGATGGTCAACGATCGCCCCGACGAGTTGCCGGCGGTGCTCATCACCCGCTATCTCGACTTCTCGCTTCCCTTTCGCCTCGTCATCGCACGCCGGCCTGTGGCGGACTTCCTCGACCGCCTGCTCGACGCGTTGGTGGAACTGCTCGTGCGGCTGCACCTCGCCGGCTTCTACTGGGGCGATTGCTCGCTGTCGAACACGCTGTTCCGCCGCGACGCCGCCGCCCTCGCCGCGTACCTCGTCGACGCCGAGACGAGCGAGCGGCACCCGTCGCTCTCGGATGGCCAGCGGCTGTACGACCTGGACATCGCGGAGCAGAATGCCTTCGGCGAGCTGCTCGATCTCGAGGAGCAGCTCGGCTCCGCTCCCGAGCGCGACCCGGCCACGCTCTCCACGGAGATCCGCAGCCGTTACGAGCGGCTCTGGTCGGAAGTGACCGGCGAGGAAGAGTTCGGCGCGGGCGAGCGCCACCGCCTGCGCGAGCGCCTCGACCGTCTGCAGGAGCTTGGCTTCGACGCCGAAGAGGTAGAGCTCACCTCGACCGACCACGGCTTCCGCCTGCGCGTCGACCCGCAGCTCGTCGAGCCGGGCCACCACCGCCGTCGCCTGCTCCGCCTCACGGGACTCGACGCCCAGGAGAATCAGGCGCGCAGGCTGCTCGAGGATGTGACCGCCTTCCGCCAGGCCCTCGAGGAGGGAGGCCAGCAGCCGGTGTCCGACGCGGCGGCGGCCGGGCGCTGGCTGGCGGAGGTCTTCGAACCCGCCGTGGCCGCCGTGCCCGCCGAGCTGCGTGCAAAACGCCAGGCCGCCCAGCTCTTCCACGAGCTGGTGAATCACCGCTGGTACCTCTCCGAACAGCAGGGCAGGGAGGTTGGAATGGACGAGACGGTGCGCTCGTACACCGACAAGGTGCTGCGCGAGATGCCCGACGAGCGGACGACGATCCTGCCGCGGGACTGACCGTAGAATCGCGCCGTGCCGGTGGCGCACCTGAATCCGATCATCCGCGGCGAGAACGTCTGGTTGCGCCCCTTCGAGCGCGACGACATCGAGCCGTCGCTTGCGGCGATCAACGACCGCGAGATCTCCGACCTTGTCGGCTTCTGGGGCCCGATCAGCAAGCCGATGTCGGACACCTGGTTTGAGGAGGAGGTGCTCAAGAAGCACGGCGAGCGCGCCTTCTTCTTCACGATCTGCAAGCTAGGCTCGGCCGAGCTGATCGGTCAGTGCGGGCTCCACGACGTGACCCCGGCGGTCCGGGCCGACGTCGGCATTTTCCTGCTGCCCGAGCATTGCGGTCGCGGCCACGGCACCGACGCGATGAACGCGCTGCTCGACTACGCCTTCGGCGAGCTCGGGTTGCACCGGATCGGCCTGCACGTGAGCCCAGGGAACGACCGCGCGATCCGCTCCTACGAGAAGTGCGGCTTCAGGCACGAAGGCCGCTTGCGCGCGTTCCGCCGCCGCCGCGGTGAGGTCGTGGACGATCTCGTCATGTCGATCGTGCGCTCCGACTGGGAGGCGTTGGAGCGACTGAAGAGCTGGGAGCTGCCCGCGCCGCAGGCGAAGCCGAAGCCGCGCGCCAAGAAGGGCCGCGCCGCCGCGCCGCGCAAGTAGTCAGAGGAGTCGAACCCGCACCGGGGCCGGGAGGTGCTCCCGGCATCACCGCGCATAGCGTCCGGCGGGATCCGGCCCTACGCTTGCCGCATGCTGACGTGCTCCCGCTGCGGCCAGGAGAACCCGGAAGGGGCGCGCTTTTGCAACGCGTGCGCCGCCCCAATGGCCGCCGAAGCATCGGCCGGAGTCCGGAAGACGGTCACTGTCCTCTTCTGCGATCTCGTCGGCTCGACATCGCTCGGCGACCGCTCGGACCCCGGCGGCCGATCAAGGCACCATTCGTCGGGAGGCAGCCTGAGCTCGAGACGCTTCAGCGCACGCTCGAGCGCGCAGTCGATAAACGGTCGCCCCAGCTGGCGACGATCCTCGGTCCGCCCGGAATCGGCAAGTCCAGGCTCGCGCGCGAACTGATCCAGCGGTCGGCGGCGCGCGTCCTGGTCGGCCGCTGTCTTTCCTACGGCGAGGGGATCACGTACTGACCGCTGGCCGAGGTCGTCTCGCAGCTCGGCGACGTCCGAGCTGCCCTTGCAGAAGACGGCGATGCCGAGCTCGCTACTGCGCGGATCGCAGCTGCGCTGGGGACTGCCGAGACGGCGGTCCTCCTCCGAGGAGATCGCCTGGGGCTTCCGCAAGCTGTTCGAAGCGCTTGCCCGTAGAGAGCCGCTGGTTGTCCTTTTCGACGACATCCACTGGGCCGAGCCAACGCTGCTCGACCTGATCGAGTACGTCTCGACCTTCGCGCAGAACGCATCCCTGCTCCTGCTCTGCATGACCCGGCCCGACTTGTTCGAGCTTCGTCCCACCTGGGCGACGCCGAAGCCGAACGCAACCCTGGTCACGCTCGAGCCGCTCGCGGGCTCGGAAACGGAGACCCTCGTAGACGAGTTACGCGAGGTCTCGGACGAGACGAAGGCCCGGATCGCCGAGGTGGCGGAGGGGAACCCGCTCTTCGTCGAGCAGCTGCTCGCCATGCAGGCGGAGCGCGGAGAGACCGAGCTCGAGATCCCGCCCACGATTCAGGCGTTGCTAGCCGCGCGAATCGACGGGCTTGCTCCAGAGGAGCGACCGGTGCTTCAGCGCGCCTCGATCGAGGGCCGGCTGTTCCACCGCGGCTCGGTCGTCGAGCTGCAGCCGGAGCAGGAGCGGGCGGGAGTCGGCGGTCACCTGCTGACGCTCGTCCGCAAGGAGTTCATCCAACCGGACAGGGCGACGCTGCCCGGCGACGACGGCTTCCGCTTCGGCCACATCCTGATCCGCGACGCCGCGTACGATTCGCTCCCGAAGAGGCTGCGCGCCGAGCTGCATGAGCGCTTCGCGGACTGGCTCGAGCTCAAGCTCGGCGCCAACGCTTCGAGGAGATCCTCGGTTACCACCTCGAGCGCGCCCACCGCTACCGGGTCGAGCTCGGGCCCGACGACGAGCATGCCCGCGGCCTCGCCCTGCGGGCCGGAGGTCTGCTCGCGGAGGCCGGACGTCGCGCGCAGTCGCGCCTGGACATCACAGCGACCTGCTCCCTGCTCGGGCGCGCGAGTGAACTCCTGCCCGACGAGGACCCGGAGCGGCCGGAGCTACTCGCGCTGTTCGGCGTCTCGACGTTCGAGGCCGGGGACGTGTCGCGCGCAATCGAGATCTTCCGTGACGCGCGACGGGCAGCGGCGGCGTCAGGCCAGCGCAGTATCGAGCTGCGGGCGCGCGTGAGGGAGCTCGGCTGTCTCGTCTCGACCGCCTCGGAGCAGGACACGGCCGCCGCGCTGGCCGAGGCAAGAGAGGCGGTTGCCGAGCTGCAAGAGCTCGACGACCCACACTCGCTCTTGCACGCATGGTGGCTCGTCGCCTGGATCGCGAATACCCGCGGCGACAGCGTGCTCCGACTCGAGGCCGCCGAGCAACGGCTCGACCTCGCGAAGCGCGCGGGACCTGCGCCACGAGGCGGCAAACGCGGCAAGGACGCTGGGGTTCGCCCTGGCGGCAGGACCGACGCCGGTCGAGGAGGCGATCCAGCGAGCCGAGGCAGCGCTTGCGGACTTCCGCGAGGAGCCGGAGTGCGAACTCGCGCTTCTCTATGCGTACGCCGGCCGACACGCAGAGGCCGAGGAGTTGATGCAGCGCGGCAGGCGCGCACAGCTCGAGCTGGGCCATGGGCTGCAATACGCCGCGGGCTCGATGGATGTCGGGTGGCTGGCACTGCTCGCGGGGCAGCCGGAGCGAGCGGAGCGGGAGTTGCGGGAGGCAGCCGAGCTACTCGAGGCCACCGGCGAGCGCGGCTGGCTCTCGACTGTGGCGGCCGTTCTCGCGGAGGTGCTCTACCGGCTCGGTCGCGGCGACGATGCCGAGGAGTGGACGCGGCGGAGCGAGCGCGCCACCCCACCTGACGACGTCACCTCGCAAGTGTTGTGGCGCTCGACATGCGCGAAGGTGCTGGCGGCGCGGGGCGAAGCTGACCATGCCCTGCGGCTCTCTGCTGAGGCGCTCGAGTGGGGACGGCGCAGCGACATGCTCTGGCTGATCGCTAACTGCCTGTCAGCCCGTGCAGAAGTGCTGCTGCTCCTCGGACGTGCCGACGAGGCCCGGCGGGTGCCTCGAGGACGCACTCGCTCTCTACAAGCGAAAGGGCATCGTCCCCTCGATCGAGCGCACTCGCGCTCTGCTCACGGAGATTCCGGCCTAGATGCCGGGGGAGGGAGTCGAACCCTCATGCCCCTTGCGGGGCACCCGATTTTAAGTCGGGCGCGTATGACCAGTTCCGCCACCCCGGCGCCGTGCCGAGGGTAGCTACTGCCCGGGCTGGTTGACCTCGGGGGGGATGCCCTCGGGCCCCTTGCCGCGATACTCGTCACGGAACGTCCGGAAGGCGGACTCGTCGTACGCGGGACACACCCCAACATGGCCATGGCCGTAGTAGTTGTCCTCGCTGCCGTAGCGCTTTGGATCGCCCGTCCACGCGGTGATTGCGACGCGCTCGCCAAGCCCCTTGACCGGCGTACCGATCATCGACTCCGGCTTGTCGTCGTAGAGAGCGCGCAGCTCGGCCACCTGCGACTCGGGCGTCGCCGGTCCCCACCAGAGCACCACGCCGCCGTGTTCCTCGTTGTGGACGACGCGTCGCGGGTCGACAACCTCGGTGTAGAAGTCCCAGATCGCCGGTGAGTCGTAGTGCGAGCCGGCAGCCGGCGGGAAGGTGTTCCACTTCACGTTCGTGCCCTCCGGCACGTGGGTCTGCCCTTTCCTGTACGGCTTCGCGTCGACGGACTTGAACGAGCATCCGGCAGCGCGCATCGCCGACGCGACCTTATCGTCGCCGCCTCCGCCGTCGCCGCCGGCGAGCAGCAGGAAGCCGACCACGATGATGAGCATGGCAAGGCCGGAGGCGGCGAAGATGGCAAGCAGCAGCCGGCGGCGATCACCGCCGGCGGGATCTTTGCGCCCGCCGCCACCCGACCGCTGCTTCGGCGCCTGGACACGACGCGGCGGCGGCGGTGTCTTGCGCTTTCCGGCCAAGGCGCGGGCGATGCTAGCAGTGCCGATCGGCGCTCCCGGCCGGCCAAGCGGTGCTGTCCGACCCCCTCTCTATCGTTTGTTGGTTCATGACCATGATGTTCGTTCTGCTCGTCGCCCTTGCTGGCCTGAGCGTGTTCGCGTACGTCGGCGCGCGGCTTCTGCGTGCGGAGCTCGTGCGCCTGCGCTCGGACACGGGCGCTCAGCTCGGCGAGCGCAACGCCGACGTCGACCGGGGTCTCCGGGCGCTCGTCGAGACGATGGACCGGCGCCTGGGCGAGCTCGACACGAAGGTCGACCGCCGGCTCGAGAGCGCGACCAAGACGACCTCGCAGATCCACGAGCGACTCGGCAAGGTGGACGAGGCCCCAACCCAGATGCTCGAGCGCGCGAAGGACCTGGCGAGGCTGGAGCAGGCGCTGCGGCCGCCGAAGGCGCGCGGCGGGTTCGGCGAGCTCCTGCTCGAGAACCTCCTGCGCGACCGTCTCCCCGCCACCGCCTATGACATCCAGTACACGTTCGACTCGGGCGAGCGAGTCGACGCGATCGTGCGCGTGGACCGGATCATCCCGGTGGATTCGAAGTTCCCTCTCGACAACTACAACCGCCTCGTCGAGGCCGAGACCGACGACGAGCGTCTCCTGGCCGAGCGTCAGTTCGCCCGCGACGTGAAGCAGCACATCGACGCGATCGCCGCCAAGTACGTCCGCCCCGACGAGGGCACGTACGACTTCGCCTTCATGTACATCCCTGTCGAGGCCGTCTACTACGAGCTCGCTTGCGGGAAGACGGGCGCGCTCCTCTCCTATGCCCACGAGCGCCGCGTGTTCCCGGTGTCGCCGACCACGTTCACGGCGTACCTCCAGGTGATCGCACTCGGGCTGCGCGGGCTGCAGATCGAGGAGCATGCGCACGAGGTGATGGCGTATGTCGCCGAGCTTCAGCGTGACTTCGACCGGTTCGCCGACGACTTCGACAAGATCGGCACGCACATCGGTCACGCACAGTCGAAGTACCACGAGGCAGGCAAGCGGCTCGACCGCTTCGAGACGAAGCTCGAGCGCGCCGTCGAGGAGCAGCACGAGCTCGAGGCCGAGGCCGAGACGGTGCTCGAGTTGCCCGGCGTCGCTGCCGACGCCGCCTAGTCGTTAGAAGCGCAAGAGCGCGCCGATCCCCTCGACAGGCCCGAGGTCTTCGTGATGCTTGATCACCCAGACGGCGCCGCCGTGCGCCAATGTCTGATGTACCGCGAGATCGAGACCGGCGTCGGTCGCCTCGAGCCGCGTACCGTCGAGAGGACAGCTGCCTTCTGTCGTTGCGGCGCGGCCGCACGCCGGACAACGCCACGCCGGCCGGTCCGAGCCTTCCTGGAACAGGAGGAGCTCGACCCGGGCGTCGGACGCCGCCTCGAGCGTCTCCTCCCAGCCTGACGCTGCCCGGCCGTTGCGGCCGGCCTCCTCACGCCAGCGCTCGATCGCCTCCGACTCGTCCTTCGCTTCGGCCTCGGCCAAAACGGGTGCGACGACCTCGAGGAGCTCGGCCGGGCCCGCATGAGATTGCGCCGGCGCCCACCCGACCAGGGCATCGCGCGCCTCCTTGGAGAGTGCGTCGGTGAACTCGGAGCGCATCTCTTCCGAGCAGACGAGCACGATCTTCGGGGATTGCAGCCGACGCCGACTGCGGTCGAGCTCCTCGGCGACGCCCTTGAGATGTTCCTGCACGAGCTTCTCGATGTGCCGCTGGTAACGGCCCTGCGACCACCCGCCCTGGTCGTGCTGCCCGGGCTGTTCGTCGTAATGCTCGGCGATCTCCTCTAGCCGCCCGGCTCTGAGGCGGTACAGCTGACCTTGCTCGCGGCCGACGACGGCGACGATCGTTCCGTCCGCGCGCGCGACGAGCGGAACGAGAGGAGCGAGATGGAAGTCGCGGCCCACCTTGACCCCGTGGGCGACGGGCTCGGGCAGCGGCAGCGTCAACCAGTAGTTGTCGAGGCGCGCCGCAAAGACGGCGAGGCCTCGGGCGCGGTCGCGGTCGAAATCGTCGTCGAACCACTGTGCGATGCGCTCGAAGTCAGACTTCAGAGCACCGCGCTGCTCGTGCGTCAAGTCGGTCCGGTCGGTCTTCTCCGCCGCGTTCAGCAGCGAGTTCATCCGCGTTTGCGCGTCGCCGGCGGTCGGGACCTCCGACGGGTCGAGATTGAGATAGAGGGTGATCGCGCAGCCCTTCTCCGCCCGGAAGCTCGCTAGCTCCCGCAGGAGCGACCACGTCACGATGCCAGCCATCGACCGCCCCTAACTACCATGCACGCGGCGATTTTATGCACGTCTTCACGATCGGACACGGCGTGCGCCCGCTCGAAGAGCTCGTGGCGACCCTCGCCGAAGCGCAGGTCGAGACGCTGGTCGACGTGCGCCGCTTTCCCGGGTCGCGTCGCAATCCGCAGTTCAACCAAGGGTCACTTCAGGAGGGGCTCGACGCGGCGGGCATCGCCTACCGCCACGCAGTCGAGCTCGGCGGCCGTCGCAGCGGCGAGCCCGGCGAGGACAGATTCTCCTGCCTCCGCGTCGCCGCGTTCCGGAGCTACGCCGCCCGCATGGGCACGCCGGAGTGGCAGGAGGCGCTTGGACGAGGGCTGGCCGAGCCCTCGCCTTGCTTCATGTGCGCCGAGACGGTCTGGCAACAGTGCCACCGCAGGTTCATCGCGGAGCTCCTGACGGCCCAGGGGATCGAGGTCGTCCACCTCCTCGGCCCGGGTC
>JBHEMZ010000124.1:0-13154 GCA_046262315.1 Gaiellaceae bacterium
ACCGCTTCGCCTACCGCACGAGCGCTCATCGCGCTCGCGCGCTCCCCGGCTACCTGCGCTGGTACAACCGACACCGACCGCACAGCTCGCTCGGCGGCCGTCCGCCGATCAGCCGCGTCTCACAGGTCTGTGGGTCCCACAACTAGTCGGAGGCGCGCGCGGCGGCGAAGCGCCGCTTCGAGCTCAGGCGCCCGTCCACGAAGCAGAACTGGTACGTGCCGGTGGCGCCGACGACACCGTAGTACCAGCACTCGACCTCGAGCCCCTCGACCCGCACCGTCGTGCGCTCGTCGGGCGCGCCGGCGAGCGAGCGGAGTCGCTTTGCGAGGGTACCTCCGTGGACGCCGGCGAACTCCGCGCTCGAGATCTGCTGCGCACTCTGCCCGTCACCGCCGTCGCGCTCGACAAGCTCGCCGACGTCGTCGCGCAGGTCGGAGCCGCGCGCGAGCAGCGACGGGCCGGCCCCGACCAGCACGGCTACGGCCACGAGCACAACGACGATCCGCGTGATCGTCACGCTCAAGAGTTCCCCCGCGGTGCTGCCGCTCCTGCCTGGTCTGACTCCCCCGGCCGCCGCATACTTCCGCATCAACCCCTCTACACATCAATCTCACAGCACGAAATCGCGCCGCCAGCGCCGGAGGATCTGCCACTGCACGAGCACGATGGCCGCGGTGAGCGCGAACATGACCACCGTCGCGGAGGCCGCGTACCCGTACCGGAGGTACTCGAATGCGTTCCGGTACACGAACACCGGCACGTAGGTCGTCGCGTACGGAGCCGGTCCTCCGTCGGTCACGACAAGCGCCGGGACGAGCGTCGCCTGGAGGCTGTAGATCGTGTCCCGGCAGAACAGCAGCACCAGCGCCGGCGCCATCAGCGGCAAAGTCAGCCGACGGAACGCGGCGAACGACGATGCGCCCTCGACGGCGGTCAGCTCGTGCAGCTCGTCCGGAATCGCGCGCCGCACCACGAGCAGGATCACGAAGCCCTCACCGATCGTGAAAAGCGCCATGAGCACGATGCCGAGCCGCGCGTGGTCCGGATCCGTCAGCCACATCGGCAGCCGCCCGCCCCAGAACGTTCGTTCAGGCTCACCGCCGAGGCCGAGCAGCAGATTGATCGGCCCGAAGAGCGGGTTGAGAAGCCACAGCCAGAGCAGCCCGCAGGCGACGTCGGGGACGATCGACGGAACGACGACCGCCGCCCGGCTCGCCGAAGCACCACGGAAGCGTGAGTGGAGTAGCAGCGCGAGTCCGAGCGCCGCGAGCAGCCTCAGCGGGACGCCGAGAGCGGCAAACTGCAGGGAGTTGCGGAGCGCACGGGCGAAGACGTCGTCGTGCCAGAGCTCGCGGAAGTTGCCCAGGCCGACGAAGGTCGGAGAGCCGATGAGATCCCAGTCGCTGAGCGCGAGCGCGAACGTGGCCGCGGCGGGAACGACCACGAGCGCGCTGAGGCCGAGCGCATAGGGAGCGAGCAGCAGGAGACACCGGCTGCGCTCGCTCACTGCGTCACCTGCGGGCGCGGGCGAAGAGCGGTTCGCTCACATCTGCAGCGCGCCGGGCGACCCGCTCGGCCGGCGCGCCGCGACAGAGCCCTTCCTCGAGGATCGGTTCCACGGCGTCCTCGATCTCCGGCCAAGTTGACACGGTCGGAACCCGCCGGATGTGCGGGATCGCGTCGAGGAACACCCGCGAGCTGCGGGGCCGGGACTCCGGATCGAGGAACGCCCCCGACCGCGCCACCTCCTTCAGCGACGGCACGGTGCGCCCCGATGCCGCCGTGATGCGCTGCCCCTGGGGCCCGATAGCAAACTCGATGAAGTCCCAGGCGGCATCCTTGCTGTCTGACTGAGCGGTCATGCAGTACGCGTCGGAGTGAAGGATCCCGGCCGGCCGCGAGTGCCTGGGCAGCGGCGCGACGTCCCACTCGAAGTCGCGGATGGTGCGGAAGGTCGGCGTCGACCGCCGCGACGACAGCAGCATCGCGAGACGCCCGCTCTGAAAGCGTGTTTCGTCGTCTTCCGCCTCGACCTCCTGCTCGGTCGGGATGACGGCGTGCACGCCGCGCAGCTCGAAGAACTTGCGCATCGCCTCGACCGCGTTCGGTGAGTCGAGCGTCAGCCGCCTTGGGTTCTCGGGATCGTCGACGATCTCGCCGCCGTTCGACCATACGAAGGGTGCCAATCGGATGATTGAGGGCTCCACCCCGAGGCCGTACAGCTCGTAGCGCCCCTTGCCGTCGGTGTTTCGCGTCAGCTTGACCGCAACTTCCAGCATCTCGTCCCACGTCCAGCCGGCTTGCGGCGGCGGCACGCCGTAACGGCGAAACAGATCCCGGTTGAAGTACACGACGAGGCTCGAGATGTTCTGCGGCAGGCACAGAAGCTTTCCGTTCCAGCGGAACGCGTCGAGCGCCTGCGCGTAGAAGTCGCCCTGCTCGAACTCCTCGGACTCGTCCACACGGTCCTCGAGCGGCTCGAGAGCGCCGCGCGCGGCGAACTGGCCGTAGTAGCGGTAGTTGATGAGGAACACGTCCGGTGGGCTGCCGCCCGCTAGCTGACGTGCCTACATAGGTTCTGAACGGCTGATGGTTACGTCCGGCTGCTGCCGCTCGTAGACCGCGATCACGTTGCGAAAGGCCTTGATCTCTTCGGGATCTCCGAAGGTCAGGAACGACACGGTACCCCGGGCGCCGCCAGCGTCGTCGCTTCCACCGCACGCCGTCGCGGCGGCGGCGAACATCATCGCCGCCAACAGGATCGCAATCTCACGCATCATGGCGAGATCTCCATTTGCATGTGAGTGAAGAGTGCTTCAAGCGAATGGCGAGTGAAAGTGCAATGGGGAATATCACGAGCGGCTATCATTCCCTGCTCGCGATCTCGTCCGTTCACGGCTCGACGCGGCCGGGCCGCCAGGCTTCGTGCAGGAACCAGCGCTGGGCGACGAGGAATGCCGCCACCGCGGGAACTGTCGCCACGACCGCGGCTGCCAGGAAGATCGGGTAGTCGCCGCGGTCGAGCTGCTCGAGGGAACGCAGCCGCAGCGGCAGCGTGTACAGGTCTGGGTCGAAAAGGTAGACGAGCGGATCGAGAAAATTGCCCCATGAAGTGATGAAAGCGAGCAGCGCGACCGCGGCCGTTGCAGGACGCACGAGCGGCATGGCGACGTGGCGCCAGATTCCGAAAGGGGTGAGACCGTCGAGGCGCGCCCCGTCCAGGAGATCGCGGGGGACGCGGGCGAAGTTGAGCCAGTACACGAGCACGTACAGCGGCGACATCCCGAGGAGCGCCGGTGCGACGAGGGGCCCGAACGTGTCGATCAGCCCGAGCTCCCTGTAAAGCGCAAAGCGGGGGATGAGCAGCGCGGTCGTGGGGATCATCAGGGCGATGAGCGATACCGCGACCACGGTGTTCGTCAGCCGTCGCGGGAGCTGCGCGAGCGCGTATCCCGCCCAGGAGGCGACGAGCACGCTGAGCGGTACCGCGAGCGCCGCGACGGCGAGCGAGTTCAGCACCGCCCGGCCTAGCTCGACGAGCTCGAAGGCGCGCTCGTAGTTGCCGAAGGCGAGCGGCCCCGGCAGCAGGTCGGCGCTCCGTGGCGGCGGCAGCCCGGCCGCGCGCAGCGACCCCGAGACCATGAAGACGAGCGGAAGCACGAACAGCACCGCCACGGCAGCGGCCACCAGCGCACGTGCACGACCCGACCGCTGCCCCACGGCCCGAACTCTAGGCGCGGGACGCAGCCGGACGGGGCAGTCCCCTGCGGGAACGGATCCTGCTTCGCCGAGGGAGGGCCGGGAACCGCCGGTCCTGGCAGCTGCCGTAAGACAGGCGCCGAGGGCAGACCGGCGGAGGCGGGGTTCCCCCGCCGCAGCCACAACGCGGCCCCGGCGCGTCTGACTCAAACGCCCCCCGGAAGTCGTCATGGCCCGCGCAGCGGCCGGACTTCCGGGGGCAAAGGAAGGGGCCGCCTTTCGGCGGCCCCTTCTCAGAGCGCGATCTGATTCGCTCGGGCTAGTTCATCTGGAGGTTGAAGACTCCTCCGCCGAAGGCCGCGACGATGATGCGGCGCTCGGACTGAATCGCCTCGAGGTCGGAGATCGGGTAGCTCGGCAGACCAGGCGTCGCGACGATCCAGTCGCCGGACGGCACGATCCGCTCCGCAACTCCGAAGTCCGTTGCGACGTACAGGTTACCCGTCGCCTCGTCCTTCGTGATGTCCGTTGCCGGGATGTCGCCGAAAGCGCCCCAGCCGGTGCCGTCGAGGAGCGTCCACGTCGCCGTCTGAGTGGACGGGTTGTAGAACACCTCGAACACGTGGCCCGGGTTGTCCGTGTCGCGAGTGCCGGCTCCGCCGGCGATCGCGTCGTTCGTGTTGAACCCGGCGTACGTGATGTACGCGTGGTTCGAATTGGACGGATCGGCGTAGATGGACGTGATGTAGCGGTTCGGGTCGTTCGAAGCGGTCGTATCGATCCGCCTGAACGTGACGGCCCCGTGAACGGGGTTGTTCACGTTCTTCGAGATGAACACCCGACCGCGGCTCGTCGCCGCCCACAGCGTCGCCGTGTTCGCCTTCGACCGCTCGGCCTGCGCGACGACGCCACCCGCACGATCGCTGCCGTACGGACACGCAGCTGCGAAGTTCGCCGGCGGCGCGCCCGGCGCATTCGGGTTGACGTCGGTGCACGTCAGCCGACCCGCGACGCCCGGATTGCCGAGCGGCTTCCAGTCGTCGCAGATGTCGTTGAGCGAGAAGACGCCGTCCTCGTCGACGTCGGCGTCGCCGTACCAGCTGTTGCAGTGCTGGCGATGCTTGGCGATCGACAGGTGCGACCCGAAGCTGTTCGACCGGAACACGTGCTCCAGACCGGTGAAGAGCCGCTGTGAGACGCGCGGATCCGCGATCACCTCAGTGATGAACTCGCGGCCCTCGTCCCCGTAGCAGCAGTCGGGCCTGACGCCCGGCGGATAGAAGAACGTGTCCGCCGTCCAGTTCTGGTCGACCTGGTCGAGGTGCGAGTACGAGACCTGAGACGCACCGGTCTGATACGACGAATGCGTCAGGTTCGGATCGAAGATGTCGAACGCCGGCGCGCCGCCGTCCGCCACGTTGGTCTCGATCCAGGTCTCACGGTCGCCCAGCGTCTCGAACGTGCCGTTGTCCTGGGTGCCGATGGACAGGTTCTGCGTGTTCGTCGGGTTGTAGGCGACGTTGTACGGCTGCAGCGTGTTCATGCCGCGGTTGATGTCTTTGAGCACCTGCGGCACCCGCGAGAGCACGAGCTGGCAGAACGTGAGGTTCACCCCCGTGTACTGCTTCGGGTTCACGCAGTCGCCGTTGTCGTTCACCATCACGCCGTTCGAGCGCATGACCCCGCCGTCGCCCACGTCGAAGAACTGGCGCGGGTTGTTCGGGTTGAAGGCCAGCGCGTGGTGATCGGGATGGATGGCGTTCGGGTGTATCTGGTCGGTCGTGTCCTCCGTCATGTCCGTGAAGTACACGACGCCCGGAGCCTGGTCGGCGTTCTCGCTGTAGAGGACGGCACGCCCGCTGGAGCGGCCGGTCACCCAGTTGTTCTCCGAGTACCTGTTGGACCCGGAGACGTAGACCTTGTTGTCGGACGCATCGTCCACCGCGGTCATGCGGATGTCGTACGAGCACTGACCGTCGCAGTAGCCCCACGAGCTGAACCTCGGAGGATCGGTCACGTCCGGGCCAGAGAGGTCGATCCAGGCCCCGGCGACGGTCGCCGCCGCGGGGGTCAGCACGTTGTCGTTACGACGGACTCGCGAGCCGGGATCAACACCGGCGGCCACATACATGCGCGTGACCGCGCCGGGCCGGGCGACGATGTCGAACTCGTCGCGCTCGGTCGAAGCAGGGCCGACGGGAGCCATGATGCGCTCCCAGGAACTCGGCGCGCCGTTCGACTTCGACCGCCAGATGCCACGGCCGACAGCGTTGGCATAGACCGTGTTCGGGTCGTTCGGGTCCACCATGACGCGGCGGACGCCGCGCGGCGAGCACGGGCGGCCGTTGAGGGCCTCGGTCAGGTCGCCGACACACTGACTGGGATCGGTCGTCCCGTTGTGGACGAACTCCCATGACTGGCCACCGTTGAGCGAGCGGTACAGGCCCCACTTCGGGGCACCCGGGATGATCGACTGGACGCCGCCGCAGCATGACTCGCTGATGCCGAGGATGGCACGACCCGTGCCGACATAGACGGTGCCGTTCGGGGAGATGTCGATCGTGCTGGCGCCGCGGAAGCGGAAGACGTCCGTGCCCAGCGGGCCCGTCCAGGAGTCGCCGCCGTCGGTCGACTTGTAGACGCCGAGGCCGGCGACGCAGCCCGAGCCGCACATGTTGAACTCGCCCGTGCCGACCCAGATCGTGTTACCGCTCGGGTCACGTGGGTCCCTGGCGATCGAGTTCGTGGTCTGCGTCTCGAACGTGCCGGAGAGGAACGTCCACGTCGGGTTGGCGGCGAGTGCGTTGTTCGTGCGATAGACGCCGCCCGTCGCGTTCGTTACCCACATGCGGCACTTGAACGTGGTACAGGTCTTGTCGATCAGGACGTCCGTGATGCGGCCGCCGGCCGAATAGTTGATACCTCCGACGTACACCGACCGGTCGCGGAAATCGTTGAACGGATAGAGCGCGTTCGTCGGACCGAGCCTCGACCAGAGACCGGCGCCGGCGTTGGTCGGGCCGCCGGAGCGGGCCTGCATCGCCTGCCAGTCCTTGCGCGCGCCGATCAGGCTGGCGGCCGGGATGTCCGTGGCCGGATACGCATCCTGGATCCACCTTTCGGCGCCCCAGCTGCTATCCGCGCTGCCCTCGTTGCGCGAGCCGACCGCAGTCTGCGTAAGCGCACCGAGCCGCTGCTTCTTGCGAAGCAGCGGCGGCGTCTTGCCCTCGGCCCGGCCCGCGGCCAGCTGAAGCTGGTCACGCGCGGCCAGGTCGGAGCCGGCACCGCCGGTCACGGCTGCCGCGACGAAGGCCGCGGTCAGGAGCCCGAGCAGGGCGACAAGCCCAAGCCCGAGCCGTAGATGTTTCGGTGACATACCCCTCCCCTCGGAGTAACGAAAGAGCGCGCCGTTCCGGCGCGCATGTGACAGGGCTCGAGATGTCCCTTCCTCCTGCTCGAGACTCGCGGTGAGTCGCTCCACGAGCTCGGCGTTCAGACTGTTGCCCTTCTGCTCCGCGGATGCGGTAAGGCGACCACGCAGGTGGTCGGGCATCCGCAGAAGGAATCGGTAAGTTTTCTCGGCCACTAAGCGGCAGCTCCCCACGATCACGAGGCGATATCAAGCGGCTCCCTCCCCAAGCGAGCCGCCGCGGCTTGATCGTAACACCGTTTTTCACAAGTTCCAAACGTTTTCGCCACGGCGTGATATCAGGCGCCGGGACCGCCGAGACCGCATAACGGCGCTACATTGAGTGCTGTGAAGGGGTCGCTTCGCCGCCATCTGGTCGTGCTGCTGGCAGCCTGCGCCGCAGCGGGCACGCTGGCGCCGGCCGCCGCCCACGCCGAAGGTGTCCGAACGCCGCCGCGCGGACCGGTCGTCGTGGTCGTGGAACGCAAGCCGCTCGTGCTCCAGGGCTTCCGCTTCAAGCGGGGCGAGCTCGTCTCCATCACGATCCGCCTGAAGCGCGTGATCGCGCGCCGGAAGGCGCTTGCCGGGCCGCGCACGGGCTTGTTCACCGCCCGCTTTCCGAAGGTGGTGGAGCGCTGCCGGATCTACACCATCACCGTGGTCGGCAACAAGGGCAGTCGCGTGGGCCGCCGGGAGGTTCCGCCTTGGTGTAGACGGGTACAACGGTAGGCATGAAAGCTTTGCTCCTCACTGCGGTAGCGCTCGTCTCGACGCTTGCCGTAACGGCCGCGTCCCCGGCGGACACGCAACGGCGTGCGACCGTCCGTCTCGCCGACCGTGCCCCCATCATTGTGCGCGGGAAGGGCTTCCGCGCGGCCGAGCGCGTGCGGGTCGTCGTGCGCGTCACCGGCGGCCGGACGTTCGCGAAGACGACGGTCGCGACGCGGGCCGGCGCGCTCGTCGCCCGCTTCAGCGGCTCGATTGACAACTGCGCCGGGTTCACGATCGCGGCCAAGGGCGCGCTCGACACGACCGCGAAGCTGCGGGAGCCGCCGCCGCCCTGCGGCATGGTCCTCGCGCCATAGGGATCACCCCGCCCCGGGCTGGTCACATGCCTCGGGCGCTGTGGCGACGTCGCGTTCGGTTGTGCCGGCGCGACAGATGTCGTAGCCTGGAGCGGTGAGCCGCTTCCTCGTAGCCGCCACCGCGCTCAGCGCTGGGCTCACGCTCGCGCCCGCCGCCGGCTCGTTCCTCGACCCCACCGCCGCGCTCGAGTCGCGGCCAGTGCGGCCGGCCACGTCCGCCTGCGACCCGTGCCGCGTGGATGTGAAGAACCTCGTGATCGGCGTCACCGCCCGCCCGCACGTGCAGCGACCCGCAAGCGCGTCGGCGCCGCAGCGCGTCCTGCGCCCGCGTGTGCTCGTGCCGGGGCAGGCCCGCGCGGACGCGCGCTAAAAGGACTCGGCCGGCTTCGCCATGGCGCGGTAGTCGAGCGCCCGGTCGAGCACCTCGTCCTCCACGCCGGCCTCGCGCGCGACTTCGCGGAGCGGCCGTCCGGAGCGCACGGCCTCCTGGACGATCTCCGTCGCGCGGTCGTAGCCGATGTATGGGTTGAGCGCCGTTGCCGCGGAGAGCGTCAGCTCGGCGTACTGCTGGCACTGCTCGCGGTTAGACTCGATGCCGTCCACGCACTTCTCGGCCAGGAGACGCGAAGCGCTGGCGAGCAGCCTGATCGAGCCGAGCAGGTTGCGCGCCATCATCGGTATGAACACGTTGAGCTCGAAGTGGCCCTGCAGGCCGCCGACCGTGATGGCCGCATCGTTGCCGACCACCTGGGCCGCCACCTGCGTGACCACCTCGGGAATGACGGGGTTGACTTTGCCGGGCATGATCGAGCTGCCCTTCTGGAGCTCGGGCAGGAAGATCTCCGCGAGGCCTGCGCGCGGCCCCGAGCCCATCAGCCGCAGGTCGTTGGCGATCTTCGTCAGCGAGACGGCGATCGTCTTCAGTGCGCCGGACGCCTCGACGAGCGCGTCGCGGGCGGCCTGAGCCTCGAAAGGATCAGCAGGGGGCAGCACGCGCAGGCCGGTCTCCTCCGAGAGGCGCCGGCGGACCCGCTCAGCGAAGTCCGGGTGCGTATTGAGCCCGGTGCCCACCGCCGTGCCGCCGAGCGGGATCTGGCCTACCCGCTCCAGCGTCGCTCGCACGCGCTCGCTGCCCTGGCGCACCTGCGCCGCGTAGCCCCCGAACTCCTGGCCGAGCGTCACCGGCACCGCGTCCATCAGGTGCGTCCGTCCCGACTTGACAACGTCGTCGAACTCGCGCGCCTTCGCCTCGAGCGAGCCCGCGAGCCGCTCGAGCGCAGGCAACAGGTCGTTTGTCAGCTCGTCGAGCGCCGCGAGGTGGACGGCCGAGGGGAACACGTCGTTCGACGACTGGCCCCTGTTGACGTCGTCGTTCGGGTGCACGTCCTTGCCGGCGAGGGCCGCAATGACCTCGTTGGCGTTCATGTTCGAGCTCGTGCCCGAGCCGGTCTGGAAGACGTCGATGGGGAACTGGTCGTCGAGCTCGCCCGCAGCCACACGGTCGGCTGCGGACGCGATGCGCTCCGCCTTCTCGGCGTCGAGGAGCCCGAGCTCGGCGTTCGCGCGCGCGGCGGCGGCCTTGATACGGCCGAGCCAGCGCGCGACGGGCGGCGGGATCGGCTCGCCCGAGACGAGGAAGTTGTCCATGGCCTTGCGGGTCTCGGTGCCCCAAAGCTCTCTGTCGCGCGAAAGACCCTGCATTCCAGCGAGTCTAGAGATGAGCCCAGGTGACCGCGAGGGCCGCCAGTCCGAGGAGGGCGCCCGCCACGAGCAGCGCCCCGGGGACGGCACTCCCATCGTCGCCCGACCCCGTGGCCCGCTGCGCCGACGCGGGCATCGTGGTGTAGACGTACGTCGCGGTCGACCGTTCGAGCCCGGCGGAGGGGTCAGGGTTGCGCAGGAACTCGCGGTACTGGCCCGCGCGCGCGAGCCGGAGCATCGTGCCGACCGCGAGCGAAAACATCCGTCTGCCGTTACGCGGGCGCGCACGACTCCAGCTGCCGCCGTCCGGGGGTCTCAGGCCGGAGACATCCAGAAGCGGGACGGCACGGAGGCGCAGCCGCGGCGCACCGAGGTCGTGAGCGGCGCCCCGCAGGCGCACCCGCAGAGTCGCGGGGGCAGTTCCCCCCACCCGCCCGGCAACGGGTACCCGTGCCGGCCGGCCGTCGATCGTGCCGCCGGCGAAGACGACCTCACCCGTGACGCGGAACGGCGCATCCACCCGGACGGTGGCGGAGCCGGCGTCCGCCACCTGGACGAGGATCGGGGGAATCGGGGCTCCCGACGCAATGGCGCGACGCGCCAGGTCGAGCGCCCGCCCCAGCTCGCGCGGCTTGCCGCGTCCCGCAATCGTGCGCACGGCGGTCTCAGTCCGGTTGCGTACCTCCACCGTCAGTTCGAGCTCACCGCTCCTCCTGCCCCGGATGAGCTCGCGGCCCCCGACGGTTGCTCGCAAGCTCACCTCGAGCGGCAGAGAGCGTCCCGCGGCCACCGGACCGAGCCGCACCAGGGCCGCGAGCGTGCGGCTGCCCGGCGAGAACCCTCGCCAAATGACCGCGCCGCGCTGGAAGCCCGGCTGCCCCTGCGTCCCGGCGACGGGCAGGACGTCAGTGACCGGGGCCGGCACGAAAAGGACGTAGTCGCCCACCCCAGTCACGCGCAGGTGCTGGAGCACCTCGACCGACGCGACCGCGCCGTCGAGGCGGACGCCCGCTCGCACCTCGAGGTCGTTGTTCACGATCCCCGGAAGCAGAGACTGGAGCGCCTGTTGCGGGATCTCGCCGACGGGCGGAGTGAGGGTGACGGGCACACCCGGATGCGGTAGGGCCACCTGCCTGACGGCTGCGTCCGCTGGAACCGCTGCGGCCAGCGCGAGTGCGGCGGCGAGCGCGAACCGCATCAGCGCACCTGCGGGACGACCGGGAGCGTCGCCGACAGCGGGTCGTCCTGCACCGGGCGATAGGTCATGTCCTCGAAGCGTGCGAAGTAGACGTCGTCGTCGATCACGGCCTCGTGGTTGCGGCGATTGAAGGAGCGCTCGTCGCCGTTCGCGCCTTCGACGACCACGTTGTTCAGCGCTTCCACCACCTTGGCGCGATCCTCTGCTCCACCGGCCAGCCGCACGGCGGCTACGAGAAGGTGCACGAAATCGTAGGGGTACATCGCGTATTCGGGCGGCTGCAGGACGCGCTGCCCGTCTCGCGCCCGCACGCCGACGTCGTCGGCGCCGAACGCTTCCACGTAGAGGGTCTGGAACGCCTCGAACGAGGTCGGCCCGCCCTCCGCGGCCATGCGGCCCGAGGCGAAGGTGAGGCCGTCGACCCACTCCGGGTGGTCCGCAAGCTGCTGCCGCACGACAGGGTCCGCGCCCGCAGGCGCCGTGTAGACCGGGACATCCCACCCGCGGCTCCGCGCTGCGGTGAGCACGGCGGCGATCGTCGGCCCGCGGGCCCAGACGAGCAGCGCGGTCGCTCCGGAACGTTTCGCGCGCAGCACCTGCGGGGCGAGGTCGGACTGGCCCGCGGAGACGGTGACCGCGCTCGCGATCGCCTCGGGGTTCAGCTCGAAGGCCGCCCGCAGCGCTTCCGCGCCCTCTCGCCCGTAACCCGTGTCGTCGTGCAGGATCGCGAGCTTCAGACGCTTCGGCACGAGGTACTCGGCAAGCCGGAACGCAACGCCGCGATCGCGCGGCACGATTCGGAAGACATTCGGGCGTCGCTCCTCGTCCACGAGCCCCGGACCGCCCTGGTACACGATCCCGACGGGGAGATCCGCATCGCGCGCGACCTCCCACGACGCGTCCACGCCTGTCCCCTCGTCGATAACCGCCAGCGCGCCGTCCGCCGCGGCCCGTCGGACGTTCCGGAGCGCCTGGCGCGGCGACAGCTCGCTGTCGAGCTTGACCATGCGGAGGCGATAGGTGTGCTCGCCCGCCGAGAACACCCCCGGCTCGTCGGAGTCGCCGGCGGTCTCGATGCCAAGCTGAACGCCGTTCGCGATCATCCTCGCCACGTACGGCGCGCCGGAGAACGGCGCGTTCACGACGACCGTCACTTCGTCGGCATCCGTGGCCGACGAGTCGTCGGAGCCGCCGCCGCACCCCATGAGGGCGACAAGGGCGGCCGCTGCCGCCGCCCCCACCCGCGCGCTGCGGACGCCCCTCACTCCTGCGCGGGCCGGCTGGTGATCCTGATACTGATCGTGTCCTCTTCTCTGCACTCCGCCTTCAGCGCAACGAGCCCCTCGGTCTTGCCCTCGTCGTCTCGGTACGACACCTCAGAGTCGTCCTCCTCTAGCTCGTCGAAGAGAAGCTCGTAGCCGGCGGACTCGAAGGCGCCCTTGTAATCCTCGTACGCCGCCTGGAGGTCGCCCTCGTAGTAGCCGTTGACGACCCGGGTCGGACCGTTCTGCTCGGTCTTGACGTAGGTGGCGCCGTCCGGGGTCGGAAAGCTACCCGGCAGGCCGGTGTCGCGGCTCAGCGCCGGGCCCTCGCACGCGATCTCGGCCGACTCAGCCTTGTTGCCCTCGTTGTCGCCCTCATCATCACCGCCGCAAGCCGCGACCGCGAACGCAGCCACAGTGACGAGCACGACACCGACCCAGGTGCTCTTTCGCATGGATTCTCCTCTCGCAATGACGTCCGCTGAGCTTTCTAGCGAAATTCGCCGGACGATGTCAAAAGCTTTCAGTTTTTCCAATGGAATATCATCTTCAAATTCGCGACGATATCGCCGGTGTGAAGCTGATATCAAGTAAGCGTTCAGGTCCCCCGAGCTCAGGCGAGCAGGGGGATGGGGTCGCCTCGGATGCTGGCGGTGAGGATGTCGCTGAGGTAGGCGAAGAGCGACTGTTTGCGCAGTCGGCAGGTGACCGAGGCAGAGAGCAGTCGCTCGATCGTGCCTTCCCCTCGCTCTGATTGGCTGCCGAGTGAGAGTTTGCGGTAGATGGCGGCGCCGCGGAGG
>JBHEMZ010000125.1:0-8536 GCA_046262315.1 Gaiellaceae bacterium
ACAGGTGGCGCTCGAGTCGATCACCAACTTCGACCTGCCACTCACCCAGGGCATCGTCGTCTTCGGCACGGTCGCGATCCTCGTCTTCAACCTCCTCGTCGACATGCTCTACGCCGTCATCGACCCACGCATCAGGCTGGCGTAGAGAGGACCCCTCCGCCCGCGGCGAGGCGGGGCGGGCTTTGCCCCGCCCCGCTGCGGGTATGCGCACGGCCATGAAGCTGCTCGCCGCCGCTACTCTGGCCGCCCTCGTGCTGGTCGGGGCAGCCTCGGGCGAGCCGCCGCGTCTCATCGTCGGGGTCACCGAGGACGGGCTCAGGTTCGAGCCGGCGGCGGTGGCCCGCGACGCACGGCCCCTCGGGATCGGCGCCGTGCGCATCACGCTCGGCTGGCGCCCTGGGCGGAATCGGCTCACGCCCGAGCAACGCCGCGAGCTCACACGAGCAACAAGCGTGGAGGGCCTTCGAGTCGTGCTGTCGGTGTTCGGCGAGCGTGCCGTGTACGCACCCACGACCCGGGCTGCGCGCGCGCAGTACTGCGACTTCGCGCGTTCCGTGCTCGCCGGCTTCCCTCGCATCGGCGACATCGTCGTTTGGAACGAGCCGAACAAGACCTTCTTCTGGCAACCCCAGTTCGACGCGGCCGGGCGGAGCGCGGCGCCCGCTGCCTACGCCGCGCTTCTCGCCCGCTGCTGGGACGTCCTGCACGCCCAACGCGACGACGTCAACATGCTGGGGTTCTCGACGGCCCCGCGCGGCAACGACGACCCCGATGCGCGGAGCAACATTTCGCATTCACCGGTCCGCTTCATCGAGCGGGTCGGCGCGGCGTACCGGCGGAGCGGCCGCAGCCGGCCGCTCTTCGACACGGTCGCCCACCACGTGCACGGCGCGGACCCCGCCGAGCGGCCGTGGCGACGCCACCCGGGACGCTCGGTCTCTCAGGGCGACTATGCGCGGCTGGTGGCCGCGCTGCAGCGTGCCTTCGCGGGCACCGATCAGGCGGCGCCGGGCCGCTGCGCCGCCGGTCGCTGCGTCCCGATCTGGTACCTCGAAGCCGGCTTCCAGACGCGTCCGGACGGCGCGAAGGCTCGGCTCTACACGGGCGCCGAGCTCCCCGGCTTGGGCGTTCCCGACGCGACTGGACCCGTCGACCTCGACCCGCTGCCGTCGGAGCGCTCTCCCGCGCCCGACCAGGCGAGCCAGCTTGTCGGCGCGCTGCGGCTCGCCGCGTGCCAGCCCCACGTGGAGGCGTTCTTCAACTTCCTGCTCTGGGACGAGGCACGGCTCGAGGGCTGGCAGTCCGGCCTGTACTGGGCAGATCGCACCCCGAAGGCGTCCACGGCGGCCTTCCGGGAGACGGTCGCCGACGTCGAGGCAGGACGAGTCGGTTGCGGGAAGGTGCGGCGGCAACTGCCGGCGCCAGCCGAGACGCTGGGTGTGCCTGCCGCCACGCCGGCGCCCACGGCGCCCACGACGAGCGCCCCGATCGCGACGCCGACATCGGCGGCCACTACGACCGAGCCCACCACGACCGAGCCGACGACCGAGCCCTCCCGTCCCGCGGAGACTCGGAGCGGGGGGCAAACGAGAGCCGAGGACCGCGGCTCCGCGGAGGACCGCCGCCTCGTCTTCCTCGCCGCTGCCGTTGCGCTCGCGCTCCTGGCAGCGGCAGGGCTCCTTCGCAGGCGCCGGGGCCGTCGGGGAATCTCACGCTAGACTCAGACGCGAGCGGCAGGGGCCGAAGCTTCTGCTGTTACCTTTTCGACCCGACCGAACGAAGGACTATCTCGACGTGGCAACCGGAGTACGAGTCGCAATCACGCTCGCCTGCGTGGACTGCAAGCGTCGTAACTACCAGTCGAACAAGTCGAAGCGCAATACGCCCGACCGCGTCGAGCTGAAGAAGTACTGCCGCTGGTGCGGCCGGCACACTGCGCACCGGGAGACCCGCTAGGCAATGGCCCGCCCGACCCGACAGCAGCGCCGTGCGCGTCGTGAGGCGCAGCGCGAGGACGGCGCGCTCGAGCGCGGGCGCCAGCGCCAACCCGTCCACGCAGCCGCCGAGCCCGAAACGCCCCAGACCGGCGCTCCGCCGCGCCGCCGCGGGGGCGGCTCCGCGCACTTCGTCGTCGAATGCTGGGCCGAGCTCAGGAAGGTCGAGTGGCCGGGCCAGAAGCAAGTGGTCACGGGGGCGGTCGTCGTCCTGATCGCGTGCACCATCGTCGGCGCATATCTGTGGAGCGTCGACCTCGCCCTCGAGCCGTTCGTCCAGCGCGTCCTGCTGGGCCAGTAGCGAGCCGCCCGTGTTCCGCTGGTACGTCATCAACACCTACTCCGGGCATGAGAACAAGGTCAAGGCGAACCTCGAGCACCGCATCGACTCGATGGGCCAGGGGCAGCGCTTTCGCCGCGTGGTCGTGCCGACGGAGCAGGTGATCGAGACGAAGGACGGGCAGAAGGTGCAGATCGAAAAGCGCGTCTTGCCCGGCTACGTACTCGTGAACATGGATCTCGACGACGACGCCTGGACAGTCGTGAAGAATACGCCCGGGGTAACCGGTTTCGTGGGCGCGGGCAACAAGCCGATCGCGCTCTCCCAGCCCGAGGTCGACCGCATCCTGCGCACCGGCGCCGGCACGGCCGAGCGCCAACGCGCGCAGGTCGAATTCGCGCTCGGCGAGTCCGTCAAGGTGACGTCAGGCCCGCTCTCCGACTTTGACGGCGAGATCGTGGACGTCAACCCAGACCAGCAGAAGCTGAAGGTGCTCGTGGACATCTTCGAACGCCAGGTGCCCGTCGAGCTTGGCTTCGACCAGGTGAAGAAACTGGACTAGGACATGGCTAAGAAAGTCCTGACACTCATCAAGCTGCAGATCCCCGGCGGGCAGGCGAATCCCGCGCCGCCGGTCGGCCCTGCGCTGGGCCAGCACGGCGTCAACATCATGGAGTTCTGCAAGACGTTCAACGCTCAGACGGCGCAGGCGAACGGCCGTATCACGCCCGTGGAGATCACCGTCTTCGAGGACCGATCGTTCACGTTCATCACAAAGACTCCGCCCGCCGCCGTCCTCATCAAGGAGGCGCTGAACGTAGAAAAGGGCTCGTCGGAGCCGCACCGCGACAAGATCGGACGCCTGACGCAGGCCCAGGTGCGGCAGATCGCCGAGACGAAGCTCGAAGACCTGAACGCGCGCGACGTAGAGCAGGCCATGAAGGTCGTGGCGGGCACCGCTCGCTCCATGGGCGTGGAGGTGGAGGCGTGACCCAGCACGGCAAGCGCTACCGCTCCGCGCGCGAGGCGATCGACCGCGAGCGGCTCTACTCGCCGCTCGAGGCGATTCGCGCACTCAAGACCTTCGACGACGCCAAGTTCGACGAGACGGTCGAGGTGCACTTCAACCTCGGCCTGAACGTCCGCCACGCCGACCAGCAGCTGCGCGGCACGCTCATGCTCCCGCACGGCACCGGCCGGACGATGCGCGTGGCCGTCTTCGCCGAGGGCGACAAGGCCCGGGAAGCCGAGGAGGCCGGCGCGGATGTGGTCGGCTCGGCCGACCTGGCCCAGCGCATCGAGGAAGGTTTCGACGACTTCGACGTGGCGATCGCCACTCCCGATCAGATGGGCGTGGTCGGCCGCCTCGGGCGCATCCTAGGCCCGCGCGGGAAGATGCCGAACCCGAAGACCGGCACCGTCACCATGGACGTCGCGAAGGCGGTCGCCGACTCGAAGGGCGGCAAGCTCGAGTACCGCACCGACCGTGGCGCCAACGTCCACATGTCGATCGGGAAGAAGAGCTTCGGCGAGCGCGAGTTGCTCGAGAACTACGCCACTCTCATGGATGAGATCATGCGTGCGAAGCCGGCGGCTTCGAAAGGCCGCTACATCCACGGCGTCACCCTGACGAGCACCATGGGCCCCGGCATCCACATCGATCCCGCCAGGACGCGCGGCATCGTCGAGGACCTGGCCGAGTCGCCCGACGGCGCTTCGGCCAGCGAGGAAGCCGCTACAGTACCGGCCTAGGAACCGAGCGCTAGGTCATCGCCGAAGACCACCGGCAGCCCGCGTGGCAGAAGTCCGGTCGAGGTGAGCTGTGAAGCGAAGAATCCTTCGTCCTCTCATGGCCCGCCGCAGGCGGGCCTAGCCATTTCCTGAAAGGAAGTTAAAGGGAATGGAGAAGGCACAGAAGGAACTTGTCGTTGCGGATCTGACCGAGCGCCTGCGGCAGTCGCAGACGCTCGTGATCGCGGACTACCGCGGGCTCTCGATGACCGAGATCGACGGCCTGCGCACGGAGCTCCTCAAGCACGGGGCGCGCCTGAGAGTCGTCAAGAACACGCTGACGCGGCGCGCGGCCGAGGCGGCGGGCGTCGACGCGCTCCTCGCACTGCTCGAGGGACCGACCGCGATCGCGTTTCTCGAGTCGGACGGCGATCCGGTCGCGGTCGCGAAGGCGCTCTCGGATGCAGCGCGGACGACCCGCATCCTCGCCGTTCGCGGCGGCCTGCTCGAAGGTCGGCCGATCACGGAGGAGGACGTCGCGAGCCTCGCCAAGCTGCCCCCGCTCGAGATCCTGCGCGGCCAGGTGCTCGGCGCCATTCTGGGGCCGCTGCAGGCGATCGCCGGGCTGGTTGCGGCGCCGCTCCAGAACCTCTACGGGCTGATCGACGCCCGCATCGAGCAGCTGGAGCGAGAGGCCGGCGAGACGGCAACGGCCGCGGAGCCGCAAGCCGACGCGGCACCGGCCGAGACTGCCGAGGAGCCACAGGCTGCGGCCGAGGAACCGCAGGTCGAGGCAGATTCAGGCGCAGAAGCCGAAATTCCCGCGCCGGAGGCGCAAGCCTCGGGCGCGACTGACGATGAAACCCCCGCGGCGGACGACGAATCGTCCGGCGCAACTGAAGAGGAGGAGTAGCGATGGCCAATTCGGTCGACACGATCTTCGAGGAGCTCGGCAAGATGAGCGTCCTCGATCTCGTCGAGCTGAAGAAGAAGATCGAGGACGAGTGGGGCATCACCGCCGCAGCGCCGGTCGCGGTCGGCGTCGCCGCTCCGGGCGGCGGGGGCGACGGTGCGGGCGCCGCGGAGGAGGAGCAGACGGAGTTCGACGTCGTGCTGACGAAGGCCGGCGGTCAGAAGATCCAGGTGATCAAGGTTGTCCGCGCCGTCACCGGCCTCGGGCTCAAGGAGGCAAAGGACCTCGTCGACAGCGCTCCGAAGGCGGTCAAGGAGGCCTTGGCGCGCGAGGAGGCAGACACGATCAAGTCACAGCTCGAGGAAGCGGGCGCCGAGGTCGAGGTCAAGTAGCAACTCGTCCCGGCGGCGACCGTCTGGCTGCACGAGGGCCCGCACCCGCGGGCCCTCGCCGCTCAGGGCGCGGTAAGGCAGCAGACGCGATGGGCGGGCGTCGGTTCTTGACTGAGGCACGGCGAAGGGTCACGATGTGGCCTCCCCGAGCGTCGCCTGATGGAAAACTCGCTCACCGCTTCACACAGGGTGCCTCGCGCTGGCGGACGCCGCCGCTTCCTCGTTGTTCTTGCGGCCCTGGGGCTCGCGGTCGCCGTGGCGGGAATCTTCACGCGCGTGTCGGACAGTTCCCGCGGCTTCGATACTGTCTCGTCTAGGGGCACCCGGGTGTCGCCGGAGAACTACGGCTTCGAGGGCGTCCCGGTCGAGGGCGGCACTGGCATGTATCTGATGGGCAGCAAGGGAGGGCGTGAATTCTTCCGTCTCGATGGGGCGGAGGGGCCGTGTTTCGGAACGGGGCGCATCGGCCGCGGCCCGACCAACCTCTACTGCCGGGCCGGGCACGCCGACGGTTTTCCGTCGGTCAAGGCGCCGATCATCGCCGCTCCTGCGGTCGAGGTCGCAGGCCCGCCGGGAACGCCGCTCGATGAGGCACGCATCCTGTCATTCGAAGGCTTTGCCGCGGACGGCATCGCCCGAATCGAGCTCGTTCAGGACGATCGCGTGCTTGCAGCAGACGCCGTCGAAGACAATATGTACTCGCTCGACGTCGCCGGCAAAGAGGTGAGCGGCACCAGGGTCGTCGCACGGGACGAAGACGGCGACATCGTGTACGAGCAGGCGTACTAGCTCACGCCGACATGTCCGCCAGCGCGACCGTGTCTCGCGGAGGCGCAAACTCGTGAGTCCGCTGTCCAGTTCGGCCGCGAGGCCTGGGCGCCGAGCAGGCGGCCCGGGGCGGGGAGCGGATTCGCTGCGGCGAAGCTCGCGGACCACGAGCCCGTCCCGCAGACGGGCAGGACGAGCTGTGTCCTGCGCCCGTCCCGCAAGGCGACCGTTCTGGTGCCTTCCGCCGTGCGGAAGGTGACGCTCGTGTCGCCGGCGCCCCGCGGCGCTGTCAGCGCAACGGTCAGGCGGCCTGCCACCGCGCCTCCCGGCCGGGCCGGCCAGATGCCGATGGTCCCACCCGCGGCCAGCCAGCCGTCCGGATACCAGCCGAGCAGGTAGAACTCGAGCCGCGGGGTACCCGTGCGCCGCCAGAGGCGGAAGTCCGGCGCCGAAGCGACCGGCCGGGCGCCGTGCAGCTCCACGACCGCGCCGAACTCGTCGACGAGCAGCGACCGCCGCAAGGGCCGCCGCTCGTCGAGCAGCGTGCCATCGCTTGCGATCGTGAGCACCCGCGAGGCGAAGCCGTCAAGGGGCGCCGTGCCGGGCATGAGCAGCACGTCACGCACCGAGCGGTTCCAGAACAGCTGCTCACTCGCCGCCGTGCGCACGCCGAGCGTCCGCACGAGCGCGACGCGGCCGACGTCCGCGTGATCGACCCACGAGGGGTTGTCCGGCAGGAGTGCCTCGCGGACCACGCGCGTGTTCGTCGAGTCGAGCGCCGTCACACCGGCCGAGGCTGCACCGCACGCTGCTACGGCGAGACCAAGCGCAAGAAGTGCGCCCCAGCGCGGCCGGAGCGAAAGGGCCGCGGCGGCGCACAGGAGCAGGGCTGCGGCGAGCGAGATGGCCAAAGCACCCGCCCCGGCACTCCCGAGCGCCTCCTCGAGGCGGAAGGCCGCGAGCAGGAACGGCGAGTGAACCTTTCCCACGGCCGCGGTGTATCCAGAAAGCGGCAGTACCGCCGCGACGGCAAGCCCGAGCGCGGCGAGGGCGGCGTGCGCCTTGCGCCACGGCCAGCCGCGCGAGGCGTAGAGGGCGAAGAGCACGCCGACGAGCGGGACGGCGTAGAAGGTGTAGCGCTCCTGGATGCGATCGACGTCGCCGAACGTGCTCGCCTCGAGCAGCAGGCCCGCCGCGAAGGTGCCGCCGAGTGCGCCGGTGACGAGCTCTGCCCGCGAGCGCGGGCGTACGAGGGCGAGCACGAGGCCGAGAACCGCCGCCGGGACCAGGATCACACCTGAGGCGTAGAAGAGTCCCAGCGCATTTCGCGCCAGGCTCGGCCCTACCTCTCCCGGCGAAAGGTGTCCCGCGCCGGCGTCGTAGACGCCCAGCAGCCGGTCCGGGCCGAGCGCAAGCGTGACGAGGAGGGCCGCGGTCAGCGCGCCGAGCACGAGAGCCTGTTCGCGCAGCGCCGCCCTCAGACGGTGCTCGCGTGCGCCGACGAAGGCGAGCGCAACGACGAAGCACGGCACCAGCATCACGAACTGCACCCGCGCGAAGATCGTGAGCGCGGCGAGAACGATGAACAGCACTCCCGCCCACCGCCGGCCCTCGAGCGCCGCCGCTCCGGCGGCCACCGCGCCGAGCGCGAGCGGGTACGCGAACGGCTCGGCCATGATCCACGACGCGTAGAGCAAGTCGGGCACCGCGACCGCGAGCGCGGCGCAGCCGAGAGCCAGCCACAGGCCGACGCCGAGGCGGCGCGCGAGCAGGAAGGCCGGCACGGCCGCGAGGGACATCGCGAGCGCTCCCATGAGCTGGATCAAGCGATACGAGTCGGCCACGTCGCCGAAGAGCCACGCCGGCGCGGTCACGAGCGGCTGGAGGAGAGCCGGAAAGCTCACCTCGACCCCGCGCACGAGCGGCCGGCCGGTCTCGGCGAGCGAGCGACCGAGCTCCGCGTACAGGTACTCGTCCTGGAAGTAGGCGGGCGTCAGCCGCAGCGAGCCGGCGACCACGCGGACGACGAAGCTCACTGCGACGACGACCGTCAGCAGCGGCGCGGTGGTGGCCCAGGAGGCGGCGGTCAGGCGAGCGCGTGCGCGCCGAGGCAGGGAAGCAGCGACGTCCACAAGAGCCGTATCGGCAGGAGTCCTGCATCCCTGATCGAGGGATCCTCAAAGGGAGGGGGAGAGGAAGACGCGCAGGCCCCCGGATCGAATGGCCTTCGCAGGAAGGAATGCGATGAAGAAGGGCCTCCCCGGCTGGCAGGTTCCGGCTTGTCCAGTGGGAGCTACCGAGAGGAGGCCCGAGTTCAATGTTGCACGCTGGTTTGGATCTCAGCGGCAGGCGTCTCGACTTCCACCTGCTTGACCAGGGGGGAGTGAGCGTCGAGGTCGGCGCGGCAGCGCCCGATGCCGACGGGCTGCGTGGTCTCGCCGACCGGGTCGCCCGTCAC
>JBHEMZ010000126.1:0-34135 GCA_046262315.1 Gaiellaceae bacterium
ATGCCGCCGAGACACGCTGGACGGCGCGATCCGTCGTCCTCAGTCGCGCCAATAGCGCTGCTATTGACGCTCCCTGCGTCCTAGACTCGCACTCGCCCAGCGCGCCTCGCCGGCGAGCCTTCATTCTGAACCGAGTTCTAAGCGGATTGCGCTGGCCCTCAAAGAGGCGTACGGGTGCGACGGGACGTCGACGCGCCAGCACAACAAGCCGGGCGGCGGGCAGGACGTCTGGCATTTCTTCGTCCACGTTTTCCCTCGCTACCCGGACGACCAGCTCTACGAGGGGAACGCCGCGACGCGCTGGGCGTCCGCCGAGGAGCGCGCCTGCTGCGCCTCGAGCTTGCGCGCGGTGCTCGAGCGGCTTGTCTAGCCAATACCCTCACCCGCGTGCGGCTGAAGCTCATACTCGAGTACGACGGCACGGGCTTCCGCGGCTGGGCGGCCCAGCCGGGACTGCGGACCGTGGAAGCGGAGGTACGGCGTGCGCTGGGCGAGCTGTTCGCGGGGTTCGAGGGGCTCGTCGTGGCGGGTCGCACCGACACGGGTGTCCATGCGCGTGGGAACGTAATCAGCGTCGACGTCGAGGGCGGGCCGTCGGCCGAGCGCGTCGCCTCCGCCCTCAATCCGCTGTTGCCGGACGATGTCGCCGCCGTCGAGGCCAAGGAGGCTCCCGACGGCTTTCACGCGCGCCACTCGGCGCGGTCTCGGTCATACCGCTACCGCATCTGGCGGCGCCGGACGCCCTCCCCGTTCGAGCACCGGCTGAGCTGGTGGTATCCGAAGCCTCTCGACGACGATGCGCTTGCCGAGAGCGCGGCGCTGCTCGTCGGGAAGCACGACTTCCGGGCCTTCACGCCCAGGGAGACCCAGCACGACGTCTTTACGCGCACGATCCACGCGGCATCGTGGCAGCGGGAAGGCGACTTGCTCATGTTCGAGATCCGCGCCGATAGCTTTCTCCGTCACATGGTGCGGACGCTCGTAGGGACGATGCTTGAGTTGTCGCCGGATCGCGTCGCCGCACTACTTGAAGGCCGCCCGCGCTCGCAGGCGGGCACGACGGCGCCGCCCTGGGGGCTGTACCTTGAGCGGGTCGACTACTGAGACCGGCGGAGATGGGCTAACGCCCGCCGCAGCCACCGCGCGCGAAGTCGCGTCTGAGACTCGAACACCCGCGGAAGTCGTCATGGCTCGCGCAGCGAGCCGGACTTCCGCGGGCAGGACAGTTTCCTGCGGCACCTAGTCCGCACGCTCGTCGGCACAATGGTCGAACAGTCCCGGTTACAGCTATCGGCGCTGCTGGAAGGGCGACCGCGCGGCGAGGCCGGGACGACGGCGCCGCCGTGGGGCCTCTACCTCGAGCGCGTCGAGTACTAGCGGCGGCACCACCGAGCCCGGCGTGACCGCAACGGCCACGTCCTTTCCCGACATGTCCTCTCGGGGTCCGGCCGCGGGCCTCCCTCCGGTTCCAGGCTAGTCTGTGAAAGCGCAAGCATGGTGCCGCGGGAGTGCCGGGAGCGCGACGATGCGTCCACGGCTCGGAAGGGCCGGAGGCCGCCGATACGATGGCCGCCGTGCGCTCCGAGACGGTGCTCTTCGACCTCGACGGCACGCTGATCGACTCGGGTGCCGCGATCCTCGCCTCGTTCCGCCACGCAACCCGCACGGTCCTCGGGCGCGACTACGCCGACCACGTGCTGATGGCCGGCGTCGGTGGCCACGGACTCCACCGGCAGATGGCCGACCTCGACCCGGAGCGCGTCGACGACCTCGTCCAGGCCTACCGCGACCACAACCTCGACAGCTATCGAACGATCCGCGTGTTTCCGGGCGTGGACGCGGTGCTCGCGCACCTGCGGGAAGACGAGCGCACGCTCGGCATGGTCACCGTCAAGAGCCGGGCGACGGTCGAGCTGACTTTCGAGATTGCCCAGCTCGGTTCGTACTTCGAGACGGTCGTCACGGGCGACGACGTCGAGCGCCACAAGCCCGAGCCAGACGCACTGGTGCTCGCAGCCGGGCGGCTCGGCGCCGACCCGTCGTCGACCGCCTACGTGGGCGACTCTCCCTTCGACATCCAGGCTGCGAAGGAAGCCGGCATGCGCGCGGTGGCGGTCTCGTGGGGTGGCATCCACCCGCGCGCGCGCCTTGCCCAGCACCGGCCTGACGCGATCGTGGATGTCCCCGGGGAGCTGCTACGTGCCCTCTAGAGCCGTCACGCGGGCCGAGCGCGCCGGCGAGCTGCGAGGAAAGCTCGAGTACCACCTCTACCGCTACCACGTCCTCGACGACCCGGAGATCTCGGACGCCGAGTACGACCGCCTGTACGACGAGCTGCGCGAGCTCGAGGAGGCACACCCGGAGCTCGCGGTCGAGGACTCGCCGACCCGGCGCGTCGGCGCGCCGCCCTCGGAGGGCTTCCGAAAGGTGGAGCACCTCTCACCGATGGGTTCCCTCGACAAGGTGACCACCGACGAGGCACTGACCAAGTGGGTCGAGGACGTGCGCAAGCGGCTCGACTCGGACGAGCCGATCGCCTTCGTCACCGAACCGAAGATCGACGGCTCGGCGGTCTCGGTTGTCTACGAGCACGGCGTGTTCGTGCGCGGCGCGACGCGCGGCGACGGCTACCGCGGTGAGGACGTGAGCATCAATCTGCGCACGCTCCGAGCGGTACTGCCTCGCATGGTGATTCCCGACGGCGAGAAGCCGCCCGATCTGCTCGAGGTGCGCGGCGAGGTTTACATGCCGCTGTCGGGCTTCCGGGCGCTCAACGAGCGCTTCCTCACCGAGGGCAAACGCACGGCTCCGAACCCGCGCAACGCGGCCGCCGGCTCGCTCCGCCAGCTCAACCCCGCCGTCACCGCTGCGCGCCCGCTCTCGATCTGGGTCCACGGCATGGGTCACCACGAGGGTCTCCCTGCCCAGGGCCACTGGGAGGCGCTCGCATGGCTGAGGGAGCGCGGGTTCCGCACGAACCCCCTCGCGGAGCGGCACGAGACGATCGAGTCCGTCGCGGAGGTCTGTCGCATCTGGGAGACGCGAAGGCTCGAGCTCGACTACGAAATCGACGGCATCGTGATCAAGGTCGACTCGTTCGAGCAGCAGCGCCGCCTCGGCGCGCTCCACGGCCGGCCGCGCTGGGCACGCGCCTACAAGTGGGCGCCGATGACGGCCACCACGAAGCTGAAGAAGATCCACATCCGCGTCGGCCGGACGGGTGCACTTAACCCGTGGGCACAGCTCGAGCCGGTCGAGGTCGGCGGCGTGACCGTCCAGACGGCCACGCTGCACAACGAGGAGGACATCAACCGCAAGGAAATCCGCGAGGGCGACTCGGTCATCGTCCAGCGTGCGGGCGACGTGATCCCGCAGGTCGTTGGCCCGGTACTGCCGCACCGCAAGGGCACGAAGCCGTTTCGCATGCCCGCGCGATGCCCTCTCTGTGGCGCCGCCGTCGTCAAGCCCGAGGGTGAGGCCATGCACCGTTGCCCCAACCGCCGCTGCCCGTCGCGCGGCCTCGAAACGCTGATCCACTGGGTGCAGGCCGCGATGGACATCGAGGGCGTCGGCGAGCAGCTCGTGCGACGCCTCTGGGCGGAGGGGCTGGTGACATCGCTCCCCGCGCTCTACAGGATCGCGCCGGAGCAGCTCGTCGAGCTGGACGGTTACGGCGAGATCTCGGCGCAGAAGGCGGTCGAGGCGATCGATGCCTCGAAGGAGCGGCCGTTCCACCGGGTGCTCTTCGGCCTCAACATCCCACAGGTTGGCTGGGTCACGGCACGCAGCATCGCGCGCCACTTTGGTTCGGTCGCCGCGCTCATGAACGCCACGCCCGAGCAGATCGAGGAGGTCGAGGGCGTGGGCCCGGACCGCGCGCAGGCGATAGCCGAGTGGTTTTCGGACGAGGAGAACGGCGCGCTCGTCGAGGAGCTGCGTGCACTCGGGTTGCGCCTGGAGGCCGATGCGGCCGAGCGACCCGTCGAGGGTCCGCTGACCGGCAACACGTACGTGATCACGGGCACGCTCGAGCGCTTCTCACGTGAGGGGGCGAAGGCATTGCTCGAGGCGCTCGGGGCCAAGGTCGGCGATTCGGTCTCGAAGAAGACGACGGCCCTGATCGTCGGCGAGAGCCCGGGCGCGTCGAAGGTCAAGGGCGCCCAGAAGCATGGTACGCCGGTGCTCTCCGAGGACGAGTTCGCCCTTCTACTGAGCCGCTAGCACGGCGACGAATCGGTCCTGCGCTCGACGGGCCCAGTAGGGCGACACGGGCCGTCCGTTGTGCAGGACGGCGAAGGCGTAGCGGCCGCGTACGTAGCCGGCAAGCGTCGAGGCGCTCCGTGTTGTGCCGGTCTTGGCCGCGACTCGCCCGCGGATGCGCGGCTCGCGCAGGCGGGAGGACAGCGTCCCGCTGCGGCCGGCCACCGGCAGGCTCCCCACGAACGTGCTTCGGATCTCGGGATCCCGCCAGGCGGCGGCGAGGATCGCGACGAGCGCGCCCGCCGTCAGCCGGTCGTACGGAGAGAGGCCGGAGCCGTCGACGAGGCGGACGCCCTCGAGTGGTACGCCGGCCGCCGTGAGCGTGCTGCGGACGACCGCGGCGCCCCGGACGCTCGTGCCCTGGCGGCCGTTCAGCACGCCGAGCTGCTTGAGCAGGAGCTCCGCCGTGAAGTTGTCGCTCTCGCGGTTCATGTCGCGGACGATGCGCGAGAGCGGGGGCGAGGCGACGGAGGCGAGCGCGAATGCCTCGTCGCCGGCCCGGCCCGTCGTCGCGCGGCCGCGCACGCGCACCCCTGCGGCGCGCAGCGCGTCGCGAAAGGCCTGCCCCGCTGCGCGCGCGGGCTCGGGGGAGACAACACCGCCGTAGCGGGCGCGGTCGACCGCCAGCGCCGAGAGCGGCGGCGACTCGTCGAGGTAGAACTGGCGCTTCCAACCGGGCGCAACCCGCCGCTTGTCGAAGTAGGACTCATCGGCGACGACCGCGCCTGTGACGCTCCGGACGCCTCCGGCGCGCAGTTGCGCGCCGAGCCAGCGAAGGTCACCAAAGGAGAGCGTCGGGTCGCCGCAACCCTTCAGGATCAGGTCACCGCGCCAGACCCCGTCGACGAGCTCGCCTTCACCCCACACTGTGGTCTCGAGGCGGTACGTCGGGCCTAGCGCTACGAGGGCGGCGTACGCAACGGCGAGCTTCTCGTTGGACGCCGGGACGAGCGCGGCGCGGTCGTTGCGGCGAAAGAGCACGCGGCCGCTCTCCAGGTCGAGCGCGAGCGCCGCAGTGCGACCGGCGTGGGGGACGGCGAGCGCGCGAGTGAGCGCCGGGCCGAGCCGGGCTGGCCGCGCGCCCGCGGGCGTCGCGGCGAGAAGCGCGGCACAGAGGACAAGGATCGTGGCGGCGATGCGCAGTAGCATCGCCTAATTCTTCATGGTGAGCAGCTCCGGACGTCAAGCCGGATAGGACGCGTTGCGCCTCAAGATGGGCCGCTCGGCCCATGGCTTCCGTGCGCCCGGCGTTCGATAATCGAAGGAGATGGGAGACGAGATCACAGCCTTGCTCGGCCGCGTGCACTCGCTCCTCGACGCGCCGCTGGACGGCACGCCGACAGCGCGCGCGAGCATCGAGCACACCCTCACCGAGGGCTATGCGCTCGCGCTCGGACTCGAGGCCGAGCGCCTGCGGCTCGAGCAGCGCATCGCCGAGCTCTCCGAGACGGTCGAGGAGGACGAGACGCGCGTTTCGGAACTCGCCGCGCTCGCCCGGCGTCGCTCCAGCACGGACGGCGACCTCTCGCGGCTGCGGAGCGCGCTCGGCACCCTGCGCGAACGGCTTGCGGCGGCATCGAGCGCCCACGCCTCTGCGCGTCGAGGAAACAATGTTTCCCCCGCGCGGCCCCTTCTTCAGGAATAGACGCGCCAGGGCACATCGTCGCCGGGCCGGGGAAAAGCCCAACTCCGCGGTGCTGTTGGCGCTAGACGATTCCGCTACGGACGGCGTAGACGGCCGCCTGGATGCGATTGTCGATCTGGAGCTTCATCAGGATGTTGGAGATGTGGTTCTTGACCGTCTTGGGGCTGATGTGCAGCTCCGCGGCGATCTCGGCGTTGTCCTTGCCGTTCGCGATTAGACGGAGTACGTCGAGCTCGCGCTCCGACAGCTCCGTGCGCACCGCCGCGGCCGCCTCCGTGCTGCCCGCGGCGCGCAGTCGTTGCAGCACCTTGGCCGCGATCTGGGGCGAGATCAGCGACTCGCCCACGGCCGCGGCACGGATGCCGCGCAGCAGATCCTCGATCGACGAGTCCTTGAGAAGGTAGCCGCACGCGCCCGCGAGCACCGCGTCGATGACGTCGCCGTCGTGGTCGGAGATGGTCAGCATCACGACCCGCGTGAGCGGCGCGATTCGGGTGATCTCGCGCGTCGCCTCGACGCCCGTCATCGCCGGCATGTTGATGTCCATGAGGACGATGTCGGGCGGGTCCTCGCGCACATGCGCGACCGCCTCCCGACCGTTCGCCGCCTCGCCGGAGACGTCGATGTCCTGCTCCTCGAGCAGGTTTCGCAGGCCCCTGCGGAAGAGATCGTGGTCGTCGACGATGAGGACGCGAGGCTCCCCGCGCCCTTCGTCTTCTCGTTTGCCGACCGGCGCTTCCCGTGTGGGCGCCATGCGCCCGTCAGCCTCCGTGGATCGTGATCGTCACCGTGCGCGTACCCCAGGCGCGCGCCTCTCGAACCGACGGCACCCAGACGTCCACGCGGGCGCCGACGATGGCCGAACCGGTGTCTGCCCCGACCGCTTCGCCGTAGCCCGGCACCTCGATGCGCGAGCCGAGCGGGATGACAGCAGGGTCGACTGCCGCGATGCCGTAGGCGACGGGCACCCCGGTGGCCGTCAGGCCCGGCAGGGCGTAGGCGCTGGCGAACACCGTCAGGCGGCGCGGCCCCGGGAGCGCGGACGAACGAGACGCCACGCGGGCCGGTGCGCGCGCGGCGGGCCGCGGCGCGCCGGTCTCGCCGCGGCCTGCTCGGTCTGGAGTGCCGAGAGGGCTGCGGCTGCTGTCGCGGCCGACGCTCGCAGGCGTGCGACCTCAGCCTGTCGCGCCGCCAGCGAGCGGCCGAGCGCCTCCAGCTCGTCCCGCAGGGCCCGCGTTCGTGCGATCAATGCCCGGTCCTGCGTTGCGGCCCGCTCGAGATTGTCGAGCTGGGCGACCGCGTCGGCCAGCGAGCTGGCGCCCAGCACGACCTCGAGTGGTCGACCTCCTCCTCTACGTAGAGCGCCCTGACGCGCTGCCCAAGCCGACGCTGCGCAATTGCGAGCGAGCGTCGCACGGCGACTCGTCGCACGGCGAGTGTGGTTTCGGCATTCGCGAGAGCCGCGGTGCGGTTCTCGAGCACGGCGAGCGTCGCGCGCACGCGGGCCAGACGCTCGCTCACGCGCGCGGCAGACGGTGCCGCGTCGAGCGCGCCGCCGCCGCCGTGGCGCCAGGCACCGTGCGCTGCGGGCAGCACGAGCGCCAGCAGGGCCGCGATGCAGACGGGCAGTAGTAGGGCGCGGAGGGCTCGTCCTCCGTCCTGCACGGGGATCTGACGCTAGCAGAGGAGGTGCGCGGCCGCACTTTGTGCGATCGGAAATGCGAGGCTCGCACAGGTGATTTGGCTTTCGGAAGCCTATTGCGATCATCCGCTCGCATTGCTAGGGTGCCCCGCTTGTGACGGTGTCGCACCTCGCAGCGCCGCCGGGCACGGTGGCGCGACATCGGTTCACGCAACGACTGAAGCGTGGCGCCGGGTTCGCAACCGCCGCACTCGTTGCGTTCGGAATCGCCGCGCCCGCGGCGTCGGCGGAGCCACGCTCGATCGTCTTCAAGCGCGCGCAGGCTCGAGACGTGCTGACCCAGGTGCAGTCGCTCGATTCCTCGCTGTCGCACGCCATCGACGCGTACAACCTGGCGAGCGAGCGGCTCGGCGCCATCCGCGCCGACCTCCAGGAGAACAGGCGGGAGCTCTCGATCGCGCGCGCGAGCCTGAAGCGGGCGCAGCTGCTCCTCAACCGCCGGGTCGTGGCGCTCTACACCAGCGAGGAAACGGGTTCGACCCTGGACGTGGTGCTCGGGGCCGAATCGCTCGCCGACGCGCTCGACGGCATCGAGACCGCCGACCGCGTGGCGCACCAGGACACCACCGTCCTGCGGCGGATCAAGCGCTATCGCGTGGTCGTAGCGACCCGCCGAGTGCGGCTCGAGCACGCCCGGGCGTCCCAGACACAGCTGGTCGCCCAGCGGGCCGCGCAGAAGGCTTCGATCGAAGGGCAACTCGCGCAGCGCCAGCGACTTCTCTCGTCGATCAAGGGCGAGATCGAGCGCCTGCAGGCCGCCGAGCAGGCGCGGCAGGCGCAGCTGGCCCGGCAGGCGCAGCAACGGCTCGCGCAACAGCAGTCGCAGCCCCAGCTCGTGCCGAGCCCGGTCGTGGTCGACGCGGACGAGGGCGGTACCGCGAACGCAGAGCCCGTCCCGGCCGCCGCCCCTTCGCAGTACGGAGGGGTCGTGGGGATTGCGATGCGCTATCTCGGGATCCCGTACCGCTGGGGCGGCTCGTCGCCCTCCACGGGGTTCGACTGCTCAGGGTTCATCATGTACGTGTATGCGCAGGTAGGCGTCTCGCTGCCGCACAACGCGGCCGCGCAGTACGGACACGGCACCCCGGTAGGGCGCGGAGACCTGCAGCCCGGCGACCTCGTCTTCTTCGACGGGCTCGGGCACAACGGGATCTACGTCGGTGGCGGCCAGTTCATCCACTCGCCACACACGGGCGACGTGGTGAAGATCTCGAGCATGACCGGGTGGTACGCCTCGACGTTCGTCGGGGCCCGGCGCCTCTAGGCCGCGTAGAGCCGCTCGATCTCGTCGGCGAAATGTTGCTCGCAGACGCGGCGCTTCAGCTTGAGCGTGGGCGTGATCTCGTCGTGGTCGGCCGAGAAATCTCGCTCCAGAACCGCGAAGCGCTTGATCTGCTCGAAGCGCGAACGCCCCTCGTTCACCGCGTCGACGGTTTCGTGGACGAGTTTGCGAACCTCCTCCCTGCGGGCGAGCGCCGCCATGTCGCCGCCGAAACCGCGCGCGTCCGCCCACTTGCGCAGCTCGGTATCGTCGAGCGTCACGAGCGCCGCGACGTACGGGCGTCGGTCGCCGACGACCAGGGCCTGGGAGACGTACTTCGATGTCTTCAGCTCGTTCTCGAGGTTCTGAGGCGCCAAGTTCTTGCCGCCGGCTGTGACGATGATGTCCTTCTTTCGGTCGGTAATCGTCACGAATCCGTCGTCGTCGATGTGCGCGATATCGCCTGTGTGCAGCCACCCGTCGGGCCCGAGCACGCCGCGCGTCGCCTCTTCGTCCTTGAAGTAGCCGGCGAAGATGGTCGGGGTCATGATCTCGAGCTCGCCGTCCGGCGCTATACGGAGCTCGACCCCGGGCATCGCCGTTCCAACCGTGCCGAAGCGGAAGCGATCCGGCCGGTTGACCGTGCACGCGGTCGTGCACTCGGTGAGCCCGTACCCCTCGAGGATCGGCAGGTCGAGCATCCCGAAGAACTCTGAGATCTCCTTTGCGAGCGGGGCGCCTCCGGAGATCGCCACTCGCAACCGGCCGCCCAAACGCTCCTTCACCTTCGAATACACGAGGCGATCGGCCAGCCGGTGCTGCAAGGCGAGCCCGCGCGGAAGCATCCGGCCCTCCTGGCGGAGCCTGCTCGCCCGCCGGCCGACGCCGAGCGCCCAGTCGATCAGGCGGCGCCGTGGCCCGGTCGCCTCGTCGAACTTGGCCACGACCGCGGCGTGCACCTTCTCGTACACACGCGGCACGCTCGGCAGCACCGTTGGACGTACGTCAGGCAACACATCGGCGATGCGCAACGGGTCGGGGCAGAAGGCGATCGTGTATCCGAGGTACGGCCCGAGCAGGTGGATCAGCCGGCCGAAGTTGTGGGCCAGGGGGAGGTACAAGAGCAGCGTGTCGCCTGTCTGGAAACTTCCGATGCGACCCGAGATCGCGCACATCTCGTAGTAGTTGCGGTGCCTGATCATGCACCCCTTCGGCGGGCCGGTCGTCCCGGACGTGTAGATGTACGTGAAGAGATCGTCCTCATGGACCGCGGCCTCCGCGCCCGCGAGCCCCCTGGGATGCCGTTGCGCGTGCTGCCGTCCGCGAGCGCGCAGGCCGTCGAGGTCCGCGAACGTCAGTCGATGGTCGAGGGACGCCCCGGTCAGCTTTGCGAGCTGCTCGTCGTCTTCGGCGAGTACGCCGACCGCCTCCGAATGCTCGACGACGTACAGCGTGTCGCCCGGCGAGCTGGTCGGGTAGACCGGCGCTGCGATGGCACCCACCAGGCCGAGCGCGAAGTCGAAGAGCGCCCATTCGAGCGTCGTGCGCGCGAGGATCGCGAATGCATCGCCCTTGCCCACCCCGAGCGCGAGCAGGCCGTTCGCCAACTCGTCGACGGCCACACCGGCCTCCTCCGAGCCGACCGGCCGCCACCCGGCGTCGGTCTCGACGAGGTAGGCGGGCTGGTCCCGGGGCTCGGCGAGGGCGTCGCGCCAGAGACGGCCGATCGTGCGCCCGGGGACCTCCGATCGCTCGCCGGCGGGGCTCGCGGAGGGGGTGTCGAGCGTCATCAGCGGGAGCTTACGGTGGCGAGAGCGGGGAGGGAGGCAGTGCCGGTGCCCGGAGGAGCAGGCGCCTCGGAGTAGAATGGGGGACACCCGTGCGCACTATCTGGAACGGTTCGCTCAGCTTTGGCCTCGTCAGCATTCCGATCGGACTGGCGCTGGCGACGCAGCGGTCCGACGTCGCGTTTCGCACGCTGCATCGCGAGTGTGGCACGCCGATCAAGCAGAAACGGTACTGCCCTTTCCACGAGCGGGACGTCGAGGCCGACGAGCTGGTCAAGGGCTGGGAGTTTTCGAAGGGCGAGTACGTGCTCGTCGAGGAAGGTGACCTCGAGGCTGTCGCGCTCCAGCGCTCGCAGTCGATCGAGATCGTCCGCTTCGTGCGCCTCGAGGAAGTCGATCCTGTCTACTTCGACCGTACGTACTACCTTGCGCCGGCCGCCGCTGAGCCGCAGCGCCGCCCGTACGTGCTCCTGCTGCGGGCCATGTCCGAGACCGGCATGGCCGCGATCGGCAAGTTCGTGCTGTGGGGCAAGGAGAACCTGTGCCTCATCCGGGGGCACGGAGACACGCTCGCGCTTGAGACGCTCTTCTTCGCGGAGGATGTCCGCTCGCGGGCCGAGATCGAGGAGGCGGTTGCGGAGACGGAGGTGCGCGACGCCGAGCTCGAGCTCGCCCGGCAGGTGATCGCGAGCCTCGTCGGAGACTTCGAGCCGGCCGCGTTCGAGAACGAGTACAGGCGCGAACTGCGGGAGATGCTCGAGGCAAAGCTTGCAGGCCACGAGATCAAGCGGCCGGAACCGGTGCCCGAGACGCCCGCCGTCGACCTCATGGACGCGCTGCGCCGCAGCGTGCAGCAGGCGCAGCAGGAGAAGCCTCGGGCGCGTGCATCCAAGAAACAGCCTTCCGGCTCGCGCTCCCGCTCGCGCGCCTCCGCGAGAAAGTAGCGCCCGCCTCTACGCGGCGCGCGTCTCGTTCGGCGAGCCGCCCATCGCCTGGAGCTGGGCCTGGAAAAGGGTCTTGTCGATCTTCCCCTGGTAGATGGGCACGCCTTCCTCGACACACACCCGGATGACTTCCTGGCGGTCGAGGCCCATCTCCTTCGACAGCTCCTCCGGCGTCAGGTGGTTCGCCATGTTGTCTACCTCCTCCTGGAACGAGAAAGCCCGCCGGCAGGCTCGCCGGACGGGCTCAGAGATCCGTCGTGGGTGATCGTGGCGGGGTTCAGCGGGCCCGCCTCCCGAGATCGACCATCATGTCCAAGAATACTCTGCGCGGATGACGACCGCCAAGCGGCTCGCGGGCTTTGAAGAGCGTTGGGCGGAGCTCCGCGGGGCGCGCCTCCGCTACTACACAGCAGGGAGCGGGCCTCCGCTGGCGCTCATTCACGGGCTCGGCGGCGCGGCGATCAACTGGCTGGCGGTCGCGCCGGAGCTCGCGCGCAGGTGGCGAGTGCTTGCCCTCGATCTCCCGGGTCACGGCGGCTCGTCCCCCGTAGCGGCGCTTCCGAATCTCAACCCGTTTGCCGACGCGGTGCACGCGCTCCTTGCCTGGGAGGACATGCTGCCGGCCGCGCTCGTCGGTCACTCGCTCGGGGCGGTCGTCGCCATGCGCCACGCGCAGCGGCACGCCGAAGACACCACCGCCCTTGTGCTCGCAGGAGCGGCCGGGATCTCCTCGTCCACGCGCCTTGCGGAGGTGACGCTGACGCTCGGAACGCTCGTGCAGCCGGGGCGCCGGCTGGCGCGGTTTCGGACGCGGATCGGACGCAGCCCGTCTCTCCGCGCCGCGGTGTTCGGCGGCTGGGGCGCCGCCGACCCGCTCGCGCTTCGGCCTGAGCTGGCCGAGGCGTTCCTCGAGGGCACTCTTCTGCACACGGATGTCGCGGCCGCCGCGGCGGCGCTCGTCGCGGACGATCCGCGCACCGACCTCGTGGCGGTGCGCTGCCCCTGCCTCGTGCTCTGGGGTGCCCGCGACACGCAGGTGCCGGTCGAGGACGCGTTCGAATACGCCCGCCGCCTGAGCGCTGACCTGCGCCTCATCGCCGACTGTGGGCATCTGCTCGTCGGCGAGCGCCCGGACGTCTGCGTCGACGCGGTCGAGAGTTTCCTCGTGCGCGTCCTGGGCTAGACGGGGTTCGGCAGCTCGAGGAACTCCCAGTCGAGCCCGAAGCGCTCGGCCAGGCGTTCGGACAGGGCCTGCACGCCGAGCCGCTCGGTCGCGTAGTGGCCGGCCGCCACGAAGTGGATGCCGAGCTCGCGGGCCGTGTGCAGCGTCGGCTCGCCGGGCTCGCCTGTCAGGAACAGGTCGAAGCCCGCTTGTGCGGCGCCCACCACGTCGCGGGCGGCCCCTCCCGAGACGATTGCGACGCGTCGGATCGTCTGGGGCCCCTCGGCGAACACGAGCGGTCGTCGGCCGAGCCGGCTCTCGACGAGCGCCGCGAACGCCTCCGCATCCGTTCCGTCCTCGACCAGGCCGGCGACGCCGATCCCGGCAAATGGTCCCTCCACGCGGATGCCGAGCTCGCGCGCGAGCGACGCGTTGTTGCCGAGCTCCAGGTGCGCATCGAGAGCCAGGTGGTACGCGGCCAGCGTGATGCCCGCGTCGAAAAGCACCTGGAGCCGCCGCCGCATGCGGTCATCGATCGTGCGCGGCTCATTGTCCCAGAGGAGGCCGTGGTGGACGATCAGGAGGTCCGCGCCCGCCGCCGCGGCACGCTCGAAGAGCTCGAGCGAAGCGGAGACGCCACAGGCGATCCTCGTCACCTCGTCGCGGCCCGCGACCTGCAGGCCCATGGGCCCGTAGTCCGGGAACGAAGCGAGGTCGAGCAGCTCGTCCGCGTACGCGATCACCTCGTCCCGCCGCGCCACGACGGCGATTGTAGGCGTCGGGCGGGTCGTTCATGCGGCGGCTGCCTCCTCGAACGGCGCTTCCCCGGCGGCCTTGCGACCGGGCGCGTACAGGAACTCGACGCGCCCGGCCAGCACCTCGACGCTCGACCGGCGCTTGCCGTCCTCGCCGGTCCAGGAGCTGCTACGTAGCCGCCCTTCGACGCCGACCTTCTGGCCCTTAGCGAGGTACTGGACACACAGCTCGGCCTGACGGTTCCAGGCCGACACGCGTACGAAATCCGCTTCGTCGTCTTTCCCCACCCTGTCGATCGCGAGCAGGAACGACGCCACCTTCCGTTCGTCGCCCAGGTCGCGCAGGTCCACCTCGGTTGCGAGGTTCCCAACCACCGACACGCTGTTCACAGCTCCTCCTTGGTCGCCCGTCCGAACGTACCGAGCAAGGAGTCACGCGTCTGTGCCAAGACAGCCCCGAATGGTCAATCCAAGGGAGGGGGCAAGGGGAACCGCAAGGTTCCCCAAAAGCGGCCGGCAGTGAGACCACCAAACACCCGCCGCCGGAGCCGGGCTTGCCCCGGCGGGAGGCGAACGAAACAGCCAGGCACCGGTGGAACCAGAGGGCGAGCCGCCGGCTCCGCCAACATCGGAACCCAAGCCGGCGCCCGCGAGGAGGGGGCCCACGGGGGAACCAGGGGTTCCCCCGTGATCCTTGTCGGGGTGCCCAGATTTGAACTGGGGACCTCTCCGACCCGAACGGAGCGCGCTACCAGGCTGCGCCACACCCCGAGGAGACAAAGGGTAGCGCGCGATCAGCGCAGGTGCCGGGCGTGCACGACCGCCGTGCACAGGGCGTGCACGACCGCCGTGCACAGGTTCTCTAGCCCTGCCCGGGCAGGCAGCGCATCACCCCGAGCGAGGGCCGCGCAGGGTTCGGAGATGCGCCGACGAGCGCGATCGTGCGCGCCCCGGAAAGGATGTCGGCAGGCGAGCGCATCAGTCGATCGAGCGTAGCCAGGGGCGCGTGAGCGGCGCTGCGATGGCCACCGCGGAGATGCCCGCGCCGGCGCCGAGCAGCACGCCTGGGTCGGCGAGCCCCGCGACCGCCGCCGACACCGCCAGGCCGACGGGCATGAGCCCGAAAGAGCCGAAGTAGTCGAGGCTCACCACGCGCGACAGCAGCCGGTCTGGCACCAGCTCCATGAGGATCGTCTCCCAGATGGCGACGCCGAAGCCGATGCACACGCCGCGGAACACCGCGAGCGCCCCGGCGAGCTCGTACCAGGGGGACAGCGCGAAGGCGGCGAGCGCCGCGCTGTTGAGCACGAAGGCCACGTAGCAGAGCACCGCGCGTCGTCTACGCGGCTGCAGCTGGCCGAAGGCGAGCGTGCCGATCACCGTCCCGACGCCGAGCAGCGTCGTCAGCAGGGCGTAGGAACCGATACCGCGACCCCAGCGCTCCTCGACCAGCTTCGGGAGCAGCACCTGCTGCGGTGCGAGCTGGAGCATCAGCACGAGCGCGAACAGGACGATCGTGACCCAGAGCCAGGGAACGCCCGCCACGTAGCGCGCGCCCGTCACGATGCCGCCCAGCGTGCCCTCGGGTTCCGAGCTCTCGATGACGCGTGGACTTGTCGCCCAGACGAGCGCTGCGGAGATGAGGAAGGTGGCGGCGTCGAGCGCGAACACGACGGCCGAGCCGGCCGGCTCGTACAGGAAACCGGCGAACGCGGGGCCGAGGAGGATGCTCCCCCAACGCGCGACGCCGATCAGCGAGTTGGCCGAGGCGATGCTCGGCTGCTCCACCACGAGCGGCACCATGCCGCCGAACGCAGGGTAGAAGAACCCGTCGCCGAGCCCGACCACGATCGCGAAGGCGATGATCACCGGGAAGCTGAGCCCGCCACTCGCGTCCACAACCGCGAGCGCGGCGACGGCGCCGAAGCGCACGACGTCCGAGACGATCATCATGCGCCGGCGCGAGAAGCGGTCGGCGAGCGCGCCGCCGATCAGCAGCGTTGCCAGCAGCGCCGTCGCCTGGCAGACGAGAACGACGCCGAGCTTCGCCGAGCCGGCGATCGTGAACGTCTTCCACCCGAGCGCGGTGACGAAGGCGGCGTCGCCGACCAGCGACACGGTCTGACCCGCGAAGAGAAGCCGGAAATCGCGGTGGCGGAGAGCCTCGAAGATGCGCACGCGGCGGGCCGGAGCGTCCACGGGCCGAGGCTATCCTCCGGCCGATGGCCGACCTCCTCCGCGTCGCGTGCGTTCAGATGACGAGCCGCGCGGACAAGTCGGCGAACCTCGAGGCCGCCGAGCGGCTCGTGGCCCGCGCCGCCGCCGCGGGTGCAGAGCTCGTCGTCCTGCCGGAGAAGTGGAACGCGATCGGCACGCCCGAGGAGCTGCACGCGGCGGCGGAGACGCTCGAGGAGGGGGAGTCGGTGGCGGCGCTCGCGGGCTGGGCACGCCACCACGGGGTGGCTCTCGTGGGCGGCTCGATCACCGAGCGCCGGGAGGGACGCGCGAAGCTCTCCAACACCTCGCTCGTCTTCGACCGCGAGGGCTCGCTCGCCGCGGTCTACCGCAAGATCCACCTCTTCGACGTCGACGTGGGCGGCCACGTCTACCGGGAGTCCGACGCCGAGGAGCCCGGCGAGGAGGTCGTCACGGGCGACGTGGCCGGCTGGCGCGTCGGGCTCAGCGTGTGCTACGACGTCCGCTTCCCCGAGCTCTACCGCATCCTTGCCCTCGAGGGCGCCGAGCTCGTCACCGTGCCCGCCAACTTCACGCTCTACACGGGCAAGGACCACTGGCATCTGCTGCTGCGCGCCCGCGCGGTCGAGAACCAGTACTTCGTCGCCGCCGCCGCGCAGATCGGCGAGACGATGCCCGGCAAGCCGAGCTACGGCCGCTCGCTGATCGCGGACCCGTGGGGGATCGTGCTGGCGGAGGCGCCCGACGAGGAGACCCTCGTCGTCGCCGAGATCGACCGGGCTCGTCTCGAGGACGTACGACGCCGGCTTCCTTCGCTCGCCACGCGCGCCGCCGGCGCGTACCGGTGGCCGACGCCGGCGTAGTGCAGCTCACGCACGCGCAATGGCTCGCGAGCGCCGAGACGCTCGCGCAGGAGTGCCGCGACGAGTGGGATCTCGAGCTCGACGACCCGTACGAGGCGGGTGCGGCCGGATACGTCGTGGGCGCACGCCTTCCGGAGGGCACTCGTGCGGTGCTGAAGCTGATTTTCCCGCACCACGAGTCGGAGCACGAGGCAGCGGCCCTCGAGCTCTGGGACGGCGACGGAGCCGTTCGGCTGCTCGCCCACGACCGCGAGCGGTGGGCGATGCTACTCGAGCGGTGCGAGCCGGGAACGAAGCTCTGCGAGGCCGTGGACGCCGAGACCGCGCTCGAGGTTGTCATCGATCTCCTGCCGCGCCTCTGGAAGGCGGCCGGACCGCCGTTTCGCTCGCTCGCCGACGAGGCCGCGTGGTGGCTGTCCTACCTGCCCCGGCAGTGGGAGGAGAGCGGCCGCCGCGTCGAGCGCAGGCTCCTCGAAGAGGCCGTCTCGGCGATCGAGGAGCTGGCACCGACGCAGGGTGAGCAGGTGCTCGTCAACCAGGACCTGCACGCGGAGAACGTGCTCGCCGCCGAGCGCGAGCCGTGGCTGGCCATCGATCCGAAACCGCTCGTCGGGGAGCGGGAGTTCGCGCTCGCGTCCCTCGTGCGCGCGTCCGAGCTCGGCCACGGGAGGCGCGAGGTCCTGCGCCGGCTCGACAGGCTCACGTCCGAGCTCGGCCTCGACCGCGAGCGTGCTCGCCGGTGGACGATCGCGCAGACGCTCGCGTGGGCGTACGACAGCGAGTGGGACGAGCCGCACCTCGAGGTCGTCCGGTGGCTGGTCGACGCCTGATGCGGCTGCGCGCCGTCCTCTTCGACGTGGATTTCACCCTCGCTCGGCCAGGCCCGGAGCTCGGCCCGGAGGGCTACCGGCGGCTGGGCGAGCGTTTCGGCATGCAGCTCGATCCCGACCGCTACGACGCCGCCCGGTCGGCCGCGCGGGAGGGGCTCCAGCACCACCCGGAGCTGCTGCACGACGAGGAGATCTGGGTCGCCTTCACGGAGGCGATCATCCGCGGGATGGGCGGCGAGCCGCCGGCGGCTCACGAGGCGGCGGTGGAGATGACCGCGGCCTGGCTGCGCCATGGCAACTTCGACCTCTACGAGGACGCGCTGCCCGTGCTCGAGGAGTTACGGAGACACGGGTTGAGGATCGGGTTGGTCTCGAACACCGGGCGGGACCTCGACGAGTTCCTCGCGCACCACGCCATTCCGTGCGACGCCGCGCTCGCATCGGGAGCGCACGGCCGCGTGAAGCCGCACCGCAGCATCTTCGAGGCCGTGCTGGCCAGGCTTGGCGCGACCCCGGCGGAGTCGGCCATGGTCGGAGACTCCCCGCAGGACGACATCGAGGGGGCCCTCGCGCTCGGCATGCAGGCCTTCCTGCTCGACCGCGACGGCCGCCACCCGGAGTGGGAGGGGCGGCTGCCCGACCTCTACGCGCTCCCGCGCGCGCTCGGGCTCCCGCCGGCTGCCTAGAGGCAGAGTACGATTGCGCTGTGCCCGGCTGGGCGATCTGGCTGATCATCGCGGCGCTGTTCGTGGTCGGCGAGGTGGTCACGACCGGCTTCATCCTCGGACCGCTCGCCGTCGCCGCCGCGCTGGCCGCGCTGGCCGCTGCGTTCGGGCTCGGCGTGATCGTTGCAGTGATCGTGTTCATCGCGGCATCCGTCGCGTCGCTCGCCGTCCTCCGCCCGGTGGCGAAACGCCACCTGCGGACTCCCGCCGCGCTACGAACGGGCACGGCGGCTCTCGTCGGGGGCCACGCGGTCGTGCTCGAGCGGGTCGACTCGCTCGGCGGACGCGTCAAGATCGGCGGCGAGGTGTGGAGCGCCCGTGCGTTCTTCGACGACCAGGTGATCGACGCTGGCGCGCGTGTGGAAGTGGCCAAGATCGAGGGCGCCACGGCGCTCGTCATGGAATAGGAGGTTCTGCAGTGGTCGGTCTGATCGTGCTCGGGGTGCTCGCCCTCGTCGTCCTCTTCGTGCTCTGGCGGAGCGTGAAGATCGTCCCGCAGGCGCGGGCGGCGATCGTCGAGCGGCTCGGCCGGTACAACCGCACGCTCGACGCAGGGCTCGCCGTCGTCATCCCGTTCGTCGACCGAATCCGGCCGCTGCTCGACCTTCGCGAGCAGATCGTCTCGTTCGATCCTCAGCCGGTCATCACGGAGGACAACCTCGTCGTCTCGATCGACACCGTCCTCTATTTCCAGGTCACCGACGCGAAGGCAGCGACCTACGAGATCGCGAACTACATCTCCGGCATCGAGCAGCTGACCGTGACGACGCTCCGCAACGTGGTCGGGTCGATGACGCTCGAGGATGCGCTGACCTCACGCGACGAGGTGAACAACCGGCTGCGCGGCGTGCTGGACGAGGCGACCGGCAAGTGGGGGATCCGTGTCAACCGCGTCGAGCTGAAGGCGATTGAACCGCCGAGCACGATCCGTGAGGCGATGGAGAAGCAGATGCGCGCCGAGCGCGACAAGCGCGCAGCGATCCTCACTGCGGAGGGCGTCAAGCAGTCACAGATCCTCACCGCGGAGGGCGAGAAACAGAGCGCCATCCTGCGCGCGGAGGGCCAGCGCGAGGCCGCGATGCTGAACGCGGAAGGCGAGTCGAAGGCGATCGAGACCGTGTTCAAGGCCATCCACGCGGGCAACGCCGACCCGAAGCTCCTCGCCTACCAGTACCTCCAGATGCTGCCGCAGATCGCGCAGGGCGATTCGAACAAAGTCTGGATCATCCCGAGCGAGTTCACCGAGGCGCTCGGCCAGCTGCGCAGCGCAATCGGCCACGACCGGCGCTCGCTCGAGGGCGGTGACTCGACGAGCGAGCGCTAGCGCTCCTCCCCGCCGAGCGCACGGCGCCACGCGTCCGTGTGCTCGCCCAGGGTCGGCGCAGGGACCGCGTCGAGGCCGTCTCCCAACGCGGAGGCCGCCTCCTCGAGCGTCGCCACCGGGCCCGCGCAGACGTCCTCGCCTTCGAAGAGGTCGATCCACTCGGCGAGCGGGCTGGCCGCGAGGAGTGCTGCGAGCTCGCCCGCAAGCGCCTCTTGGTCGGCGTCGTGATGGCGTCCTGCGAGGTCGGGCCGGCCGATCAGCTCGCAGAGGCGCGTGAAGAACACTTCCTCCAGCGCGGCGACTGTCAGCCAGCGGCCGTCGGCGGTCGCATAGATCCGGTAGCACGCCAGGCCGCCTGTGAGCAGGCGGCCTGTGGGCTCGCCGCCGAGGCGGTGCGCGGCCAGCCGATGGGCGTTGTCCGTCATCGAAACGACGAGGCGCGCGCCGCGACCCGTTCGCTCCCGCTCGAGCAGCGCGGCGAGGACGTCCGCAACGGCGTAGAGCGCGCCGGCGGCCAGATCGGCGATGGGAAGCGGCGGTAGCCCCGGCGCAGTGTCGGCGAGCACGCCGGCCCAGCCTAGGTAGTTCAGGTCGTGGCCGGCTCGCGTGTCCCCCTCCCCGAAGCCCGTGACCGAGCAGTAGACCGCCCGCTCCGATGTCGCATCCGGCCCGACGCCGAGACGCTCGGCGACTCCCGGCCGGAAGCCCTCGAGCACGACATCAGCTTGGGCGATCAGGGCACGTGCGAACTCCGGCTCGGACTTCAAGTCGCAGACGACGGACTCCTTGCCGCCGCAGAGTGCCTCGTGCCAGGCTGGCGCGGTGTGTCGCGTCGGATCGCCGCCGGGCGGCTCGACGTGCACGACGCGCGCGCCCAGCCGCAGCAACTCCCGGCTCGCGTACGGCCCGGGCAGGTACCGCGTGAGGTCGACGACGAGCAGGCCGCGCAGCGGTTGCACGGCGGGCGACCGTACTACACTGCGGCCTAGCGGCAGACGCCCATGCGCGTCGTTGCCAGCCCGAAGCCCCAGACGCGCTCGTCCACGACGTAGAACGACGTTACGACGCCGCGCCGACGCAAAGTAAGCACCGAGTAGGTCGAGCAGGGGGTGCGCGGCAGCGCGCCGTGGCGTTTGACGACTCTGGCGACCGGGTCGCCGATGCGGATGCCGCCCATCGTGCGCCACCCGGGCGGAGACCAGTGCGTGAAGATCGCTGCGACGCGGCCGCCGCGGAAGGACACGCCGGCCCCTGCGGCTCGTAGCGGCGGTAGGTGAAGTACCAGGTTCGCTCGAGGCAGGCACGGCATACGCCGTACCGCGGTCCCCACGCCGCCCGGACCTGCGCCTGTGTCATGCCCAGGCGGAGGCCGCCGAGACTCTTTCCCGGCACGAGGAGGCCCGCACGCGGCGGTGCCCCGCCGGCCGGTGGGACGGCGACCAGCGCAAGCGTCGAGATGGCGGCCAGGCGACGCATCGTGGCCAGAGTAGGCGACGTAGGATCGAACGGTGGACGTCGCGAACATCTTCGATCCCCAATGGGAGCACGAGCAGGAGCGCGACGGCTACCGGTGGCGCGGCGCTCGCATCGGCCGGAAGATCGGCGCCGAGCGGATCGGCGCAACCGTCTACGAGCTCGCTGCAGGCGAGCGGACGTTTCCCTACCACTTCCACCATGGCAACGAGGAGTGGCTGCTCGTCGTCGACGGCGAGCCGACGATCCGCACCCCGGCCGGCGAGCGAGCGCTTCGGCGCGGCGACGTCGTCTGCTTCCAGCCCGGGCCCGGCGGAGCCCATGTCGTCGCCGGCCCGGGGCGAGTGCTAATCGTGTCCACGATGGTCTCGCCGTCGATCGCCGTTTATCCCGACAGCGACAAGCTCGGTACGCGCCCGGGCGGCGAGCACCCGGATCTGCTGAATTTCCGCCGCGGCGACGCCGTCGACTACTGGGACGGCGAGTGACCGAGCCGGTCAACGTATTCGACGTCGAGACCAGGTACCGGGAAGACCGGCCCGAGCAATTCCGACGCGGGGGTCTCCCGCTCGCGCCGCTCATCGGCGGGAAGCTCCTCGGCGCAAGCGTCTACGAGCTTCCTCCTGCCCAATCGATCTGCCCCTACCATTACGAGTACGGCAACGAAGAGTGGCTGATCGTCCTGGCCGGCCGGCCGACGCTGCGCACCCCGGAGGGAGAGCGCGAGCTGGTCCCGGGCGAAATCACGTGCTTTCCGGAGGGGCCTGCCGGAGCGCACAAGGTGACGAATCGCGGCCAGGAGGCGGTGCGCGTGCTCATGGTCTCGACGAAGGACGCTCCCGCTGTCTGGGTCTATCCGGACAGCGACAAGATCGCCCTCTGGACGGGGAACGCGGCCGATGGTCTGATGGCGCGCCGCTCCTCGCACGTCGACTACTGGGATGGAGAGGTCTAGGTCCGAGGGACTGTCCCTCTCTGCTGTCCCGCCCAGACACGTCCTGGCGCGGCTTCCGGAGCTCTAGCCGCCGCCCGTGGTCACGGGGCCTGCCTCACGGCGCGACGAAGCCGGATCCCACGACACGAGCGGCGACATCTCGCCGGTGTGCCCGTTCAAGCGCCGGAATCCCAGCGCGTGCTCGGCCTGCATCATCTTGTGGATCTGCGTTGTGCCCTCGTAGATGATGGGCGCCCGCGCGTTGCGGAAGTACCGCTCGATCCCGTACTCCGCGGCATACCCGTACGAGCCGAACACCTGGATCGCCAGATGCGCCGCGCGGAAGGCGCACTCCGTCGCGTGCCACTTCGCCAGCGACGTCTCGCGCGTGTTGCGCAGCCCCTCGTTCTTCATCCAGGCGGCCTGCATGACGAGGAGCTTGGAGGTCTCGTAGCCGAGCACCAGCTCGGCGATCATGTCCTGGACGAACTGGTAGCGGCCGATCGCTTGTCCGAACGTCTCACGTTCCCGCGCGTACTCGACCGAGCGCTCCAGGCACGCGCGTACCACTCCGACCGCGCCGGCGGCGACCGTGAAGCGGCCCTGGTCGAGCCCGTACATGGCGATCTCGAAGCCCTGTCCCTCCTCGCCGACGAGGTTCGCGGCCGGCACCTCGACGTCCTCGAAGAAGAGCTCGCCGGTCGAACCCGCCCAGATGCCGAGCTTGTGCTCGGTCTCGCGGGTCGACACGCCGGCCCATTCGCGCTCGACGACGAACGCGGAGATGCCTCGGTGCTTCGCCCCCGGATCCGTCTTCGCGAACACGAGCTGGTGGTCGGCGACGGTCGCGTACGAAATCCAGTTCTTCTGGCCGTTCAGGACATAGGTGTCGCCCTCGCGCCGCGCCGATGTGCGCATAGCGGCCACGTCCGAGCCCGCACCCGGCTCCGTCAGCCCGAAGCAGGCGAGCTTCTCGCCGCGCGCCTGCGGGACGAGATAGCGCTGCTTCTGCTCCTCGCTTCCGTAGTGGAGGAGCGACAGTGAGTTGAGCCCGACGTGGACGGAGATGAGCGTCCGGAAGGCGGCCTCGCCGCGCTCGATCTCCTCGCATGCGAGCGCCTCGGAAACGAAGTCGAGTCCTGCGCCACCGTACTCCTCGGGCACGACGATGCCGAGCAGACCGAGTTCCCCCATGCCCTCGATTACGCCCAGGTCCAGGCGGTGCGCGATGTCATTCTCGACGGCGTTCGGTAGCACGCGCTCATCCACGAACGCGCGCACCGTTTCCTGGATCAGCCGCTGTTCCTCGCTGAGCTCGAAGTCCACCGCGCCCAGTTTACGGGCGCTCGTAGCCCGACCCGGAGGGCCGGCGGCTAGCTCGCGGCAGGGTACGGGTCTTCTGGGCTGTCTCCTCCGCCGGTGAGGGCGTCCCACGAGTACGGTCCATCGCACTTGGGGCAGGGCGGAAGCGACTGGACGGACTGGATGCCGAGCTCATAGCCGCAGTTCGTGCAGCGATAGGTGCCGGCCGAGACGTCGCTGCCGACGGGAGCTGGGTTGGCCATGTGTCCTCCTTTCGGTTTCCGGTGTGGGCTACCCGAGAACGGCGTCTCGTAACCCTGGCCCACACGTCTCCGTCTTTCACGACCGGGCTCGCACGAGGTGAGCACGAATCGAAGCGAGTGCGGTCGTCGGCGCAGCTCGCGCGCGAGCGCCAGGCCGGCGGGCGTCCACGTGGCGCTTGGGCAACTCGCCTCGTCCCGGACTAACGGGGTCGCCACGGCTACGACCTCCGCGGCGAGCAGATAGACGTGCCTCGAGGGGTTGACGCTTGAACGCGAGGAGGCCCGATCGCCGTGGATTCTCGTGTCGGCGGTCCCGGGTGTGACCAGTCGGCTGCGACGGTAGCGGCCTCCTCGTTGGGTCGCGGTGTGAGTCGCGCGGCCGGGCTCGGCGTCGCCGTCGTCGCGACACCCTCGGGGTAGTGCTCTCTACGTCATAGAATCCGAGGATGGCCGCGATCCTCGGCCTGGTCGCGCTCGACGCCGGGCTGCTCGCCTTTTGCGTGCGCACGATCTCCACCCACGAACGCATCTACGACAGTCCAGTTTTCCGCGCGGAGCTGGACCAGGCGCTCGCCTGGGGGGGCGTGCCCCGCGGCGGATTTGCACTGCTCGTCCTCGCAGGGTTCCTGCTCGACAGCCTCGGCGCCGCCCGCACACGCCGGCGACCTGCCTGACGTGGCGCTCGAGATCGATCTTTCCGGGCGGGTCGCCTTCGTCACCGGCGGGTCGCGCGGGCTCGGACGATCCGACGCACTAACGCTTGCGCGTGCCGGCGCGGACGTGGTGATTGCGGACATCCAGCTCGAGTCGGATGCCGGCGAGGACGCGGCGCGTTACGGCGCGCTCGCCCGGGTCGCGCGTGCGCAGGGGGTTGTCTATACCGAGGCGACCGCCGACGAAATCCGCGGGCTCGGCCGCCGCTCGCTCGCCCTGAAGTGCGACGTCACCGACCGGGAGCAGGTGGGAGCCGCCGTGGCGCGCACGCTCGCGGAATTCGGCTCGGTCGACATCCTCGTCAACAACGCGGGGACACTCGACCATCTCGGACAGCTGCCGGATCAGCGCCCTGGGCTGTGGGAGCGCGACCTTCGTGTCAACCTCACCGGCGCCTTCAACTGTGCGCAGGCGGTGTGGCCCCACATGCGCGAGCGAGGCTGGGGACGGATCGTGAACATGGCCTCGGTCGCTGGGACGCTCGGGGGATTTGGGCAGGCGAGCTACTCGACCACGAAAGCGGGGCTCCTCGGGCTGACCCGCTCACTCGCGCTCGAGGGTGCGCGGCACGGCATCACGGTGAACGCGATCGTGCCGGGCGTGATCGCAACCGAGGCGTTCCACTTCGGCAACGCCGAGATGAACGAACGCATGATCCGCCGCACGGCGTTCCGGCGCCACGGCGAGCCGCAGGACGTTGCGAACGCGATTGCGTTCCTCTGCTCCGACCTAGCCGGGTACATCACCGGCGTCGGGTTGCACGTCTCCGGCGGCATCGAGCTCTTCACCTTCTGACGGAAAAGCATGTCCTTGCCGGACATGTCCCCACCACGGTGCCCCGGCCTCCTCCCCGCTGCAGACGCTAGCGGGAAAAAACGCGCGTCTGTGTGCCGGATGTGCCCGGTGTGAGACGGCCGGGGTCAAGCGCGTCGCGATCCGGCTTCGTGACGCCGCGGCATGCTCGAGAGCACGGCCGAGCTGCCGGATCTCCGCTGCGAGTGTCGGCGTCTCTCGAGCCTGAGCAGGAGCGCCGGCCGCCGCGGCTAAGATGGCGACGTCGTGGCCATCGACGCCAGTTTCCGCACGGTCCCGCAGCGACGTAGGCGCCCGCTGCGCGTTCGCGCGCTCCTCTGGAGCTGCGCGGGCCTGCTGGCGGGTGGGGTCGCGCTGGTGGGGATCGGCTTCGCGTTCGCCGGGTCGTCGAAGACCTTGCCGGAGGGGGCGCGAATCGCCGGAACCGACGTCGGCGGCCTGTCGGTCGACAAGGCGACTGAACTGCTCGAGGAGCGCGCCGCGCGGGTGTACGAGACGCCACTCACCTTCACCGCGGGCGAGCGTCGCTGGCGGATTTCCGCACGGCAGCTCGAGGTGAGCGTGGACTGGGCGGCGGCCGTCGAGGCGGCGCGCGAGCGCGGCGAGGGGTTCGGGCCAGTCCAGGGCTTCCGACGGCTGGGCGTGCGCTTCTTCGGGGCCGACGTCGCCCCGCCGACCCGCGTCTACGAGGGCGCACTCAACTTCTACCTGCAGCGGATCGAGCGCGGAGCGAACGTCCCGCCGCGCGCGGCCGCGATCCGCTTGCGCGGGCTGCGCCCCGTGCTCGTGCCTGAGCGAGACGGCATCGCGCTCCACCGCACCGCAGCCGACGACGTGATCGTGGGTGCGCTGGCCGCATTCGCCCGGAAACGCGCCGTGGCCCTGCCCGTCACGGTGCAGTCCCTGAGTGTCAAAGCGCGCCAGCTCCAGCCGGCGCTCGCCCAGACGCGGCTCGCCCTCTCCCAGCCTGTGCGGCTGACGCTCGGCCAGAAGCGATGGCGGGTGCCGCGCTGGCGCCTGGCACAGCTGCTCGAGCTGCCGTCCGACGGCGTGCGCCGTCTGCGGGTCGGCGGCTCGCGCGCCGACCGCTACTTCGCCCGGCTCGGCCGCGGAATCGAGCGCGAGCCCGTGGACGCTGGCTTCGCCGTACGCGGAAACGGCACCGTCGACGTCGTCCCGGGGAAGCCCGGCCGCAAGCTCGACGCGGACGCAACCTCGGCCGCCATCCTGGCCGCGGCCCTCTCGCGCACGAACCGGGTTGCTGCGATCACCGTGGCCGGCGCGGCGCCCGAGCGTACGACCGCCGAGGCGAAGGCGATGGAGATCCGGAAGCTCGTCGCGGGCTACGAGACCATCTACGGCGGCGATGCCAACCGCATCCACAACGTGCAGCTCGTGGCGCAGATGGTGGACGGGGCTTTGATCGCGCCTGGCAAGACGTTCTCATTCAACGGGACGACAGGCGAGCGCACGTCCGAGAAGGGGTTCCTCGAAGCGCCGGTGATCATCAACGGCGAGCTTCAGACCGGACTCGGCGGCGGTGTCTGCCAGGTCTCGACGACAGTCTTCAACGCCGCCTACGAAGCCGGCCTGCCCATCACAGAGCGGACGAACCACTCGCTCTACATCAGCCACTACCCGCAGGGCCGCGACGCCACAGTCAACTATCCGGACCTGGACCTCAAGTTCGTGAACGACACCGGCCGCTGGCTGCTCCTGCGCACCTTCGTCGGCTCGTCGTCGCTTGTCGTGAACCTGTACGGGACCCCGACCGGCCGCCGGGTCGAGAGCGAGACCGGTGCGCTCACGATCACGGGCCCACCGACGGTGCGGCGCATCTCTGACCCGTCGCTTCCGCGTGGACAGTTCGTGGTGGAGGACTACGGGGAGCCGTCGCGCTCCACAAGTGCCACGCGCCGGGTATTCGACGCGCGCGACAAGCTTTTGTCTGAGATGACGTGGAGCTCGTCCTACCGGTCGGAACCGAAGATCGTCCGCGTCGGCGCGCTGGCCCCGCCAAAGCCCCCCGCGAAGCCGAAGGACGAGGACAAGCCGAAGGACGGCCAGCCGCCCACCACCACGAACAGTGTCACCCCGACCACGACGCCCGCTCCGTAGCGTCCTCGGCTGCGCGGATCGCCTCCGCCAGGTAGTCGGGCACGCGCGTGGGGCGGAAAGTGGCCGCTTCGACTGCTGCGTGGCCCGTCCACCCATCGGCCAGTAGCTCGCCCGCGCGCTCGACCGCGTACTCGAAGCGGAAGCGCGCGCCGCGCAACTCCGTGCAGCGGACGCCGATCTCCAGCACGTCGTCGAAGCGCGCGGGCTGGAGGTACCTGACGTTCGCCTCGATCGTCAGCGCCTCCACGCCGCTCTCTCGCAGTCCCTGGTAGCCGCCGTCGAAGCGCGCCAGGTAGTCGACGCGCGCCGTCTCGAACCAGACGAGGTACACAGCATTGTTGGCAATGGCCTGCGCGTCCGTCTCCGCGAAGCGAACGCGAACCTCCGTGGTGAAGAGGAAGCCGTCCATGAACGCAGAGTGTCGCAAGGCCGCTGCGCGGTGACAGGACGTACCGCTCGAATCTCAAACATGCTATATTGCGAACCTGAGATGCGCGATGACGGCGACAGGCTGGCAGAGCTGGAGCGGGCTCTCGCGGAGCTGACGCGGCGGGTCGAGTCGCTCGAGGCCCCGCCGCGCCGGGTCGAGCCGCCGAAGGAGGCGAGACCGGTCTCTCCTCCTCCTCCTCCTCCTCCTCCTCCTCCTCCTCCTCCTTCATCGCCGCCGCCTGCACTGCCGGAACGCCCGCACGTTCAGCGCGATCTGGAAGACCTGCTCGGCGGCCGGGTGCTCGCCTGGGTCGGGGGCTCGGCGGTGCTGCTCGGCATCGTCTTCTTCCTTGTCATGGCCGTCCGCCGCGGGTGGATCGACGAGCCGACGCGCACGGTGCTCGCCGCACTCGGCTCGGGTGCGCTCGTCGTGATCGGCGTCTGGTTGCACGACCGGCGTGATCAGACCGACGCGGCACTCGCGACGGCGGCGAGCGGCCTTGCCGGCCTGTTCGCGACGCTCGTGGTGGCGACCCAGGTCTACGACCTCGTCGCGGCGCCGCTCGGGCTGGCCGCGGCAGGCGTCGTCGGTGCGGTGGGCACCGCGATCGCCGTGCGCTGGAACTCGGTGGTCGTGGGCGCGATCGGGGTCGTCGGGGCCCTGCTCGCGCCGGCGCTGGTCGACGCCGGCACGGAGGGAGGCGCGCTCGCTTTCATGGCCGTTGCTCTCTGCTCGGCGGTCGGCGTTCTCCTGTGGCAGAAGTGGAACTGGCTCGCCGTCGCGGCGTTCGCCGTCTCGGCGCCCCAGCTGCTCGCCTGGATGCTCGACGAATACAACGAGCGCCTCGCGTTGACGCTGGGGGTGCTCGCCGCCTTCTGGGCGCTCTACATCGCCGCCGCCGTCGGCTACGAGCTGCGGGCGCGCTCCTCGGCATTGCTGCCGGTCGCTTCCTGGCTCGTGATTGCCGCGGATGCCGTGCTCCTCGGCGGCGCCGGCTACGCGGCCCTTCGGGAGACCAGTCACGGAGACCTCGCGGTCGCCTGGCTCGTGCTCGCGGCCGCCCTGCACATCGCGCTCGGAATCGCCGTACTGCGCCGAGCGGTCAATCGCGAGATCGGCTCCCTGTTCGTGGCCGCCGGCCTCGTCCTGTCGGCGGTTGCCTTTGCCGACGCGCTCGAGGGTCCGGTGCTCGTCGCCGGCTGGGCGGTGCAGGCCGTCCTGCTCGCCTACCTCGCACGGCGCGCCGCCGTCGAGCGCGACTCGCGGCCCTCGAGCGAGGCGCGACTGACCGTGGCAGCCACCGTCTACGCAGCGCTTGCGGCCGGGCACGTGCTCTACTTCGAGGCGCCGCCCGACGCGCTGCGCTACGGCGTCGAGCAGCTCGACGACGCGCTCGTGGCGATCGTGCTGTCGAGCGCCGCGACGCTCCGCGTCGCCCGGCTGCGACGCGAGCGGTCGGAGCTTGCGCGCACGGCGCTGATCGCGACCGCGGCCGGTCTCGTCTACGCGCCATCCATCGCGATCGTCGACCTCTGGGGCGTCACAGATGGCGATCCCAGGCAGCTCGGGCAACTGCTCCTATCCGGCTTCTGGGCGGCCACCGGACTCGCGGCGATCATCGCCGGGCTGCTCCGCGACGTGCGCCCGCTGCGGCTGGGCGGGCTGTCGCTCCTCGGGATCGCGGTCGCGAAGGTTTTCCTCTACGACCTCGCCGAGCTCGAGGAGCTGTACCGCGCGCTCTCGTTCGTCGCGCTCGGGTTGGTGCTGCTCGGCGGCGCGTTCGCCTACGCGCGAACCCGCAGCGCGGCACGCGCAGAGGAGCAGACGTGAGGCGCCTCGCCGCGGCGGCGCTCGGCCTGCTGCTCGCACCCGGCGCGGCACTCGCCGCCGACGTCGACCGCAGCCAGTTCCGGTACGAGCGCCTGCTGCCGCCTGCCATCGCGAGCGGCCGGATGGCCTTCGAGCCCGACGGTCTCCTGCTCGCTCACGCGAAGCCGGAGCTCGTCGATTTGCGCATCGTCGACGCACGTGGTCACCGGGTGCCGTGGCGGCGGGTGCCGGCCGCGAAGCTCGACCCGCTGCCGGCGACCGTCCTGAACAGCGGCCGCCGCGCCGGCGCGGCCGTCGCGCTTGTCGACCTCGGTCCCGGCCGCCGTGTCTACGACCGCGTCGAGCTCGACATCCAGGGCAACGAGTTCGTTGGCCGCGTCACCGTGTCCGGCGCCGACCGGCGGCGCGGCCCGTTCACGAGGTTGTCGACGACGCGCATCTACGACGTCTCCGGCGCCACGAGCGCGCGCAGCACGACGGCGCTCGTGCCTCCCACCGACTTCCGGTACCTACAGCTTCGCGCCGAGGGCGTCGAGCGCATCGACGGCGCCTACGTCTCGGCGCCCCTCGAGCGGCCGCGGCTCGTGCGCCGCCGGCATGCCGTGCTCGCGGGCCGCCGGCACGGGGTGGACGCGACGGTGTACACGCTCGACTTCGGCCTTCCCCGCATCCCCGTCTCCCGGCTCGAGGTACGGGCGGCCACGCCGCGCTACGACCGCCCGGTCCGGGTCGAGGGCTCGAACGACCGCCGCGCGTTCGCCCTCGGCGCGACCGGGCGCACGAGTCGCAGCGCCGGCGAGCTGTCGCCGCCGCTCGCGCTCGAATCGCGCTACCGCTACCTGCGCGTCGTGATCGCAAACGGCGACGACGCGCCGCTGCGCGGCATCCGCATCGAGACCTTCGGGCCCTCGCGCGCCATCATGGTGGAGGGTGGCCACCCGGAACCGCTGCGACTCCTCTACGGCGGGCCGGCGGTCGGCGCACCGAGCTACGAGTTCGCGCGCCTCCCGGCCCGCCGGCCCGCTGCCGTCCTCGATCCGTCGCAGCTACCGCCGGAGCGACTGAATGCCGCGTTCGAGCCGCCGGCGGACACACGCTCGTTCCTCGAGCGCCACGACTGGGTCGCGCAGGCGGCGATCGCGCTCGCCGCGCTCGCCGTCGGCGCCGCCGGCTTGCTCGCGCTGCGGCGGCGCACGTGAGCGCTGCGGCGCTCGCCCGGCTGATCCGCGACTCCCAACCGTGCGTGGCACTCACCGGCGCGGGCGTCTCGACCGAGAGCGGCATCCCAGACTTCCGCTCTCCGGGCGGCATCTGGGCGCAGCTCGACCCACTCGAGTACGGATCGCTTGACGCATTTCGCGCCGATCCTGAGAAGGTCTGGCGTTTCTACGCGCCCCGTTTCGCCATGCTCGTGGAAGCGGAGCCAAATCCGGCGCACCATGCACTTGCGGAGCTCGAGCGGCGCGGACTCGTCGGGGCGGTCGTGACGCAGAACATCGACCTGCTACACGCTCGCGCCGGCTCACGGGAGGTGATCGAGGTGCACGGCTCGATCCGCTCGTCGAGCTGCTCGGGATGCGGCCGTGCGTACGCGCTTGCCGAGGTCGTCCCCCTCATCGACGCGGGCGGCGGAGCGCCGCGATGCGCGGCCTGCAGCGCCGTTCTCAAGCCGGGGGTTGTCTTCTTCGGCGAGCTGCTGCCCGAGGCGGCGATGGCGCGGGCGACGCAGCTCGCGCAGGGCGCCGCGCTGCTGCTCGTGGTCGGCTCGTCGCTCGAGGTCCACCCGGTTGCCGGCCTGCCACTCGAGACGCTCGGGGCGGGCGGACGGCTCGCGATCGTCAACCGCGGCCCCACCCCCTACGACCACCGCGCCTCGCTGCGGGTGGATGGGAACGCCGGGGAGGTGCTGGCCGCTGTCCTTCGCGCGCTCGATGCGCGAGAATAGGCCCAAAAGGAGGCTGAATGACGGAATTGCACAAGACCGCCCGCGCTCTCGTCGCGCCGGGCAAGGGGATCCTTGCCGCGGATGAGAGCGAGAGCACGATCAAGAAGAGGTTCGACTCAATCGGGGTCGAGTCGACTGAGGAGCAGCGCCGCGCCTACCGCGATCTGCTCTTCACCGCCGAGGGCGCCGAGCAATTCGTCTCCGGCGTCATCCTGTTCGACGAGACGATCCGGCAGTCGTCGGCGGACGGGACGTCTTTTCCTCAACTGCTCGAGTCGAAGAGGATCATCCCGGGGATCAAGGTCGACAAGGGCGCGAAGCCGCTCGCCCTTACCGAGGGCGAGACGATCACCGAGGGTCTCGACGGCCTGCGCAGTCGGCTCGAGGAGTACCGCGGATCCGGGGCGCGGTTCGCGAAGTGGCGCGCGACGTACTCGATCGGGCACGACAAGCCGAGCGAGTACTGCGTCTGGACGAATGCGCATGCACTCGCGCGCTACGCGGCGCTCTGCCAGGAGGCGGGGCTGGTGCCAATCGTCGAGCCTGAGGTGCTGATGGAAGGCACGCACACGCTCGAGGAGGCCTCGAAGGCGACCGGCCGCGTGCTCCAGGCCGTGTACGTCGAGCTGCACGACCAGCGCGTGGACCTCCGCGGCACGCTGCTCAAGCCGAACATGGTGCTCTCGGGCTACGGGGCCGGGGACCGGGCAGGAGTCCGCGGGGTCGCGGAGGCTACGCTCGAATGCTTCTACCGTCACGTCCCGGCTGCAGTCCCGGGCGTCGTCTTCCTCTCCGGCGGCCAGTCCGACGAGGACGCAACCGCGCATCTGAACGCCATGAACGCGCTCGGGCCGCATCCCTGGGAGCTGTCCTTCTCGTACGGGCGCGCGCTCCAGGCACCCGCGCTCAAGGCGTGGCGCGGCGATGCGGCGAACATCACCCAGGCGCAGCAGGCATACCTGCACCGCGCGCGGCTGAACGGCGCCGCGCGCTCGGGCGCGTACAGCGAGGAGATGGAACGTGAGGCCGCCGCCGCATAGCGGCGGGAGCTGGGCCGGTGCGCCGCCCTACGCGGCGGCGCGCCGGAGCGCCCTCTCCTCCAGCACTTCGCGGCAGGCGGCGCAGCGCGTGCGCTCGACCTCGTACGGAATCCCGCGGTGCTGGCGGAGCAGGTGTTCCTTGACGGCTGTATGCCGGTGCAGTTGCACAGCTGCGTTCCCCACGACTCTCACGTTAGATATGACGTCGGCTTTCGCAAGGAGTTGCTGAACATTCGCATCGGAATCGTCACATTTGCCTGTGTATTCGCCGTGGGGCTCACGGCGCCCGCAACCGGCTCTCCCGGTCGCGGCGGCGAGGGCGGCTGTCGGGCGAACGCCTTCCAGCCCGTTGGCTCGGCGCGCCGGTCCTGGGTGGTCTTCGCGCGCGACGCCGTGGTCGCACGACGATCGCCCGGAGGGCGTGTGATCGCGCGTTTCGGTCGCGTGAATGTCAACGAGTACCCGACGCTCTTCTCGGTGCGCGGGCGCCTCGTCGATGCCCGCTGCCGCACGCGCTGGTGGCAGGTCCAACTGCCGTTGCGGCCGAACGGGCGCACCGGCTGGGTGCCTGCCGCGCCCGTCGGCGTCGCGTCGGTGGTGACCCGGCTCGAGGTCGACCTCTCGGCGCGCGAACTAAGGCTCTTCCGTGCCGGGCGGCTGCGGCTGCGCGCCCCGGCCGCGGTCGGCTCAGTGCGAACGCCTACGCCGGTCGGGCGCTTCTACGTCAACCAGCGCCTCGTCCCGTACGACCTGCGCGGGCCGTACGGACCCGGAGCACTCGGAGTCTCGGCGTTTTCCGATGTTCTGACTGGATGGGCGCAGGGTGGACCGATCGCGATCCACGGGACGAATCAGCCCGGGTCGATTGGACGCGCCGTCTCGAAGGGATGCGTGCGCGTCCGCAATGAAACATTGCGCCGGCTGATCCGCGAGACGCCGGCAGGCACCCCGGTCATCATCCATCCGTAGTGCCCAGCGGCTATCGTCCCGCGCATGGCTGAGGCGAAGGACCTACTCGGGCGGCTGACGGACGCAGGCGAGGATGCGATCTCGAAGGTGTCGGAGATGCCCGGTGCCTCGCGCGTAACGAATGCGTTCGGCGCTATGCGTGACCGCATGGACGAGCTCCAGAGGCGCGTCCGCGGTCTGGAGGAGATCGAGCAGCGTCTCGCCAAGCTCGAGAAGCGGGTGGACGAGCTGGGCAAAACGCCACCCTCTCGCTCGTCGAGCGGCGCCAAGCGCTCCGCGGCGGCCAAGAAGTCGCCGCCGAAGCGCCCCCCAAGCTAGGCCGGCACGCGCACCCGCAGCGCGCGGGGTACGACCTCGAAACGTACCGGCGTCGTGCCCGGCTGCTCGCCGTCCAACTCGATTGGGAGCGGCGCGTCGGAATCCACCGTCACGGTGGCCCCCCGCAGAAGCTCAGCCTTCGGATGAGGCAGGTGGGTGCCGCGGTAGAGCTTGGGCAGCGTGCGAACGAGGTCGGTCTTCGTCACGTCGCCGATCACGAGCACGTCGAACGCCCCGTCGTCAGGCCGGGCTCCTGGGCAGAGGCGCATGCCGCCGTTGTGGAACTCGGTGTTCCCGACGAGGACGTCCTCGGTTAGTGCTCGCCGGCGCTCCCCGTCGATGTCGATCGTCATCTCGACGTTCTTCCAGCGGCGGAAGACGGCGACCGTAGCGATGAGGCTCGACATCCTGCCACCGAGCGCCTTCGTCGTCGTGTTGAGCCGGCGGGCCACTGCACCACTCATGCCCGTTCCAGCCATGCTGGCGAAGTAGGACGTCGCGCTCTCGCCAGCCTCCGTGCGGTACCGGGCGC
>JBHEMZ010000127.1:0-47978 GCA_046262315.1 Gaiellaceae bacterium
ATCGAGCACGGCTCCGGCCTCGGCCGCGAACGCTGGGTCGTGGAAGGCACGATCAGCCACCTGCACAACAAGCGCCGCCTGCTCGTCCGCACCGACCGCTCGGCCACGACCCACGACGCGCTGCTCAGCCTCGCCGCCTGCTTGCTCTCCTACGGCCATCTCCAGCACTCATTCTGTTAGAGCTTCTAAGCGCTCGGATCCGTGCACACGGTGACGGGCTGGAGGGGCGGGCGTCTGCCGCCCCTCCAGTGAATCGGGCTACGTCCCGTTGAGCTTCGCGACCTGAATCGCGGTAATGCTGCGCGCGAGCCAGTTGCCGCTGGGTGAATTCGTCCGGCAGACGACACTTGCCGTTCCCGCGGCCGCTAGTGTCGCGGCGCCCGTGAGGGTGGCGACGGCACGATCGTCGTTGGCCGTAGCGCCCATGTCGAGCCCATCGTCGAACAGGTCGTCGATCGTGGTCGTACCGAGCAAGAGCGAGCAGCTGACGGCGCGCACCGCCGCATCATTGTTGTTCGCGACGACCTTGGCTGTGACCACGAATGTCCCGGCGGCAAGATTCACGGTCTGGACGGTCTGATCGGTGTTGGCAACGAACGCGAGGATGTTGTGCCGCTCTGCGCTGAGAACGCATCACTCGGGCCGCGCGGGCCTGTGGCTCCAGCCGCGCCTGTGGCTCCAGCCGCACCGGCTGGACCCGTTGCACCCGGAGCACCCGCAGGACCCGCAGCACCGCTCGGCACCCCTCAGACCGCGTGGACCGCGAGGTCCACGCGGTCCTCGTCGGCCCTCGGGCCACGGAGAAGCGTTGGTGCGGCCACAGTGGCGGGCGCCGTCGCCCGGCTCGCCTCGCGCTGACCGTTCCCGGCTGCAGTCGCGGTCCCGGCGAGCACCGCCAACAGCGCGATCGCAACAAGCGCCGTTGCCGGAGACATCGGACGAAGCACGTTTCGAGCGTGTTCCCTCATCTCGGTCCTCCCCTTTCGCGTGAACCCCTGCGCCATATCCACGAATCGCGATTGTCGTTTGAAGTCAATTCCCAGGACGTGGTGTAACTCGTCGATCAGCTCCGACACCTCGGCCTCCATCAGCTGCTGCACCAGCCAGCGCAGCGACTCGCGCAGGAAGTCCAGCCCCTCCTCGCCCTCGAGCAGGTAGCTGACGACCTGCTCAGCCGTCATCCTCTTCGTCTCGGCCATCGTGGTGCTCCTTTCGTCGATCCCTGGCAGGAACCGACGAGTTTGAGCGCCGCGGTGGCCGGACCTTCATCCGGCTCCGTCCGATGCGCTCCTACACCACGCTATGGGACGCGACCTCGTTTGAAGCGGCGCGCGCCCGGTAGCGTTCAACGCCGTGCGAGCTCCGGCGGAGCGACGGGGACATCCGGGCTGGTGCGTCAACCTCGTCGAGGCGGCGCGCCTCAAGCCGGGCGAGACGGTGCTCGTCGTCGTGGACGAGCCGCTGCTCGAGGAGGGCGCGCAGCTCGCGGCCGCTGTGCAGGACGCCGGGGGCACGCCGCGGCTCGAGCTCTGGGCCGGCGAGCGCCCGCTCGCGCATGCACCCCCCGCGGTGCTCGAGGCAGCGGAGGGCTCCTCGCTCGCGTACTTCATGGCGGAGCGGCCGCTCCCCGAGGAGGTCGAGGCCCGTTTCGAGCTGATGGAGCGCATCAGCGGACACCGCGGTCGCGAGATCTTCATGGGCTTCGTGGACGGCGAGCTGCTCCGCGGCGAGCTCTCGAAGCCCCAGCCGGACCTGGTCGAGCAGGCCGAGCGCCTGCTCGAACAGCTTCGGGGCGCGGAGACCGTCCGCATTCGCGGCCGGGCGGGAACCGACCTCGAGCTTCGCGTCGCGGGCCGGCCGTGGCTGACCGACGTCGGGCCGCTCGAGGCCGGCGAGACGGCGAACTTTCCGGGCGGCGAGGTCTATGCGGCGCCGCTGCGAGACGGCGCGGACGGCGTGCTGGTCGCCGACGTGACCGTGCCGTACACGGTCGAGGGGCTCGTCGACGAGCCTGTCACCCTGCGCTTCGCCGGCGGCTGCGTCACGTCGATCGAAGGGGGCCGCGCGGCGGAGCTGCTACGGCGGCTCGTGGACGAGGCCGGCGAGGGCGCCAACGTGATCGCCGAGCTCGGCATCGGGCTCAACGCGACCGTAATCCCGCGTGGCCATGTCATGCTCGACGAGAAGGCCGGCAACACCGCGCACGTCGCGATCGGCCGCAACACCGGTTCATACGGCGGCGACAATGAGGCGAAGATCCACGTGGACTGTGTGTTCTCGCAGCCCACGATCGAGGCGGACGGCCGGCCCGTCGAGCTCGGCTAGCGGCGAACGACGCGCGTCGCGCGCGAGGCGATCGACGTGCGAGCGCCGCCCGCGAGGGGGCGGTTGTCGGCGAAGACGCGGACGCGCATCGTGCGTCCCGCGTCGGCGCGGCGCAGCAGATAGGTCCGTCCGTGTGCCGGCAGCGGAATGCAGCGCTCTCCGCGCCGGTTGCAGCGCGACCAGCGCCACGTAAAGCGGAGCGGCGGCGTGGCGAGCCAGCGGCCTGCCGTGGCACGGAAGCGCCTGCCCACGAGAGGCCGCCCCGAGATCCGAGGCCGCGCGGTCGGGTGCGGAGCGAGCGCCTCGACGAGCGGGGCGGCCGAGACCGCCTCCGTGGAGCCGCCACCGTTCGTTGCGATCACGGCGACGCCGACCCGAGAGCCCGCGTCCGCAGGCCGCAGCACGTAGGCGGTCTGTGTCGCGCCGGGAATGTCGTTACACGCAGTCACGGCGCGGTTGCACCGGCGCCACTGGAAGGCGTATGCCAGCGGCAGCGCGCTGCGCCACTCGCCCGACTGGGCCTGGAGCGTGTGCCCCACCTCGGTGCGGCCCGAGACAAGCGGCGCAGCCGTGTTCGCCGGCGGCAGGGCGGCAATCGCGAGCGTCGGAGAGGTCGTCGCGGAGACCGACCCCGCCGCGTTCGTGGCCGTGACGACGACGCGCAGCGTCGCGCCGATGTCCGCCACCGTGGTCGTGTACGTCGTTCCGGTCGCGCCGGCGATCCCCGCGCACGCGCCGCCCGCTGTATCGCAGCGCACCCACTGGAACGCGTACGTCATCGGGGTGCCGCCCGACCAGCGGCCGGCGGAGGTCGTTAGCGCCTGCCCCTCGCGCGGCTCCCCGGAGATCGACGGCGCGCCGTCGTTCGCCGGCGGGCTCGTGACGATCCCCGAGATGTCTACGAAGTAGCCGCCGGCGCCGGCGGCCGACTTCACGCGCAGGGTGTATGCGCCTGTCACGGCGGGGGTGATGCTCAGGTCTGCCTGACGGCCGGCTCCGGCGGCGTTCGCGACCTCGCTCCCCGCCGGGTCGAACAGCGAAAGGTCTACGTCGAGGCCCGTCCCGCCCGGAGCGATCGCCGTGATCGCGAGCGGGAAGTCCGTCCCGGTGACCACGAGCCGGTGGTCAGCCTGCGCGCCGGCGCCCGGGAGCGAGCCGTGCCTGAGGTCGTGCCCGGGGACGGGCGGCGGACTCGCAAGCGGAACGCCGGCGGCAGCGATCGCCGCGTACGCGTCCAGGCGCCCCGCGCCGTAGTCCACGTCCGCGCCGCGCGAGGTCGGGTCGGCGTTGTCAGCACCGCGCCCCCAGTCCAACGCCGTTGCCATCAGCAGGCCCTTGAGCTGCTGCCCGGTGAGGCCGACGTTCGCGTCGAGCATCAACGCGCCGACGCCCGCCGCAAACGGCGCCGCCATGCTCGTTCCGCTGCGCACGGAGTAGGGATCGGTCGGGATGCATGGACCGGCGGGCGGCATGCACGTCGACTTGATGTTCACGCCCGGCGCGACGAGGTCCGGCTTCACGCGGTTGTCATAGGTGGGGCCGCGGCTCGAGAAGCTGGCGAGCCGGAAGCCGCCCTCCCCCGTGTCCGCCATGGCGCCGACGGTCAGCGCGCCCGCGGCGAGCGCCGGACTGCCGATCGTGCAGAAGCCCGGGCCGCTGTTCCCCGCCGCCACGGTCACGAGTACGCCGCGAGCCGCGATGCGGTTGACGGCGTCCGTGAGCGAGTCCTTGCCCGCGCAGGGCGAGCCTGCCTGCAAGGACAGGTTGACGATGTCGATGCTGTCGGCATCGATGTTCTTCTCGACCCACTCGATGCCGGCGATCACGTCCGACGAGCTCCCCTTTTGGTTCTTGTCGAGCACCTTGACGGCGACGATCGCCGCGCCGGGAGCGACGCCGCGATAGAGAGCGTTCGCCTGACCGGTCCCTGCGAGGATGCCCGCGACGTGGGTGCCGTGTCCGTTGTCGTCGAACGGCGCCAGCGCCCCGGGCTTGGTGACGGAGTCGTGCCAGTCGATCACCTTCCCGGGCGGTAGGTCGGGATGCGTCGTGTCGATCCCCGAGTCCACGACCGCGACGACTACATCGCTGTTCGAGAATGAGGCCGGATTGCCGTCGCGGTCGCCGTCGAGCCACGGGAGGTCGAGCCGGGCCTTCGAGACTCCGAACGCGGCCTGTGCCTTGTCGTTCACCCCATGCACGACGGCGTCGGCCTCGACGCGGGTGACGGCGGGATCGCGCGCGAGCGTCTCCACCTGCGCGCGCGTGAGGCGGGTGGCGAAGGCCGGCACGATCGAGAAACGCTGGACGGGGGGAAAGTCGCCGACGCCGTCCTCGAGCGCGGCTACTCGGGCGCGCGTGGCCGGACGAACGAGCCGCACGATCACGGGCACCCGCTCCGCCACGCCGGCGCGCGTTAATCGCGCCTCGAGGTCGTCGAAGACCCCGTCACCATCGCGGTCTGCAGCGGGCGGGGGCGCGTGGAGCAGGCCGCCGGCGACCGGCGGCGAGGCCACGGCAAGCGCAGCGAGCGCAACTGCGAGCGCGCAGAGGAGGGCAAGCCGACGCCCGGATGTCACTCCTCGCAGCACCACCCTTCCTCAGAGACCCCCGTCGCACCTTACCACCGTTCTCGCGAGCCGCCCATCGACTTTTGCGGCTCAGAGCCACTTGCTCGAGCGGTGGCCCGCGGCTCCAACCGACGACCGCGGAATCCCTGTCCCCGCTTACCGCGCCGGAGCGCGCCCGACCGCTGGCTACCATGAGCGTGTGAGCCGGCTCACGGACGACCCCCGCGAAGGCGGGCGGGAGGAGTCGCGCGACGAGGACTGGCTCCCGGCGCGCCGAGACGCCTTTTCCTCGCGGACCGCCACGGACGGCGAGGACTGGCAGCTTCGCGACTACGAGCCGATCCAGCCTCGCGGCCGCGACTGGCGCCGCCTCGCACGCACGCTCGCGGCGCCGTTCATCGCACTGGCCCTACTCGTGTGGAAGCTGAAGGCGCTCGTCTTCGTCGTCTTCAAGTTCAAGATCTTCACGACAGCCGCAACGATGCTCGTCTCGATCGCCGCCTACGCGCTGCTCTGGCCGTGGCAGTTTGCAGTGGGGCTAGTGCTGCTGCTGCTCGTCCACGAGCTCGGGCACGTGCTCGAGGCGCGCCGCCAGGGCCTGCCGACGAGCGCCCCCATGTTCATCCCGTTCATGGGCGCGCTGATCACGATGAAGCAGCTCCCGGAGAACGCGTGGCGCGAGGCCCAGGTGGCGCTCGCGGGACCGATCGTCGGGAGCCTGGGCGCGGCTGCGTGCTGGGCACTCGGCGCTGCGCTCGACTCGGATCTGCTGGTCGCGCTCGCGTTCGTCGGCTTCCTGCTGAACCTCTTCAATCTGCTGCCGATCGTGCCGCTCGACGGAGGCCGCGCAGTGGCGGCGCTCCACCCCGCCGTCTGGCTGCTCGGGTTCGCGGCACTCGTCGTCCTGCTCTTCATCTCGCCGAACCCGATCCTCATCCTCGTGCTCATCATCGGTGGCATGGAGCTCCTGAACCGCTGGCAGGCACGCAAGTCGCCCGAGGCGAAGGCGTACTACCGCGTGACGGCGGGGCAGCGGGTGGCCGTCGCCGTCGTCTACGTCGGCCTGGCGGTTGCGCTCGGCGTCGCCGCCGACCTGTCGCACCTCGAAAAGGATGTCTAGAACTCGCCTCAGAAAGACGCCTCGTCGACGGGGCACGCTGGCCGAGTGCGAGGCAAGGACGCAGGGAGCGTCAATAGCAGCGCTATTGGCGCGCCTGAGGACGCCGCATCGCGCCGGCCAGCGTGTTCCGTCGACTCCGTGCTCATTTTGAGCCGAGTTCCTCGCGCGGCGGCGACGCCCTCCTTGGTAGACGACCGGCGGCTGCTGGAGCGCGAGGACGGGGCTCTCGAGCCGACCCTGCGCGCGATCGCCGAGGAGTTCCGGGCCGGTTTTGAGGCGGTTGACCGCATCGGGCGGCCAGGCGTGACGGTGTTCGGCTCGGCGCGCATCCGCGAGGGGCATCCCGCGTACGACGCGGCGCGAGTCGTCGGCTCGCTCTTCGCCGAGGCCGGCTTTGCCGTCGTCACCGGGGGCGGGCCGGGCGTGATGGAGGCCGCGAACCGCGGCGCGCGCGAGGCGGGCGGCGTCTCGGTCGGCTTCAACATCGAGCTGCCGCACGAGCAGGCGCCGAACGCCTATCTCGACATCGCGGTTATCTTCCAGCACTTCTATGCGCGCAAGGTGATGCTCGTGAAGCCGTCGGAGGGCTTCGTGCTCTTCCCCGGCGGGTTCGGCACGCTCGACGAGCTCTTCGAGGGTCTGACGCTCATGCAGACGGGCAAGGTGCACGACTTCCCGGTCGTGCTCGTCGGCACCTCGTACTGGGCGCCGCTGGTTGCGTGGATCGAGGACACGGTGCTGGCCGAAGGGATGATCTCGCCCGAGGACGAGCGCCTGCTGATCTGCACGGACGACCCGCATGAGGCAGTCCGGATCGTGCTGGACTGCTACGAGCGCCGCTGCGCCGACGTGATCACGGGGGAACCCCTGGTTCCCCCGTGAACCCCCTCCTTGCGGGCGCTGGGGCTAGTTCAAACGCTGGCGGAGCCGGCGGCTGGTGGTGTGATTCCACCGGTGCCTGGGTGGTTCGTTCGCCTCCCGCCGGGGCAAGCCCGGCTCCGGTGGCGCTTGGAGTGGTCTTACCGCTGGCCGCTTCCTTGGGGAACCTCGCGGTTCCCCTCGCCCCCTCCCTCGACTACAAATGCGCGGTATGAGGCTTCGCGATCTACCGTCCGTGGACGAGTTGCTGCGGGACGAGCGGCTGGCTGCGCTGCCGCGGCCTGTCGCGCTCGAGGCGGTCCGTTCCGCGCTCGCGAGCGCGCGCGAGGAGATCCGGCTCGGGCACGATCCCGGCGAGCTCGCCGCGCGCGTGCTCGCGGAGGCGGACGCGCTCGAGCGACCGCGGCTGCGCCGCGTGCTGAACGCAACGGGCGTGCTGCTGCACACGAACCTGGGGCGCGCGCCGCTCGCTGCCCCGGCGCTCGCGCGGGTGACGGAACTCGGTGCGGGCTACTCGAACCTCGAGTACGACCTCGAAGCGGGCTCGCGCGGCTCGCGACAGGAGCTCGTGGCCCCGCTGCTCCGTCGTTTGACGGGCGCGGAGGCGGCGCTCGTGGTCAACAACAACGCCGCAGCCGTGCTGCTCGCGCTGGCGGCGATCGCCGAGGGGCGAGACGTGCTCGTCTCGCGCGGCGAGCTGGTCGAGATCGGCGACGGCTTCCGCATCCCGGAGGTGCTCGACCGCTCGGGCGCGCGGCTCGTCGAAGTCGGCACGACCAACCGCACCCGCGCGGCAGACTACGAGCGGGCGGTCACGGCCGAGACGGCACTGCTCCTGCGCGTACACCAGTCGAACTTCCGCGTCGTCGGCTTCACGGAGCTCCCCCGCATCGACCAGCTAGCCGCCGTGGCGCGCCGGCACGACCTCCCGCTCGTGGACGACCTGGGCTCCGGCACGCTGCTCGCCCTCGGCGACGAGCCAACCGTCCGCGAGAGTCTCGCCGCCGGCGCCGACCTCGTCTGCTTCTCCGGCGACAAGCTGCTCGGCGGGCCGCAGGCGGGCATCGTCGTCGGCGGCGCGGAGCTCGTCGAGCGGCTGCGCCGCCACCCATTGCAGCGGGCCCTCCGAGCCGACAAGCTGACGCTAGCCGCCCTCGAGGGCACGCTCGCGCTGTACCTGGACCCCGAGCGGGCGCTACGCGAGATCCCGTTCCTGCGCGCGTTCCACGAGCCTGCCGGGCGTGTGCGCGAGCGCGCCGAGCGGCTCGCCGCGGCCGTAGGCGGCGCCGTCGAGGAGACGCTCGCGCGCGCCGGCGGCGGCGCGCTGCCGCTCGCCGAGCTGCCGAGCTTCGCCTGCGCGGTCGAGGAGGAGCTTGCCGCTCCCCTTCGCCTGGGCGAGCCGCCGGTGGTCACCCTCGTCCGCGACGGCCGCTGCCTGCTCGACTGCCGCACGCTCTCCGACGACGAGGTCGCGGAGGTCGCGACGGCGGTCGCAGGCGCGCGATCATGACGGAGGATGCCGCGCCCGAGCAGCGCATGTGGGATCTCATGCGCGGCGCCATGGCGACGAAGGCGCTCGGCCTCGTAGCCGATCTCGGGATCGCGGACGAGCTCGCGGCAGGACCCCGCGCGGTCGCGAGATCGCGCGCGAGGTCGGCGTGAACGAAGACGTGCTCTACCGCCTCCTCCGCGCGCTGGCGAGCGACGGCGTGTTCGTCGAAGAACCCGTCCAGGTCTTCGCAAACACGCCAGCGTCGGAGCTTCTGCGCCGGGATCACCCACAGAGCTGGCCGGACTTCGCGCATCTGTTCGGGGACCTCTTCTATCGCATGTTTTCTGACGCCGAGGGTGCCCTGCGCACCGGTGCCGCCACGTTTCCGGCGACCTTCGGTGTCGAGTTCTGGACCTGGCTCAAGGAGCATCCGGCCGAGGGGGCGGTGTTCAACCGCGCGATGGCCGGCAGCGCGGAGGATCGCGTCGACGACCTGGAGAAGCTCGACTGGGCCGACGAGACCGTCGTCGTCGACGTCGGCGGCGGCAACGGAGCGGTTCTGGTCGAGCTGCTGCGGCGCCGGCCGAGGCTACGAGGGATCGTCCACGACCTTCCCGAGACGGCCGCCGAGGCGGAGGAGGTCATTGCCCGCGCAGGACTCGGCGACCGTTGCACCGTCGTCGCAGGCAGCTTCTTCGAGTCCGTGCCCACCGGCGACGTCTACGTCCTGTCGCGCATCCTTCACGACTGGGACGACGAGCGTGCCGCTCGCATCCTGAGCACGATCGGGGCGGCCGCCCCGACGCACGCGCGTCTTGTGATCCGAGACGCGGTGATTCCGCAGGACAACGAGCCGCACGGGAGCAAGTGGCTGGACCTGCTCATGCTCCTGGTCGCAGGCGGGCGAGAGCGCAAGGAGGACGAGTGGCACACGCTGCTGGCCGGCGCTGGCTTCCGCGCGCAGCGCCTCGAGGACGGCCTGATCGAAGCCGTCCCGGCCTGACGTGTCGCTCGTCGTCGGCACCGCGGGCCACGTCGACCACGGCAAGACGTGGCTCGTGCGCGCCCTGACGGGAAAGGACACGGACCGGCTGCCGGAGGAGCAGCGGCGTGGCATCTCGATCGAGCTCGGCTACGCGCCGCTCGAGCTGCCGGATCGGCGTACGCTTTCGCTCGTCGACGTGCCGGGCCACGAGCGCTTCGTGCGCACCATGGTCGCCGGCGCCACGGGCGTCGACCTCTTCTTGCTCGCGATCGACGCCGGCGAGGGGGCCCGGCCGCAGACGCACGAGCACCTCGCCATTCTGCGGCTGCTCGGCGTGGAACGCGGCGTCGTTGCGGTCACGAAGGCGGACGCGGTGGACGCGGAGACGCTCGAGCTCGCCGTCGCAGAAGCGCGCGAGCTCGTGCCGGGTGCGCCCGTGGTCGCGGTCTCGGCGCGTACCGGCGCGGGCCTGGCCGAGCTGCGCGAGGCGCTGAGCGACGTCGCCGCGACGCGTCGGGCCGGCCGTCACCCCCCGCGGCTCTTCGTCGACCGTTCGTTCTCGCTGCCCGGGATCGGCACGGTCGTGACGGGCACGCTCTGGTCGGGGTCGATCGGCGCGGGTGACCTCATGCGCGCCGAGCCGGCCGGGCTGGACGTCAGGGTGCGCAGCGTCGAGGTGCACGACCAGGCGGTCGAGCGTGCCCAGGCCGGCAGGCGCGTGGCCGTCAGCCTGCCCGGGATCGAGCGGGGAGCCATCGGCCGCGGCGACGCGCTCGTCGAGCCCGGCGCGTATCCGGTCAGCTACCGGCTCGATATCGCGCTCGACGAGCTGGAGACCGTGCCGGCGCACGTGCAGGTGCACCACGGCACCACAGAGGCCCCGGCGCGGGTCGTCCGTGTCGGCGAGCGCTACGCGCAGCTACGGCTCGGTTCGCCGGTGGTCGCGGCGCGTGGCGACCGCGTCGTCCTGCGAACGGAGCACACGGTGGGCGGCGGGCGCGTGCTCGACCCGGCTCCGCCGCGGCGCCCCGACGCCCGACGCCTGGACGTGCTGGCTGCGGACGATCCGGTAGCGATCGCGCGGGCGGTCGCGCGCGAGCCCCTGAGGCGCACGGAGCTCTCGGCGCGCGGCCTGCTCTTCGGCGACGAGCTCCAGGCCGCGCTCAACCTGCTCGACCAGGCGGACGGCTGGTACTTCGCACCCGAGTGGCTCGAGGCGCTGAAACGAGAGGTGGCGCACCGCCTGGAGACGCACGCTGCCCACTCAACGCTTGACCCGGGCATTCCGCTCGCGGAGCTTCTCCCGGACGAGCCGTGGGCACCGGCGCTCCTGCCCCTCCTCGGAGTCGAGCGACGCGGCGCGAAGGCCTACGCCCCGGGCGTGAGCGCGGCACTGGGAGAGCGGGCCGAGGCCGCCGCGACCCTCGAGACCGAGCTCGAGGCGGCGGGTACGGCCGGCGTCCGGGTCGCCGACGCCGCGCTCGCCGCGTTCCTCGAGAGCGAAGGGCGGCTGGTGCGGCTGGGGAACGGCTTCGTCGTCTCGACGGCCGCCTACCAGACGGCGCGCCGGGCGGCGCTCGACGAGTTCGAGCAGCACGGCTCTATCAGGCTCGCCCGCTACCGCGACGGGCTCGGCGTCTCGCGCGGCCCCGCCCAGCTCCTGCTCGAGCGCCTGGATGCCGACGGCGTCACGCGTCGGGTTGGGGACGAGCGCGTTGTCAGGCGCTCGGCGCGCGCCTCAGCGTGACCTCGAACGTGCACGCCGGATTGCCGCGCTTCATGCAGGTTGACTCCTCGATATCGGCGGTCTCCCCGTAGTGCCCGGCGGTGCCCTCGACGAGCCCGCGCAGCAGCGTGCAGAGCTGCCGCGGCGACGTGTAGACGATCGACACGCCGTCGGGTCCGCGCTCCGTGATGTGCAGATCGGGCGGCCGCGCGTTCGGGATGGTCGCGCGCACGAGCTCGTGGATGCGCGTCTCCACCGTCAGCAGGAACTCCCTCGTCGACGGCGAGATCGCGAAGAAGGCCGGGTAGAGCCGCGCGAACGTCGTCTGCGCGGTGAAGATGCCGAAGTCGTAGACGAGCTCGTCCGCCTCCCGACGCGACATCTCGGCCGCGCGCGCGACGAAGCCGAGCAGCTCCTCGTCCGGATATGCCTCGCTCAGCAGGTAGGCGCTGCCGTCCGCGAAGACCTGCTGCGCTACCTCGCGCCCGTAAGCGTCCGTGACGTAGTCGCGGAAGCTGGAGAAGATGACCCCGTGCACCTCTTCGGCGATTGTACGACCAACGGCGGCGCGCGGCGCGCGCGCTAGGCTCGGCGCCGGAGCGGCTCGGGCCCGGTGGCCCAGCCGGTCTTCAAAACCGGTGACGTCGTGCAACCCACGGCTGGCTCGGTTCGACTCCGGGGCCGCTCCGCTGCTCTCCGGCGCAGGAAACAGCTCGGGCTCGCCAGACTATGGCTGTTCCGGTAAGAATCGAGCGTACCGTTTCCCTCCGATCGCCAATGAACCATCTCCGAGGAAGGGGTCACACGATGAAGGTTCGTTCGCTCACGCTTGCGCTGCTCACCGCGCTCGTCGCGCTCTCCTTCGCACCCGTCGCCTCGCCGACCGGCGCCGCGCCGAGCGCGACGACGGTCACGGTGACGATGAAGGAGTTCAAGTTCGTGCTCTCCAAGAAGACCGTCCGTCACGGCACAGTGACCTTCAAGCTCGTGAACAAGGGCAAGCTCCCGCACGACTTCAAGATCGCAGGCAAGAAGTCACCGCTGGTCGGGAAGGGCAAGACACGCACCTTCAAGGTCAAGCTCGCGGCCGGCGTGAAGCCGTACGTGTGCACCCTCGCCGGCCACGCGGCCGCCGGGATGAAGGGCAAGCTGAAGGTTACGTAGCTCGATTGCGACGTCCGGCCCGCGCGCCGAACGCTGCGCGGGCCGGACGCGCCGGCCAGGCAGCATGGAGGCGTGCGTCGCCGCGCACTTCATGCGGCACCGCCACCTGGCGTTCGACCGCGACGTCCGCATCCAACCGCCGGGCCAGGTGCCGCGACTCGTGTGCGTGGCCGCTCCGGGGACTACTTCGGTGGCTTCCAGCCGGGAAGGTTGGCGGCCGCCTGGGCCTTGGCCTCCGCCTTCTCTTCCCTGATGCGAGCCTGTTCGGCCAGCCACTCGGCCTTCTCGACCGGGTCCTCCGGCTCCCCGGTCAGCGCCTTCCTGATCTTCGCCACAAGTCCCATGCGGCGACCGTACAGCACGCGCCCTAATGCCGGAAATGGCGGCGGCCCGTCAGCACCATGACGGCGCCCGCGTCGCGCACGGCAGCGGCGACCTCCTCGTCGCGCTTCGAGCCGCCCGGCTGGATGATCGCCGTCACGCCCGCGTCGAGTGCCGCCTGCGGGCCATCCGGGAAGGGGAAGAAGGCGTCCGACGCCAGCACCGCTCCCGACAGCTCGTGATCGTGCTCGCGCGCCTTCATGAGCGCGATGCGCACCGCGTCCACGCGGCTTGTCTGGCCGCCGCCGATGCCGATCGTGCGCAGGCCCTTCGCCAGCACGATCGCGTTCGAGGTGACGTGCTTGCAGACACGCCAGGCGAAGATCAGGTCGCCCCAGCAGGCCTCGCCCGGGGAGCCGGACACGACCTCCATCTGCTCGCGGTCCTGGAAGTCGAGGTCGCGGTCCTGTACGAGCAGTCCTCCAGGCACGCGCTTGAAGTCCTTCTCGGCCGCGTCGACGCGCCGGCGCTCACGGTCGAGCAGGATCCGCGTGGCGGGCTTCCCGGTCAGCGCGGCCAGCGCCGGCTGGTCATAGCCCGGCGCGAAGAGCACGTCCACGAACCGCTCCGCGAGCGCGCGGCCCAGGTCGCCGCCGATCGTGCGGTTGACGGCCACGACCATCCCGAAGGCGGACACCGGATCGCAGGCGAGCGCGCGCTCGTAAGCCTCCTCGACCGTCGCGCCCACCGCCGCGCCGCAGGGGTTCGCGTGCTTGACGATCACGCACGCCGGCACCGCGAACTCGCGCAGCAGCATTCGCGCCGCCGAGAGGTCGTAGAGGTTGATCAGCGACAGCTCCCGCCCGTGCAGCCGGCTCACGTTCGAGAGCAAGTGGGTGCGCGCGCCGACCTCGGCGTAGTAGGCAGCTCGCTGGTGCGGGTTCTCGCCGTACGCGAGGTCCTGCACTTTCACGTACGCGTGCGTGAGCCGGTCCGGGAACGCCTCGCGGCCCGAGAACCACACCGCGATCGCCGCCTCGTAAGCCGCGGTGACGGAGAAGGCCTCCGCGGCGAGCCGCCGGCGTGCGGCGCCCGGCACCTCGCCCTCGGCGCGCAGCTCGGCGAGCACCGACTCGTACTGCGCCGGCGAGCAGACCGGCAGGACGTGGGCGAAGTTCTTCGCCGCGGCGCGCAGCATCGAAGGACCGCCGATGTCGATCATCTCCACGGCCTCCTCCTCGCGCACGCCGTAGCGCCCCGCCACCTCGGCGAAGGGGTAGAGATTCACGCAGACGAGGTCAAAAGGACGGATGTGGTGCTCGTCGAGCGTGGCCACGTCCTCCTTGTCGTCGCGACGCGCGAGGATGGCGGCGTGGATGCGCGGGTGAAGCGTTTTGACGCGACCGCCCAGCAGCTCAGGCACCTCGGTGAGCTCCTCCACGCGCGTGACCTCGAGACCGGCCTCCTCGAGCGCCGCCGCGGTGCCGCCACTCGCAACGAGCTCGACGCCGAGCTCCGCCAGCCCGCGCGCGAAGTCCTCGAGCCCGTCCTTGCGGTAGACCGAGATCAGCGCACGTTCAATCCGCACGAAGCAGCTCCGTGACGACCTCGGGCAGCAGCCGGTGCTCGACGGCCTGGACGCGGGCGCGCAGCGTCTCGACCGTGTCGCCCTTCAGTACCGGGACACGCTCGGCGCGGATGACGGCGCCCGTGTCGATGCCTTCGTCGACGTAGTGCACGGTCGCCGCGGTCTCGCGCACGCCGGCGGCCAGCACGTCCTCGATCGGATGCGCGCCGGGAAAGTCCGGGAGTGGAGCAGAATGCGTGTTGACGATCCGGCCCGTGAAACGGTCGAGGAAGGCCGGCCGCAGCAGCTGCATGTACCCAGCGCAGACGACGAGGTCGACGCCGCGATCCTCCAGCCAGCCGGCCATGGCGGCGTCGCGCGCCTCCCGGTCCGGATAGTCGTCCAGCGGGAAGGCGGCCGCGGGGATGCCGGCCCGTTTTGCGCGCTCGAGTGCCCGGGCGCCAGGGTTGTTCGAGGCGACTGCCGAGAGCGGCAGCCGCGCGTCGATGAGCGTCTGGAGGTTTGTCCCCCCGCCGGAGGCAAGCACGCCGATCACACAACCTGTCCGATCACGAGCTCGCCCGGCTGCGGTTCCGCGACGACCGCGCAGAAGCCGATGCCCAGGTTGAAGACGCGCCGCAGCTCCCCCTCTCCGACGTGGCGCGCGAGCCACGCGAAGACAGGCGGGCGCTCCCAGGCGGCCCAGTCGAGCTCGGCGTGGAGCCCGGGCGGCAGAACGCGCGAGAGGTTGCCCGCAATGCCGCCTCCCGTCACATGGGCCAGCGCCTTCGCGCGGCGCCCGAGCGTACGCACCTCGCCGAGATAGAGCCGCGTCGGCGCCAGCAGGTCGAGCCTGTCGTAGTCCTCGTCAGAGAGCACACGCCGGACGAGCGTGAAGCCGTTCGCGTGCACTCCGGCTGACGCGAAGCCGATGACTGCGTCGCCGGGCGTGACGCTCGAGCCGTCCACGAGCAGCTCGCGCTCTACCAGACCGACGCACGTGCCCGCGAAGTCCAGCTCCTCCTCGCGGTACACGCCCGGGAGCTCTGCCGTCTCACCGCCGATCAGAGCACAGCCGGCCTCGCGGCATACCTCCGCCGCGCCCTCGACAAGCTCCACCACCTGCTCCAGGTCGAGCCGGTTCGCCGCCACGTAGTCGAGCAGGAAGAGCGGCTCGGCGCCCGTCGTGGCCACGTCGTTGATGCAGTGCGCGGCCAGGTCGCGGCCGCACAGCCGCAACGCGCCGCGCTCGCGCGCGAGCACGAGCTTCGTGCCGACGGAGTCGGTGGACGCCGCGAGCAGGCGCCGGCCGTCGAGCGGATGCAGACCCGCGAACGCCCCGAACCCCTGGGCTCCGGTGGACTCGACTGCTGACCGCAGGCGCTCGACGATCGCCTCCGCGGTCGCCAGCGAGACCCCCGCCGTCTCGTACGTCCTGCCCTCCACCTGTTGGCGCGAGTCTAGAGGGGAGAGCGGCGGCCTAGACTCGCTCGGTGGTCGCGCACGCCACGCTGACGAGCTGGACGCTGGACCCGCTCCAGCTCGCGCCACTCGCGCTCGGCACGCTGGCCTACGAGTGGCGCGCGCGGACGCTCTCCCGGCGCGGCCAACCGGTCCCTGCCTGGCGGCGCGGCCTCTTCTGGATCGCCGTCACGCTGCTCGCCGTCGCGCTCGTCACCCCCTTGGCCGAGCTGGCGGAGGAGGACCTGTTCGTCGCGCACATGGTGCAGCACGTGCTGCTGAGCGACCTCGTGGCGCTCGCGCTCGTCGCCTCGCTGACGGGCCCGCTGCTTCGGCCCGCGCTCGCGCTGCGTCCCGTGGCACCGCTGCGCGTCCTCGCCCATCCGCTCGTCGCGCTGCCGCTGTGGACGCTCAATCTCTACATCTGGCACGTGCCGTATCTCTACGAGGCTGCAGTGCGACACGAGGCGGTGCACGCGCTCCAGCACGTCTCGTTCCTGACAGCCGGCGCGCTCATGTGGGCGCCGGTCGTCGAGGTGCTGCCCGGCCCGATGTGGTTCGGTACGGGGGCGAAGCTCGGCTACATCGTCGCAGTTCGGCTGATCGAGACGGTGCTCGCGAACGTCTTCCTGTGGTCGGGGACGGTCTTCTACGACGTCTACGCGCGAGACGAGGCCGCGCACGGGGTCTCGGCCCTTCGCGACCAGGGCCTGGCGGGCACGGTGATGATGCTCGAGGGCTCGCTCGTCACGCTTGGGGCACTCGCGTGGCTGTTCCTGCGCCTTGCCGCCGAGGGCGAGCAGCGCCAGGAGCTGATCGAGCGCGGTCTCGACCCCCAGGCCGTGCGGCGGGCGGTCCGCTACGGCCGGGCCGACGAGCTCGCGGACGGCGGTTGAGCCTCCACCAGCAGCCGGCGAACGGCCTCCCGCTCGCGCTCGGTGACGTTGACGTCGTCGAGGCGGAACGCTGCGGCGGCGGGGAGCGCGCGCAGCAGTTCGGCCCGTTCGAAATGCGGCAGAAACCAGCGCACGGCGAGGCGGCCGAATGCGCCGCCGCTCGTCGCGGCGACCACCCACGTGAGCGCCGCGTCGACCGCGGGGTCGCCGCGGCGAGCATTCGCCCAGTCGATCACGACCGGGCCCTCCGGACCGAGGATGACGTTGTCGGGATGTAAATCGAGGTGCAGCAGGCGATCGCCCGCACCGAGCTCTGGTAGCCCGACGGGTCCGGCCATTCGGTGCAGGCGCTCGTGGAGCCGGGCGAGCCGCCCCATCTCGGTGCGAAGCGTCCACGGCCGGCGTCGCAGCCGCGCGAGCATCGTCGGGCCTTCGATGCGCTCGAGGACGAGCGCGTTCCTCGAGACGTCGAGGACCCGCGGGACGGGATAGCCATGACGCTCCGCCTGGCGCATTGCAAGCGCCTCGCGCTCCGGGTTGCCACCGGCCTTGAAGCGCCGCAAGACGCGACCGTCGCCGAGGTCGAAGATCTCGGACGCCCGGCCCGAGCCGATGAGCCTCATCCGCGTCATTGTTCCCTCCCCGGCAGGAGAGGGCGAGGGCGCACGGAATGTGACGCGTGTTGCGATCCACGGGCGTCCATCATGTCGACCTCGTCGTCCGGTCGGTCGAGCGGAGCCTGCCGTTCTACCGCGACCTGCTCGGCCCCCTCGGCTGGCACGGGATCTCGGAGGTGGAGGGCGAGCGTGGCGAGACGATCTGGTATTTGAGTGGGCCCGGCACCTCGGTGGGGATCCGCGCCGCGCAGCCGTCGCAGATCGGGGTTGGCTATGACCGCTATTCGGTGGGCATGCACCACCTCGCCTTCGAGGCCTCCTCGCGGGCCGCCGTTGACGAGCGCGCCGAGTGGCTCGGGGTCCAGGGCGCCGAGATCGAGAGCGGCCCACAGGAGTACGGATACAGCCCCGGCTACTACGCAGTGTTCTTCTTCGACCCCGACGGCCTGAAACTGGAGATACTCCACGTTCCCGGTCACGCCGCCTAACCGAAAGGAGGGTCCATGTCGTCGACGATGCCGCCCGATCCGCCGACGCAGCCGACCTCAACCACATCCCCGCCCCGCGCATCAGGCGGCGGGTTCACGCTCGGCTCAGGGGACCTCGCGCGCCTGCCGATCCCCGGCAACGCGGAGTTCCTGCTCTACGCGTTGCTCGAACTCGTCTTCACGTTCCTGTGGTGGTTCCGCGAGGACGTCACCACGTACGTCTGGATGACGATCACCACCGCCCTGACCTTCGGGTACTTCATCAGCCGCGGCATCGCGAAGGCGAGCCGCGTGCTCGAGCACTAGCGGGCCGTTCAGCGCGTGAGCCCGGCCGGCTCGCGGCCGCCGGGCTCAGCCGCGCGCTCGAAACGGTGCTTGGCCAGCTGCAGCGGGACGCGCGTCGGGTAGCGGCGCGTGAAGCAGGCGCGGCAAACCTCGGACTCCGACCGCTCGACGGCTTCCTGCATGCCCTCGAGCGAGATGTGTGCGAGCGATGTCGCCCCGACAAGCGCCCGCACCTCTTCTACGGAGCATCCCGCTGCGACGAGCTGCTCCTCGTCCCCGAAGTCCATTCCGTAAAAGCACGGCGATACGATTGGCGGTGACGACACGCGCACGTGCACCTCGCTCGCGCCGCTCGCGAACAGGATCGCGGTGATCTGCCGGATCGTGTTGGCGCGCACGATCGAGTCGTCCACGACAACGACGCGCTTGCCGGCCACCTCGGTGAGCGGGTTGTACTTCAGTTTGATGGCCTGCTCACGCATCCCCTGCTCAGGCTGTATGAAGGTGCGGCCGACGTAGCGGTTCTTGATCAGGCCCTCCCCGAACGGGATGCCCGAGGCACGCGCGAAGCCGATGGCGGCCGGCGTGCCCGAGTCGGGGATTGGCATGACGAGATCGGCCTCGACGGGCGCCTCGCGCGCGAGCTGCTCGCCCATGCGGACGCGTGCGCCGTAGACCTCGACGCCGTCGAGCTCCGAGTCCGGCCGCGCGAGGTAGACGTACTCGAAGATGCACAGGGCGGGCCGCTCGGCGGGCGGCACAGCCTGGTGAGCCAGCACGCCCCTGCCGTCCACGATGACGAGCTCCCCCGGGCCCAGCTCCCGCTCGGTGCGCGCGCCGACGATGTCGAGCGCACACGTCTCAGAGGCGAACACCCAGTCGTCGCCGAGCCGGCCGAGCACAAGCGGCCGGAAGCCGTGCGGGTCGCGAAAACCCACCAGCCTGCCCTCCGAGAGGGCAACGACCGAGTACGCGCCCTCGAGACGGGCCATGGTCGCCGCCACCGCCTGCTCCAGCGGTCGTTCATCCGCCGCGATCAGGGCCGCGATCGCCTCCGTGTCCGAGCTCGAACCGAGCCTGATGTCCGCGGTCGCCAGCTCCTCGCGCAGGGACGCCGTGTTGGTGAGGTTGCCGTTGTGACCGAGCGCGACGGTGCGCGCGCGGCCGTGCTGGACGAGCGGCTGCGCGTTCGTCCAGTGCGTGGAGCCGGTGGTCGAGTAGCGGGTGTGACCGATCGCCACGTCGCCGTGCAGGCCGTTCAGCTTCTGCTCCGAGAACACTTGCGCGACGAGCCCCATGTCGCGCAGCGCGGTCAGCCGGGCCGCGTCGGAGACCGCGATGCCAGCGGACTCCTGACCGCGATGCTGGAGCGCGAAGAGCCCGAAGTACGTGAGCCGCGCCACGTCGCGACCGGGGGCGTGGATGCCGAAGATGCCGCACATCAGGTCGTCCAGGCCTCCTCCAGGTCGTGGAGCGAGACGCCGAGGACAGAATCGTCCACGACCGAGCCCACCAGGCGCAGCGAAACCCCAACGTCGTGGCTCAGAGCCACGACGTCGTCGATGCGTGCCGGATCGCAGGAGACGACGGCCTGCCCCCCACCCTCGCCGAAGAGCGTCACCGTGCCCGCGGCGAGCCGCACCTCGACTCCCGCACCGCTCGCGATCGCTGCCTCCGCGAGGCAGACGGCCAGACCGCCCTCGGAAACGTCGTGCGCGAACGTCACGAGCGGTGCGCTCCGCCACAGGAACCCGACGAGCGCAGCCTCGGCTGCAAGGTTGAGCGGCGCCGGCTGTCCGCCGGACTCACCCCAGAGCGCCTGGTACTCGGAACCGTCGAGGCGCTGCTCAGGCGAGCCGGCAACGAAGACGGCATCGCCCCGGCGCCAGCCCGCGGGCACGTCGCGCAGATCCGCCACGAGCCCCACGCAGCCGACGACCGGCGTGGGGTGGATCGGCCGCCCGACGGTTTCGTTGTAGAGCGACACATTGCCGGACACGACGGGGACGCCGAGCGCCTCGCAGGCCTCGGCCATGCCGTCGATCGCCTCGGCGAGTTCCCAGGCGATCTCCGGCTTCTCCGGATTGCCGAAGTTGAGGCAGTCCGTGACGGCGAGCGGCTCGCCGCCCGCGCAGGCGACGTTGCGCGCCGCTTCCAGCACGGCGGCCGCTCCGCCCAGGCGCGGATCGAGACGACACACACGCCCGGAGCCGTCGAGCGAGACGGCGAGCCCGCGGACACCCGAGAGTCTCAGCACGGCAGCGTCGAGTCCGGGGCGGCGGACCGTCCGCGACCCGACCAGGTGGTCGTAGCGGCGGTAGATCCAGGCGCGCGAGCGGACGTTCGGGGAGGCGAGCAGTCCGAGCAGCGCCTCGGTGACGGGCGGCCCCGCAGGCGGCTCGGCGCGGGGCTGCGGCGGGTGCGGCTCGACGGGGACGCGGTACCGAGGCGCCTCCTCGGTGAGGGCGCGCGCCGGAATCGCTGCCAGCAAGTCCCCGGCCGAGAAACAGCGCAGCTCCCCATTGCCCGTGACCGCGCCGATCTCGGCGGCGGCGAGTTCCCAGCGCTCGCACACAGTCAGTACATCCACGAGCCGTTCAGGCCGCACGACGGCGACCATCCGCTCCTGGCTCTCGGAGATCATCGTCTCCCAGGGCTCGAGATCGGCTTCGCGCAGCGGCACGCGGTCGAGGTGCACGTCGATGCCCGCCTCCCGCGCCATCTCCGCGAGCGAGGAGGCGAGCCCGGCGGCGCCGCAGTCCTGAAGCGATTCGACCAGCCCGCGCTCCACGAGCTCGATGGAGGCCTCGATCAGCTTCTTGCCCGTGAAGGGGTCGCCGATCTGGACGGAGGGTCGCTTCTCAGCCGTCTCCTCGCCGAGTTCCTGGCTGGCCAGCACGCTCGCCCCGCCGATACCGTCCCGCCCGGTGGTCGCGCCGTAGAGGACGATCGCGTTGCCGGCGCCTTGCGCGGCCGCGCGCGTGAGCCTCTCGACCGGCAGCAGGCCGATGCACATGGCGTTGACGAGGCAGTTGTCCTCGTACGCTGGGTCGAACACCGCCTCGCCGCCCACGGTCGGCACGCCGCATGCGTTTCCGTAATGCGAGATCCCTGCGACCGCCCGCTCGAAGCGGTGGTCGGGCGAGCCGAAGCGCAGCCCGTCCAGAAACGAGATCGGCCGCGCACCCATGGCGAGGATGTCCCGCAGGATGCCGCCGACCCCCGTGGCCGCCCCCTGGAAGGGCTCGACGGCGGACGGGTGGTTGTGGCTCTCCACCTTGAAGGCGACCGCCTCGCCGTCGCCGAGGTCGACGACGCCGGCGTTCTCGCCCGGCCCCTGCAGCACGCGCGGGCCCCTCGCGGGCAGCCGGCCGAGCAGCGGCGCCGAGTGCTTGTACGCGCAGTGCTCTGACCAGAGGAGCGAGAACACGGCCAGCTCGAAGTGGTTCGGCTCGCGCTCGAGCAGCTCGCAGATGCGCTCGAGCTCCGTGTCCGTCAGCCCGAGCGTGCGGTGGAGCGGTTGTTCGGCGACACGCGTCAGGGATCTGATCCTAGCCGGGAAGCCTGACGGCCCTTGCTCGTTCTCACAGAGGTGGGCTACCGCGTGTTGGAGTGGGTATGAGTGGCGCCGTGATGCGCGGCTACGTCCCGACCCTGCTCCTGCTCGCCGCCATCTGGGGCGCCTCGTTCATGTTCATCAAGGTGGCCGTGGAGGAACTCGAGCCGGCCACGGCAATGGCCATCAGGCTGCTGCTGTCGGCGCCGCCGCTCTTCCTGCTCCTCGCCTGGCGGCGCGGCCCGCGCGGGGCGGTGAGGGACATTCGGGGCGTGGCGCGCGCGGGCGCTGTCCTCGGCATCGTCAACTCGGCCATACCGTTCACCCTGATCGCCTGGGGCGAGACGCACATCGACTCGGGCGTCGCGGCGATCGCCAACGCGTCGGTGCCGATCTTCGTCGCGCTGCTCGCCCTGCACTACCGCGAGAGCGAGCGCGTGACGGGGACGCGCCTCGTCGGCGTGGTGCTCGGACTCGGCGGAGTGGGCGTCGTCGTGGGCGTCCATCCGGAGGGAGGCTGGTGGGGGGCGGCCGGGGCGCTCGCCTGCGCAGCGGCGGCATTCCTCTACGCGGTCGGCGCGCTGTACGCGCAGACGAACGTGGAGCGCACGGACCCGCTCGTCGTCGTGGCGACGGCGACGCTTGCAGGCGGGCTCTTCCTGCTGCCACTTGCCGTCGTGCAGGCGCCCACCGAGCTGCCGAGCCTCGAGGCGACCGGCTCGCTGCTCGCGCTCTCGCTGCTCGGTACCGTCGTGGGCCTGCTCCTCTACTACCACTTGATCGGCGCCCACGGCTCGTTGCGCGCCTCGCTCGTCGTCTACCTGGTGCCGGTGACCGCGCTGCTGTACGGCGCGCTCCTCCTCGACGAGAAGCTCTCGGCGCCGGCGCTCGCGGGCCTGGTGCTGATCCTCGCCGGCGTCGCGCTCGGCTCGGGCGTGGCCCGGCTGCGCCGCCGTGAGCCCGCGCCCGTGCCCGCGCCGTGACCGACAAGAGCGAAGGTATCCGGCTGCGGCGCGCTAAGCCGGACGACGTGGACTTCCTCGTCGAGCTCGTCACGCACGAGCAGGTGGAGCCGTTCCTCGCCGCCGTCCGCCCGCGCGACCGCGACGGCATCCTGGCGGAGATCGAGCGCTCCCAGGCCGAGCCGGGGGAGTTCGGGCGCTTCGTCATCGAGGTGCTCGCCGACGGCGACTGGCGACGCGCCGGCGCCCTCGGCTTCGAGGTGGCCAACCGCCGCAGCCGCATCGCCAACCTGGGCGGCCTCGCCGTGCACCCCGACTTTCGCGGCCGCCGCCTGGCCGACCACGCCGCGCGCCTCTTCCAGCGCCACCTCATCTTCGACGTCGGCTTCCATCGCCTCCAGCTCGAGATCTACGGCTACAACGAGCGCGCCCAGGAGCACGCCGAGCGCGCAGGCTTCGTCCGGGAGGGCGTCCGCCGCAAGGCATACCGGCGAGGCGACGACTGGGTCGACGGCGTCATCTTCGGGCTCGTTCGCGAGGACCTGGAGGAGCGCTAGGGGCGTCGAAGCAGCAGCCGTCGCCCGCAGGGACTCGAACCGCCGCGCGCGTCGGGTTTCCGGGGACAGCCGCCCTCCGCACGAGCTCTATGGGGCGCTCGCCCCGCCCTCGACTGCGGCGGACGAGCGCGAGGTCGAAGCTGCGCGGCGGGCCGGGATGCTCGCGTTCCTGGGCCGGGGGCGCGCCGCGGACGAAATCGGGCGCCGCCTGCTCGAGCGCGGCAGGCTGCTGGAACGCCGGGCTCGCCGGCGGCGACCTCGTCGTGGCGCCGCACCGGGCGCGGAACGGCGAGAACGCCTTCACCGTGACCGTATCCGCGGCGGCGTTCGCCGAGGTGCGCCGCGTCGTGCTCCATCGCCGCGACGGCACTGACGCAACCGTCGACCTTCCGGGCACGCCGAGCCGTACGATGCAGCCGTGACGCGCTACCTGCACACCATGCTCCGCATCACCGACCCGGAGGGGAGCCGCGCGTTCTACGATGCGCTCGGTTTCGAGTTCCGGCGCGACATGGACATCGTCCGCGGCGGGGAGAAGGAGGCGACGAACTACTTCTTCGGCGTGCCCGGCAAGGAGGAGGAGCTCGAGCTCACGTACAACCACGACGGCCGCACGTACGAGCTCGGCACCGCCTACGGCCACATCGCGCTCGGTGTCGACGATCTCAACGCGACGCTCGAGCGCCTCGCCGCGCAGGGTATCGCCCCCGAGCGCGAGCCATATCGAGTGCGCGAGGGCGGCTCGCGGCTCTGTTTCGTCCAGGATCCGGACGGCTATCGCGTGGAACTGATCGAGCGCAGCCCGTGAGGCTTTAGCTCGAGACCTTCCGCGCCGCCGCCACAGGCGGGTCGCCGCGTGTCAGCCGCCGCCGTTCCACGTGCCGAACAGGGCTTCGTGCAGATAACCCCGAGCTTGCCACTCCGGAGGCTGTGTACCGCCCGGCGTGCCGCTCATCCGGAGGAGCGACCGCGTGCCGTCGTAGTTCAGCCATTCGGCGACCACGATCCAGCCGATCAGCACGCCTTCTTCGAGAACCTCGTTCCCCTGCTGGCTCGCCTCGATAGCGTCGTGAATTTGCTGCTTGTTCTGGTCGTCCATTCCCAGGGAGCCTTCCGCGGTGGTGGTTTGACCTTCTTCAAATCGGCATAAGACACCCGCGAGTTGAGCGATCGAAATAACACGCTCCGTGCGGGAATCGACGGTTCGACTCGCCCCCTTCGCGGGTAGCTTCAACTCGACGTCGACGAAAGGAGTTTTTATGTTCGATCAGCAGACGAAGCAGGAGTTCCAGCAGAACTGGGATCAGATCAAGCCCCAGATCACGCAGGCTTTCCCGCAGGTCTCGGTCCAGGACATCGAGCAGTACCGGAGCGACCCGGACCAGCTCGTGACCACGATCGGGCAAAAGACAGGTCAGCCGCCCGAGCAGATCGAGCAGCGGCTCAAGCAGTTCGTTAGCTGACGCAAGCGTGCGGGGACGCTCGTCGATCGGACGAGCGTCCCTGATCCGCTCCGCGTGTAGATCAGGTTGAGGGATCGGCCCGACGCGCGGGAGTGAGCAGACGGCGCGAGGCGGCGCCGCGGCCGCGGAGGAGGGCAAACGCCGCGCGCGAACAGTGTTCGTACCGTGACGAGCCGGCCGTCGGCGAGGCACCGCTTGAAGAGCGAACATCGGCTTGCCGTACGCGATCGCGCCGCCCACGAGCGCGACCGAGCTGCCGATGAGCGCGACGAGGCTGCCGATGAGCGCGACGAGGCCGCCGATGAGCGCGACCGCGCGGCGGAGGAGCGGGAACAGACAACCCGCCTCTCGTCGGCGAATGACCGCGAGCAGGCGACTCAAGACCGCGAGCATGCGGCTGCCGACCGAGCCGACGCGGCGCGCGACCGCGAGCGGGCGAGCCTCGATGACCTGACCGGAGCGCTTCGGCGTGATCGTGGTTTGGCCGATCTCCAACGCGAGGTTGACCGAGCCCGACGAGCGGATGGGCGACTCGTGCTCGCCTTCGTCGACATCGACCGTCTCAAGGCGATCAACGACACCCAAGGACATGCTGCGGGCGACCGGCTCCTCCGCGACGTCGTAGCGATGCTGAAGGGCGGCCTGCGCTCGTACGACCTCGTCATCCGTTATGGAGGCGACGAGTTCGTGTGTGCGCTGCCCGACACCGATGTAGACACTGCTCAGAGCCGGCTCGACCAGGTGAGGAAAGCGTTAGCCGAGCGGCGTCCGGGCAGGTCTGTGAGCGTCGGGCTGGCCGCGCTTCGGAGCGGGGAAACGCTCTCCCAGCTAACCGCACGGGCTGACGCCGCCCTCTATGCCAACCGCAGGCGCGCGCAGAGTCGACAAGCTTCTCTACGCGCCGTCTGAGTGTAGGCGTTGCACCCGCGAAGCTCCTGGCATCTTGCGATCCGCTTCGCGAGCGGCGTCTTGCCTGAGGCGGACACTCGATCCGGAGCACGTGACTGAGCGACCGCACAGTGAGGCGCGAACTGGTGCCGCGCCGTTCTCCCCGCTACCCACGGGGCTGCATCGTGTGCGAACGCTCACACACACGTACGTTTCTCGTACACCGGTGCAGGCATTCGGCCATACGCTTTCCTCCCGTTCAGGAGGAGCAACATGCCGAGTGAGGGGTTCGAGGTACGCGCGCTGCGACCGACCGTGGCGCTCGTCTGCAGCGCCTGCGGCTACGGCATTTCCGTCAGGAGCAATCCGCCCGCGTGTCCCATGTGCCGCGGCTCGACGTGGGAGCCGGCGCCCTGGCGGCCCTTCTCGTCGGTGTCCCTCGGCGCCTCACGGGCTCACACGAGGGCGAGCTGGCGGTAGCGCTCGATTCCCGTCACGCCGACGCCGACGAGTCGCAGCGCTCCGGGCCGTTCGCGTAGCGCTCGGTCGAGCAGCGCGCAGGCGAGCTCGGCGATCCGCTCGGCGTCGTCCGTGCCCACCGGGAGCGTCGTCGAGCGCGTGCGGATCGAGAAGTCCGAGTACCGCAGCTTCGCCGTGACCGTGCGCGCCGTGTCCCCCGAGTCGTGTAGCCGCCCGGCCACGTGCCCGGCCATGCGCCGCACCTCCTCGTGCAGGCGGGAGCGGTCGGAGACGTCCTGCGCGAAGGTCTCCTCGCTGGAGATGGACGGGTTCCCAGCGGTGGCCTCGGGCTCCACGGGGCGCGGATCGATTCCACGGGCGCGGTCGCGAAGTAGGCGGCCGACCTTGCCGGCTGCGAGTCCCCTCAGCTCGGCCTCGGTCAGCGCCGCGAGCGCTCCGATCGTCGTGACGCCCGCGGCGCAAAGACGGGCCTCGGCGCGGGGGCCGACGCCCGGGAGGAGACGGACGTCGAAGGGGGCCATGAACGCGGCTTCGCCTCCGGGCGGGACTACAGTGAGCCCGCCGGGCTTGCGCCGATCGCTCGCGATCTTCGCCACCACCTTGCAGGAGGCGACCCCCAGTGACGCGGTCAGGCGGGTCGAGCCGAGCACGGCCGCCTGCACGGCCTCGGCGACGGCCCGCGCGGCCGCGACCCCGCGCGCCACCTCGCCGATGTCGAGGTAGCCCTCGTCGAGACCGGTGCGCTCCACGGTCGGCACGACATCGCGCACCGCGCTCCACACGGCGCGCGAGTACTCGGAGTAGACGCCCTTGCGGGGACGGACGAAGGCGGCGTGCGGGCAGCGGCGCAGCGCCTCTGCGCATGACATGGCCGAGCGGATGCCATAGCGGCGGGCGGCGTAGTTGGCGGTCGCCACCACGCCGCGGCCGCGAGGGTCGCCGCCGACGACGAGCGGCTGCTCGCGTAGCAGCGGGTCCTCGAGCTCCTCAACGGCCGCGTAGAAGGCGTCGAGGTCCATATGGGCCACGATCACGGGTCAACGGTACGCCGCGGGTCGGGCAACCGCGGGGCCGCCGGCGCGACATGGCGCCCCGCTCCAGCGCCGGCCGTGGACGGTTCCGGCACAGAGACGGCACCCACCCGGGACATTTCTCGCTCTACCTTTGATGCCGTGGCGAAAGCGGCGACACCCTGGGGGGCTGCGGACGTGCTCGACGAGGTCACGCTCCCCCAGCGTGCGGGTGAGCGGCGCTTCGGATGCGTCGTCCAGCTGCTCGCCACCGGGCGCGGCGAGCGTCTGGTTCGCTTCGCCTACTCGACCGGCGGCACGGCCCGCCGGGGGCCGGTCACGCTCCGACCGCGCGACCTCGAGCGCCTGCGCGCCGCGCTTCCCGAGCATCCCGAGCTCGCGGCTGCGCTCAGCCTCTAGCCCGCGCCGCCTCCGTCCGCAGCACCATGTCGACCTGCGCTCCGAGCAGGAACACGATGGCGGACACGTAGAGGTAGAGCATCAGCACGATCACCGTGGTCAGGCCGCCGAACAGCGAGCTCCAGCGCGCGAGGTAGGCCGCGTAGACGCCGAAGAGGAGCGAGGCGCCGATCCACATGGCCGTGACGACGAGCGAGCCGACCGTGACCCAGCCTGCCGGCTGACGCTTGGCGGGCGCGTAGCGGAGGATCAGTCCCGCCGCGAGCAGCATCAGCAGGGTGGCCGCTCCCCAGCGGAGAAAGAAGGAGAGGGGCCCGGGCAGCGCGTCCGACCGGCCGCCCTCCAGCACGATCACGGCCGCCAGGATCAGGGCGGTGGCCGCCGCTACCGCGAGGGCGAGCGAGCGCAGGAGTCGGCGCCAGAAGGTGAGCTTCGTGCGGATGCGGTACATCTCGTCGAGCGCGTCCATGGTCACGCGCGCAGCGACCGACAGCTTCCAGATCGCGAGCGCCGCCCCCGCTGTCAACCACAGCGTCCGCTTGGAGGACATGATCTGCTGCACAGTCCCGTCGACGAGCTGGAACGCCGTGCACGAGAGGTGGTCGCGAGCCTGGCCCCGCAGCTCGTCGTTCCAGATCTCGCCGAGGCCGAGGACGCTGAGCAGCGCCAGCCCCGCGAGCGCCAGCGGCAAGAGGGCAAAGAGCAGCTGGTAGGAGATCGCGCTCGCGTGGCTGACGAGCCGCTTCTCCGCGAGTGCTTCGCGCACCTCGCCCGCGACCTGCCGCCGGTGTGTACGCAGCTGGCGCAGCGCGTCGCCGAGCGGGTCGGCCTTCGAGCTCACGCCGCGACCGTTACCGGGAACGAGTCCGGGGAAACCGTCAGACGAGCGCGGGCGCGCGCTCAGCGGCCGCGGCCACGAGCGAGCCGAGGATGACGGCGCCGTCGGCCGAGCCGAGCAGCGCATCCACCGCATGCTCGGGATGCGGCATCAACCCCATCACGTTGCCGGACTCGTTCACAACACCGGCGACGTCTGCGACCGAACCGTTTGGATTCCCTCCGGAGACGTACCGCAGCACGATCTGCCCTCTGGCCGTGAGCTCCGCCAGAAGCTCACGGCCGGCGTACCAACAGCCCTCGCCGTGTTTGACGGGGATGGTGAGCACGTCGCCGGCCGACGCGCTGGCCGTGAAAGGGGTGTCCGCCCGCTCGACCCGCACGCCAACGTCGGCGCAGACGAAGCGAAGCGACGCGTTCGGCCGCAACACGCCGGGTAGCAGGCCGGCCTCGCAGAGGATCTGGAAGCCGTTGCAGATGCCGAGCACGAGCCCTCCCCCAGCCGCGAAGCGGGCCAGGGCCTGGATGGCCGGCGAGAAGCGCGCGATCGCGCCACAGCGCAGGTAGTCGCCGTAGGAGAAGCCGCCGGGCAGGACGACCGCGCCGACGTGGGGAAGCTCGGCGTCGGCGTGCCAGACCGGCACCGGCTCCGCGCCCAGCAGCTCGAGCGCCTGGCAGGCGTCGCGGTCGTCGTTCGAGCCCGGGAAGGTGACGACCGCAACGCGCGGCCTCATCCGACCTCGATCTGGTACGACTCGATCAGCGGGTTCGCGAGCAGTTGCTCGCACATGCGTTCGAGTTGGGCCCTCGCCTCGTCGACGTTCTCCGCCTCCACGTCGAGGTCGACGACGCGCCCAATGCGCGCCTCGCCGACTGCGAACCCCAAATGTCGCAGTGAGCTCTCGACCGCCGCGCCCTGCGGATCCAGGATCCCCGGCTTGGGCCGGACAAGGACGGTCGCTCTCACGAGAGCACGACCTCGGGACCCGCCTCGTAGTCGTCGAACGCGATTCCGGTCAGCCGCTCGAAGGCCTCCATGTAGCGAGCGCGCGTGCCGGATACGACGCCGTGAGGCAGCTCAGGCCCGGGCGCCGTCTTGTCCCAGCCGAGCGACTCGCAGTAATCGCGCACGAACTGTTTGTCGAACGATGGTTGCGGCCCGCCGGGCTCGTACTCGTCGGCGGGCCAGAAGCGAGACGAGTCGGGGGTCAGCGCCTCGTCGGCGAGCACGAGCCGGCCCTCCCTGTCGAGACCCAGCTCGAACTTCGTGTCGGCGAGGACGATCCCGCGGGCGGCGGCGTGCTCGGCGCCGAAGCAGTACAGCTCGAGTGAGACGCGCTCGGCCTCGTCGAGCCGCTCGGCGCCGACCAGCTCTGCTGCCTGGCCGCGCGTGATGTTCTCGTCGTGCCCGGTCTGCGCTTTCGTGGCCGGCGTGAAGATCGGCTCGGGCAGCCGATCCGACTCGCGCAGGCCCTCAGGGAGCTCGTGGCCGCACACGCCGCCCGTCGCAACGTAGTCCTTCCAGCCAGAGCCGGAGAGGTAGCCCCGCACGACGCACTCGATCGGGAGCATCTCCAGCCGCCGGCACTCGAGCGAGCGGCCGTCGGGCCGCACCGCGAGCAGGTGGTTCGGGCAGATGTCGCGTGTGCGCGCGAACCAGAAGGCGGAGAGGCCGGTAAGCACGCGGCCCTTGTCGGGGATCTCGGTCGGTAGCACCACGTCGAACGTCGATATGCGGTCCGAGGCGACGAGCAGCAACCGCTCGTCGTCGAGGGCGTAGAGCTCGCGTACCTTGCCGGAGCCGACGTGCAGGGCTGCCTCAGGCATGAACCGTCTCCCCTTTCGCTGTTTGTAACACAGTGTTACTTGAACCCATGAGCGAGCGGAGCCGCTCGAAGACGGTGTCCACGTGGGCGGTGTAGGCGCCCTCGTCGAAGACGGCGTCGAGATCGACGCGACCGGAGAGCTCGGCGTCGGCGCGCGCGAGCTCGCGGAAGTCGCGCTCCTCCTCCGAGGCCCGCATGGCGGCGCGCTGCACGAGCCGGTACGCAACGTCGCGCTCGAGCCCTGACGCGACGAGCGCGAGCAGCAGGCGCTGGCTGAAATGGAGCCCGAAGCTCGCGTCGAGGTTGCGGCGCATGCGCTCCGGCCGGACGACGAGCCCCTCGACGAGCCAGGCGAAGCGATCGAGCATGTAGTCGAGCGCGCAGAAGGCGTCTGGGATCGCAACCCGCTCTGCCGAGGAGTGTGAGATGTCGCGCTCGTGCCACAGCGCCACGTTCTCGAGGCCGACGAGCGCCTGCGCGCGCACGACACGGGCGAGCCCGCAGATCCGTTCCGAGACGACCGGGTTGCGCTTGTGGGGCATGGCCGACGAGCCTTTCTGCCGGCGGCCGAACGGCTCCTCGACCTCGCCGACCTCGGTGCGCGCGAGGTGACGGATCTCCAGCGCGAACTTCTCGAGCGACGCGGCTGCGAGTGCCAGCGCGCAGAGCAGCTCGGCGTGCCGGTCGCGCTGCAGGATTTGCGTGGAGGCCGGAGCCGGCTCGAGCCGGAGGCGCTCGCAGGCGACTCGCTCGACCTCGGGATCGACGGATGCGTAGCTGCCGACTGCGCCCGAGAGCTTGCCCACGCGCATGCCCTCGAGGGCGCGCGCAACGCGCTCGCGGGTGCGCGCGAGCTCGAAGGCCCAGACGGCCAGCTTGAGGCCAAAGGTGGTCGGCTCGGCGTGGATTCCATGAGTGCGGCCCATCGTCGGTGTGACGCGGTGCTCCTCCGCGCGGCGCACGACGGTGGCGAGCGCGCGCTCGATCCCGCCGAGGACGAGAGCGCCGGCGTCGCGCACCTGGAGCGCGAGCGCGGTGTCCAGCACGTCCGAGGAGGTCAGCCCGTAATGGAGCCAGCGGCCGCTCGGCCCGAGACCCTGCGCTACCGCGTCCACGAACGCAGCCATGTCGTGCTGGGTCTCGCGCTCGAGCTCGGCGACCCGCTCGGGTGCGGGCACATTCGCGCGCTCGCGGATCGCCGCCACGTCGTTCGTCGGGACGACGCCGGCCTCCGCCCACCCGTCGAGCGCGGCGAGCTCGACCCCGAGCCAGGCTGCGAGCTTGGCCTCCTCCGACCACACGGCCCTCATCTCCGCCCGCGTGTAGCGCTCGATCACGCCGCGATCGTATCGGCGGTGCCTGTCGGAGCTACCGGCCGAGCACGCGCTCGACGGCCGCGCGCACGCGCTCGGCGTCGGCTCCCGCGTCGGCGAGGAGCTCCGCGGCGAGGCCCTCCCCGGCCATGAGCCCGAGCAGGACGTGTTCCGTACCGATCCAACGAAAGCCCATGCCGCGAGCCTCGGCAACCGCGAGCTCGAGTGCCTTCTTGGAGGCCTGCGTCAAGGGCATCGCGCCACCGCGGCCTGTGCGCCGCGGGTCGCCGACCGCGCGGACGACGTCCTCCCGCACCCGCTCGACGGTCAGGCCGAGCGAGGAGAGCGCTGTGGCTGCACCGCCGGCCTCGACGCGGAAGAGACCGAGCAGGAGGTGCTCGGTGCCCAGGTAGTGGTGGCCGAGCTCGGCCGATTCTGCCTGGGCTTGCACGACGACCTCTCGCGCAAGCCGGTTGAAGCGGCCGAACGGCCCCTCTCTCCGGCGCATACGGCCCCGGCGCGGTTCATCCCGCCGGATCTCGACGGGGCCCTCCTCCACGATCTGATGGACGCGCTGGTGCGAGAGGCCAAGCTCCTCGGCGATCTCTCGCAGCGAGCCGCCCGCGGCGTGCAGCCGGCGGATGACGTGCTGGTAGTCGACCCGCGCGCGGTCGACGTCGTGCTGCAGATCGAGCAGGCGGTCTCGCACCTGCTTCGCCTCGCCGAGAAGCTGCTCGTCGAGCGTCATCATGCTGTCTAGCGTACTAGACAGAAGGCGGTTTGTCTAGCCCGCTAGACAGGATGCGGGCGGCGAGCGCGGCGGCGTTCATGGCGCTGTCGACGCCCACGCAGGCGACCGGAACGCCGGGCGGCATCTGCACGATCGCGAGCAGCGCGTCGAGGCCGTCGAGCACGGACTTGGAGGAGCGGAGCGGGACGCCGATCACGGGCAGCTCGGTGTGCGCCGCGACGACGCCCGGAAGAGCGGCGGCGAGGCCGGCGCCCGCGATGATCACGCGCAGCCCGCGCAGCGCCGCGGCGGACGCGTACTCGGCGACGGCGCGGGGGTCGCGGTGCGCAGAGAGGACGTTGAACTCCCAGCTGATCCCGCGCCTGTCGAGTTCCTCGAAGGCCGGCTCCATCCGCTCGCGGTCGGAGTCGGAGCCGACCAGGATGCCGACGAGCGGGCCCTGCTCGGGGAAGGCGGCCTCGACCGCCTGCTCCTCCGGTCCGGCCTCGAGCTCCTGCGTCTCTGGGGCCGGCGCGAGCTCGTCAGCCTGCAACGCTCACCTCGGCCCCGACGTCGCTGCGGTACCGGCAGCCGTCGAAGTGGACGAGGCCGGCGGCGCCGTACGCTTGCTCGCGGGCCGCCTCCAGCGTCGGACCGAGCCCGGTGACGCCGAGGATGCGACCGCCGTCGGTGACGAGCGCCCCGTCCCGGAGCGCCGTGCCTGCGTGGAAGACCAGCGCGCCCGTGGCCTCAGCGTCGACGACTCCGTCGATCGGCGTGCCGCTGTCGCCGCGCTCGGGGTACCCCCCGGCGGCGAGCACGATCGTGACCGCGGTGTCGTCCGTCGTCTCGAGCTCGACGCCTCGTAGCTCACCCGTCGCCGCGGCCGCGAGGGCCGCGAGGAGATCGCCGTCCAGGCGGGGCAGGAGCGACTGCGTCTCGGGGTCGCCGAAGCGGCAGTTGAACTCGAGCACGCGCGGCCCGTCCGCGGTCAGCATCAGGCCTGCGTAGAGCAGACCGGTGAACGGCGCGCCACGGTCGGCGAGTAGCTCCGCGACGGGGCGGTGGACGGCGTCGGCGAGCGTCTCGGCCCCGTCGTCTGTCAGGCCCGGGACGGGCGAGAGCGATCCCATCCCGCCCGTGTTCGGGCCGCTGTCGCCGTCGCCAACACGCTTGTAGTCGCGGGCGGGCGCGAGCGGCACCACCTCCCGCCCCGCGACGAGCGCGAACAAGGAGACCTCCTCGCCTTCGAGCAGCTCCTCGGCGAGGTGTTCGCGTCCACGCACAGCGGCGAGCGCTTCGGCGAGCTCGTCCTCGGTGCGGCAGACGAAGACGCCCTTGCCGGCGGCGAGCCCGTCCAGCTTGACGACGCAGGGCGGACGCGGCTCGCCGAGCAGGTCGGCGGTGGCGACGCCCGCGGCGAGCAGCACCTCCTTCGCAAAGGCTTTGGAACCCTCGATGCGCGCGGCCGCAGCGCTCGGGCCGAAGACGGCAACGCCGACACTGTGCAGCGCATCGGCCAGGCCCGCGACGAGCGGCACCTCCGGGCCGACGACGACAAGGTCCACGCTCAGCCTGCGGGCCAGGGCGACGAGGCCGTCGATCTCGTCCGCGGCCACCGAGTGGCACTCGCCGAGGGCGGCGATACCAGGATTGCCGGGGGCCGCGTGCAGCTCGCGAAGCGTAGGGCTCGAGGCCAGCTTCCAGGCGAGCGCGTGCTCGCGACCGCCCGAGCCGACGAGCAGGACCCTCACGCGGCCACTGTACTAACCGTGGCCGATGTTTGAGGTGCGGGTGACACGCCCATGAAGGGGGAGTGCAGTTCGAGCCCGGGATCGACCGGCACGAGTGGGAGAGCGAGTGGCAGGCCCTCGAGGAGGAGCTTTCCGCCGCGCCCGCAGAGGCACTGCCGGAGGCGGCCGCCCTGGCGGAGCGCATGCTGATTCAGAGCGGCTACGACATCGCGGACCCGGTCGCCCGCGAGGGCGAGGAGCGCGAGGTGGTCGCCGAGTACCTGGCCGCTCGCGAGGTGGCGAACCGTCTCGAGGCGGGCGCAACCGTCGATCCGGGCGACATCGGCAGCGCCATTCAGGGGCTGCGCGCGCTCCGTGATCTGGTGATTCACGGGAACGGCGGAAGCTAGGAACGAGCGAGGGCGCGCTCGCGCTCGCGGCCGGTGCCGATCAGCGACACCTCGACGCCGATGTCTCGCTCCACGTACTCGACGTAGTGCCGGGCCTGATCCGGCAAGCCCGCCACGTTCTCGACAGCGTCGAGAGGCTCGCTCCAACCCCCCAACACCTCCCAGACGGGCTCCGCGTGGTGGAAATCCGACTGGTGTGCCGGGAACTCGCGCGTCGTCCGGCCGTCGGGCAGCCGGTAGTGCGTGCAGACGGGCAGCTCGGCGAACGTGGAGAGGACGTCGAGCTTGGTCAGAGCCAGCGAGGTGAAGCCGTTCAGGCGTGCCGCATAGCGCAGGGCCACGAGGTCGAGCCAGCCGCAGCGGCGCTCCCTGCCGGTGACGGTGCCGTACTCGCCGCCGAGCTCTCGGACGCGTTCCTGGTCGGGACCCTCGATCTCGGTGGGGAAGGGGCCCTCGCCGACGCGGGTCACGTACGCCTTGGCCACGCCGAGCACCGCGTCGATCCTGTTCGGCCCGATACCGGTGCCGGTGGCGGCGGCGGCGGCGATCGGGTTGGATGACGTCACGAAGGGATAGGTGCCGTGGTCGAGGTCGAGGAGGGTGCCCTGCGCGCCCTCGAGCAGCACTGCTCGCCCGTCGTTCAGTGCCTCGTGCACCAGCAGCGAGGTGTCGGCGATGGAGGGCCGCAGGCGCTGGGCCCAGCCTTCCGCGCGGCCGGTGATGCCCTCGAGCTCGAGCGGCGCGACGCCGTAGACGCGCTCGAGCCACACGTTCTTCTCCGCGAGCGCGACCTCGATCTTCTGGCGCAGGATCTTCGCGTCGAACAGGTCCTGCACGCGGATGCCGAGCCGGGCGGACTTGTCGGCGTAGGCGGGGCCGATGCCGCGCCGCGTGGTGCCGATCTGGAGCTTGCCGAGGCGTCGCTCGCTCGCCCGGTCGATCGCGACGTGCCAGGGCATGATCAGATGCGCGTTCCCGGAGAGGCGGACAGACTCCGTGGAGAGGCCGCGGGTCTCGAGGTCGTCGAGCTCCTCGATGAAGACGTCGGGGTCGACGACGCAGCCGGCGCCGAGCACGCACTCCTTCCCCCACAGGATCCCAGAGGGCATGTGGCGGAACTTGTACGTCTCGCCGTCCGCGACGATCGTATGGCCGGCGTTGGGGCCGCCCTGGTAGCGGCAGACGAGGTCGGCTTCGCGGGCGAGCAGGTCGACGATCTTGCCCTTGCCCTCGTCTCCCCACTGCGCCCCGACGATCACGGTGGCGGGCACGTCCGGCAGTGTGCCTCACGAACCGGTCGCGGTGGACGAATCGTCACACTCTCGGCGTCGAACCGGGGTCAGACCCAGGCCGTGGCCGGTCGAGACACGGCGTTCGCAACATCTCCGCGCCGGAGTTGTCGCGGCTCAGCGCGTTCCGAGGCGTGCTTCAGGCCGGGCCTGGCGATCGGCTGTAACGGCGCCGCGGAGCCGGGCTTCGCCCGGCTCCGTTCCCGAACGCCCTGGGATACCAGCGAGGCCGCCCGAGTCGTCATGCCGCGCGGCAGCGCGGCGGACTTCACGCGGCTAAGTCGGCGAACTTCGCGTACCGCTGCAGGAAGGAAAGCTTGACGACCCCGGTGGGGCCGTTGCGGTGCTTGGCGAGGATCACCTCGGCGAGACCCTGGTCGGGGCTCTCGTCGTTGTAGTACTCGTCGCGGTAGATGAAGGCGACGAGATCCGCGTCCTGCTCGAGGCTGCCGCTTTCTCTGAGATCGGACAGGATCGGGCGCTTGTCGTGGCGCTGCTCGACCGCGCGGGAGAGCTGAGACATGGCGATGATCGGCAGGTCGAGCTCGCGCGCCAGGATCTTCAGCTGCCGCGAGATCTGCGACACCTCCTGGACGCGGTTCTCGTAGTTCGAGTCCGAGCTCATCAGCTGGAGGTAGTCGACGACGATCAGGCCGAGCGTCGGCTCCTTCGACTTCAGCCGCCGCGCCTTCGCGCGGATGCCCATGATCGTCGTCGAGCCCGTGTCGTCGACGTACACCGGCGCCTTCGCCAGCTTGTCGCAGGCGGCCGTCAGGCGCGGCCAGTCATCGGCCGCGAGCTTGCCGGAGCGCAGCCGTTGCGACTCGACCTTCGCCTCGCTGCACATCAGGCGCTGGGTGACCTCAGCCTTCGACATCTCAAGCGTGAAGAGCGCGACGGGCACCTGTCGCCGCACGGCGAGGTTGGCGGCCATGCAGAGCGCGAGCGCCGACTTGCCCATCGACGGTCGCGCCGCGACGATGACGAGGTTGCCCGCCTGGAAGCCGGACGTGAGCCGGTCGAGGTCGCGGTAGCCGGAGGCCACGCCCGTGATCTCCTCGCCGGCCTCGTACAGCATGGTGATCCGCTCGAAGCTCTCCTTGAGCAGCTCCTGGATGTGCGTGAACTCGCTCGTGACCTGGTCCTGCGAGAGCTCGAAGACGATCTGCTCCGCCTGGTCGAGCAGGTTTGCCGCGTCGCCCGGACGCTCCCAGCCGAGGCGCGCTACCTCGCCGCCGGCGCGTATGAGCCCGCGCAAGATGGCCATCTCGCGCACGATGCGGGCGTAGTGGGCGGCGTTCGCGCTCGCTGGCACGAGGCGGGCGAGCTCGTGCACGCGCAGCCGTCCGCCGGCTTCCTCGAGGTCGCTCCGTTCCTCGAGCTCGTCTGCGACCGTGATCGCGTCGACCGGCTCGCCGCGGGCGAAGAGCCCGAGCGCGGCGCGATAGATCTTGGCGTGGCTCTCGCGGTAGAAGTCGCCGGCGTCGAGGACCTCGGTGACCGCGCCGATGGCTCCCGGGGAGAGCAGCATCGCCCCGAGCACCGACTCCTCCGCGTCGAGGTTCTGCGGCGGGACGAGCGCCGTCTCGGGGGCCGTGGCCTGCGCGGGCATGGCCCCATTGATGCCAACTCTCACGTCAGGCTGCAATGCCGTTGACAAGGCACTCCCAGCATGCGGCGAAGGAGCCGATTTCCAGGTAGAAGGAACATGCGTTCGCCCAATCATCCCCAGAGCGTCGGACGTTGTCCCCGCGTCACCAACAGCACAGCCCGCACGCGGCGTGCGCTCGCAGCGAACGATTCGTGCATCACTCCCCAGGCCTGTGGAAGCTGAGGGAGAGCCGAGGGGAAGCGCGCGAATGTTTCCTAAATGGCGACCCTCGGTGAGCACCGCGAGTCGGCGCCGCAGCCCGGCTTGGCCGGGCGGGAGGTTCACCGAGAACTAGGCGCTCTCGGGATCGGGGCCCGGGCCCAGCGTGCCCGCAGCAGCTCGCTCGACCAGGGCGTCCGCGGGCTCGGCCTGCGGCTCTCCGGGCGGCGCGGTCTCGACGGGCTCGGCGTCCGTCACGGACTCGTCCAGAGGTTCAGCCTCGTCGAGGTACTCCACGGTTGGCTCCGGTTCGGGCTCGGGCTTCGCTTCGGCCGCCTCGGCCTCCGCCTGCATCGCCGCGAGCTCCTCCTCGGGCGGCAGCTCTCCGCCCTCGGGCACGACGAGTGTCCTGACGCTCGCCGTCACGTCCTCGAAGATGCCGATCGCCACGTCGTAGCGGCCGATCCGCTTGATCGACTCAGGCAGCTCGATCTTGCGCCGGTCGACTCGAACCTTGGCCGTACGCCAGATTTCTTCGGCGATGTCGGTCGGGGTAACCGAGCCGAACAGCGCCCCGGTCGGCCCGGCCTTCACGTCGAAGCGCAGCTCCGCCCTCGCCAGCAGCCCCGCCACCTCGTGAGCCTGCTCGACGCTGCGCGCCTCGTGGCGGGCCCGCTGCGCCTCGCGGCGCTCTAGCTCGGCCACCTTCGCGGGCGTTGCGGTCTCGGCCAGACTCCGCGGGAGCAGCAAGTTGCGCGCGTAACCGCGGGCTACCTCGACCACGTCGCCGCGCAGGCCAAGCTTCTCGACGTCGGAGAGCAGGATCACGCGCATGCTCTACCCGGAGACGTACGGCAGTAGCGCCATCTCGCGGGCCCGCTTGACCGCCACGGCGAGCTGGCGCTGGTGACGCCGGCACGCGCCGCTGATCCGCCGCGAGCGGATCTTGCCCTTCTCGGAGATGTAGCGCCGGAGCTGGCCGGCGTTCTTGTAGTCGACCTCCTCGATCTTCTCCCGGCAGAAGTAGCAATTGCGGCGCCTGATCTGCGCTGTGGCCGGGCCGCCCTTGCGCCGCTGCTGCTGTTGCCTGTCCTTCGTCTGGGCCATCAGAACGGGATGTCGTCGTCGGTCGGGGTCGAGGCGAAGTCAGCCTCCTGGCTGGCCGCGCCCGCCGGCACGAACTGGCCCTCGCCCTCGGTGCGGCCGCCGAGGAACTGGACGGAATCGGCGATGATCTCGACAGCCTGGCGCTTGGTGCCGTCCTGCGTCTCCCATTCGCGCCAGTCGAGGCGCCCGTCGATGCCGACGGGCCGGCCCTTGGAGAGATACTGCGCGCAGTTCTCGCCCTGCGCGCCCCACACGGTCACGTCGAAGTAGTTCGGCTTCTCGCCCCACTGGCCCGTGGCGCCGTCCTTCTGGCGCGTGTTCACGGCGATGCGCAGCTTGCAGACGGCGGTGCCGCTCGGCGTGTGCCGCAGCTCGGGGTCGCGCGTCAGATTCCCGACGAGCACGACGCGGTTGATGTTGGCCATTCCCTTTTCCTCCTTCGCGGCCTACGCCGCCTGGTCGCCGCTTGCCGCCGGACCCGCGGGCACGCCCTCGGGCCGCCGCACCGCCAAGTGACGCATGACGCCGCCTGTGATCTTCAGCACGCGCGTGAGCTCGTCGAGCGTCTCGGGCTCGGCGCTGAAGTGGAGCAAGTCGTAGGTGCCGTCCGTCTTGTGGTCGATCTCGTACGCGAGCTTGCGTCGGCCCCACGGGTCGTGGCGCTCGACGGTGCCGCCGCGACTCTCGATCAAGTCGCGGGCGCGCTGGACGATCTCGTCGTGGCGTTCCTCCGGGAGCTCCGGATCGAGCATGAGCAGAACCTCGTATGCGGTCACGTCCCGGTTCCTCCTTCCCGCGGTCTAGCGGCCTTGCCGGTCGTGGCGCCGCCCGGGAGCGCGACGCGGAAGGCAAGGCGAGAAGCCCGCGGAGTGTAGCATCGCCCCGGTGAACACCCGGCTCGCGCTCCTCGCCGGAGGCCTCGCCGCGGGAGGGGCCGCACTCTACGGGCTCGTGCGCCGCAGGCCCGCGCCGCTGCCCCAACGCGAGCCCGATCCGCGCGCCGACGCGCTGCGCGAGAAGCTGGCCGAGTCGCGCGCCGTCGTCGGCGAGCAGGAGGAGTTCGAGGCGGCGGAGACACCGATCGACGTGGCCGAGGCCGTCGAGGACGTCGAGGCGCGCCGCCGGGCCGTGCACGAGCGTGCCCGGGCCGCCGCCGACGAGATGCGCCGCGCCGGCGACTAACGTCCAGTTCCAGGACAGCACGACCGCCCCGGCCGCGTCCTGGGAGAGTGCTTTACCGTCCTGGCCGGCTATGGGACGGACGCATCGGACGCGGTCGGGGGCGGTCAGGGGAGATGGGTACTTCCGCCAGCCGGTGTCCAACCTACGCCCCTTCCCTACGCGTGAAAAGGTGTGGAAAAGCGCTCTATCCACGGGCGCGAGGAATGGACTTCGGCTCGCTCGCGGGCTCCGTCACGACGATGTCCGGCGCAAGCCTGTGCACGGATCGTCCGCTCGGAGCGAAGAAACTGACGCCGCTTCCACAGACGGGCCCACTGCTGTGGAGAGATGCGGGGAAACTAAGGGCGCACGAAGGCGGCGACGCCCCGGGCGAGGCCGCTGGCGACCCGCGTCTGATACGGCGCGGAGCGAAGCAGCCGCCGCTCGCGCGCGTTCGAGAGGAAGCCCGCCTCGACGAGCACGGTTGGGATGTCGGCCCAGTTGAAGCCGGTCAGGTCGCGGCGCGCGACGAGGCCGCGGTCGGCGGCCCCCGTTGCCTGCACGAGCGAGCGCTGGAGCAGCCCGGCCGCGCGGCGGCTCGGCCGCCAGATGTCGTCGGTCCAGCCGGCCCGCAGAGCCGGGTAGAGCGTCGAGACTCCGTGGGCCAACGTGTCGGACGACCCGTCGGCATGGATGCGCACCATCAGGGCTGCCTCGCGCCGGTTGCAGAACTGCGCACGAGCGATGTTCCCGCCGTTCCCGTGGCCGAAGGTGGGACCGGTGCGCGTCATCGCCACGCGGTACCCGCGCGCGACCAGCAGCGCGCGCGTGCGCCGGGCGATCCCGAGGACCACCTCTGCCTCTCCCGTCGGGCCGCCGCCGTCCTTGGTTTTCAGCTCGCTCGCCCCGGGGCCGATCGGCTCGCGCTGCGCGCCGACCGCGGGAGGCGTGCCGTGCCCTGGGTCGAGGCAGATGAGCGCCGCTGCGAGCGTCGCTATGACCACAGCGCCGAGTCTACGCCCGGTTTCGGCCTGCTCAGGGTGTGCTCAGCCGGAACGAACGCCGACCCGGCTCGAAGGGAGCGCAGTCTTGCGCGCGGACCCCGCCGGCGGCGCGGCCGGTCACGCCGCGGGCGGGAGCACCGAGGCGACGGCCTCGGCGAGCGAGCGCTCGACGCGGATCAACCGGTTGAGGCCGGCCAGCTCGAAGATCCGAACGATGCGCGGATCGCTCGCGACGACGGTCAGGCTGCCGCCTCCGCTCTTCAGTGAGCGGGACGCACCGGAGAGGATTCCGAGGGCCGTCGAGTCGATGAACGTTGCGCGGGCGAGGTCGACGAGGAGGCGGCGCCCGGGCTTCCACCCGTTGCGGGTCTCGAGGGCGGCGCGGAACTCGTCGGCACCGGCGAGGTCAAGCTCGCCGTGCACGGCAACGATGGTGGTTCGCTCGCCTACCTCCGCCACGGTGATCGAGAGCTGCTGCACCGGCACAGGACGAGGCTACCCAGCCGCTCTGCGGCGCGCGAGGGCCGAGCCTTCGGTTTCGCGCAGGCTGTGTGAGCGTCTGCTCACACAGGCACGAGCTTGTAGCCCACCCCACGCACCGTCAGCAACTGCTGCGGGTTCTTCGGATCGAGCTCGATCTTGCGGCGCACGTTCGAGACGTGGATGTCGCACGCCCGCTGGTCGCCCACGTAGTCGCTCTCCCAGAGGTGCTGCATGATCTCGCGGCGCGTGAAGACGCGCTCGGGCTCCTCCGCGAGCAGAGCGAGGAGCTTGAACTCTGAGGGCGTCAGCCGAACCGGCAGGCCCTCCACCTGCACCTGGTGGCGCACGGGGTCGACCTCCAGGCGCCCGAGCCTGCGCGTCGCGCCGCCGCCGGCGCTACGGTCGAGCTGACGGCGGCGGAGCAACGCCCGCACGCGGCTCAGGAGCTCAACCATGGAGAAGGGCTTCGTGACGTAGTCGTCCGCCCCGCTCTCCAGGCCGAGCACGCGGTCGACCTCCGCGTCGCGCGCGCTGAGCATGATGATCGGCACGTCGCCGCCTTCACGGAGGCGCCGGCAGACCTCGACCCCGGAAAGCCGCGGCAGCATGATGTCGAGCACGATCAGGTCGAAGCCGTCCGCCTCCGCGGCCGCGATGGCACGCTCGCCGTCTTCCGCAGTGGCGACCTCGAAGCCCTCGCTCCGCAGCGCGTAGGCGACCGAGTCCACGATTGCCGGCTCGTCGTCGACGATGAGGATGCGCCCGTTCACGTGCGCACGACCTGCGCGCCCCGGAGCTCGATTCGAGCGGTCGTGCCCTGACCCGGCTGGGACTCGAGCTCGAGGGTCCCGCCCATCGCCTCGATCGCCTGGCGCGCGATCGCCAGGCCGAGCCCGAAGCCGTCGCGGTCTGGAGCGACGCCCCGGTAGAACCGCTCGGCGGCCCGTTCCACCTGCGCCGATGTCATGCCGCGGCCGGTGTCCACGACCTCCACGAACGTCTTGCCGCGACGCCGCCTGCCGGTCACGCCGATGCGCCCCTGTGACGTGTAACGGACCGCGTTGACCACCAGGTTGAGGACTGCCTGCTCGAGCAGGTCGCGGTTCGCCAGCGCGGCCACGTCCGAGCGGCAACGCACCGCGAGTTCGACTCCGGCTGCGGGGCGCACCGACCGGACGGCCTCGTCGAGGATGGGTCGCAGCCGCACCAGCTCGAGGCGGGCGGGCTCAGTGCCGCTCTGGAAGCGCGCCAGCACGAGCAGGGCGCGCACGAGCCGCGCCAGCCGGTCGGCTTCGCGTTCCACGTGCGCGAGAAAGCGGTCGCGCTCCGCCGGCACGTCCTTGGCCCCAGCCTGGAGTACTTCGACTGCGCTGATGATGGCGGCCACCGGCGTCCGCAGCTCGTGCGCCGCGTTGGCCGTGAACTCGTACGCTGCCTGCTCGCGCCGGCCGCGCTCGGTGACGTCCAGAAAGATGGAAACGGCGGCCACGATGCGCCCGTTGGGGTCCCGCACGGGCGAGCAGTTGATCTCGACCACACGCGGCTCGCTTCCGGGGCGGACGAGCGTGAGGCGCTCGGCGGTCACCACCTCTCCCCGGAGCGCGCGGGGTAGCGGCCATTCACGTGCTTTCACGCGCGACCCGTCCCGGCGGAACCCCTCCGCGCCGCTGTACTCGCCGAGGCTCCGCGCGTTCGGCACGCCGCGGCCGAGCACCGCCAGCGCGGCGTCGTTCACAAGCGTGATGCGGCCGCTCGGCGCCTCCGCGAGCATGACCCCGGCGGGAATCCGCTGGACGACCGTCTCGAAGTACGCGCGGCGCGTCTCGAGCTCCGCGTACGCGCGTTCCAGCTCGGCCGTCCTCAGCCCGATATGCCGCTCGAGGTGAGCGTTCAGCTCCAACAGGGCGCGCTCGGCCTGGCGCTCCTTCGTGACGTCGCGGATCAGCCAGCGCAGCCCGCCAGCCCCGCCGACGCGCGCGACGATCACGGCCGCGTCGAAGATGCTCCCCTCGAATTGCTCGAGGCGGAGGTCGAAGTCGAGGCGCGCGGCTCCCGTCGAGGCGCGCGCGAGCCAGCTCCGGAAGTCGCGCCGGGCCTCCCGGGGCACGAAGGCCTCGAGCCGCTTCCCCGCCAGGTGCCGCGGGGGGCAGCCGAGGAGGCCGCCGGCCGCCGTGTTCGCCTCGATGATCGTGCCGTTCGCGTCGGTGACGAGGTGCGGGCCGACCAGTTCGAGCAGCTCCTCCAAGCGCCACCGCTCCGCGTCGCGCGCGTCGGCGACACTCCGCGAAGCGCTGTCTGTTCGCCCTGTGCCGCTCATGCGGTTAGGCGTACCACGATCACACCGCCCCCCGCATCGCGCAGGGCGTGTCGACTACGGCCACGTCTCGTCCCTCCATGGCCTCCTCCTGCCCCCCGCCTCCGGCCGATAACCCCTGGGGCGAGAGCAAGGCCAAGCGTAGTCCACTGTCCGCGAATGCATACAGATGCGGACGCTTTCGAGACGGAAGCAGCGGCGGTCCGTGAGAGGCTTACCGCCTCGTCCGAGCTCTCCTCCACATACCAACCACGCTCGGCGAAGTGATGGCGGCGGCCGCGTTCGACGGGGGCAGCGGTCCGCCGCCGTCTCAAAGGACGGAACTGTGCTCGCGCTCGTCGCAGTCGGTCCGGCTGACTCCGCCCTTTGGACGCGACGGGCAGGAGATCGCCGGCCGTGCGCCACCCGACGACTGTGTGGAAATCTCAAGACGCCCGCGCGCTGGCGCTCACGAAGCCCTCGATACGGTAGGCGTGGTGCTCCGCGACGGATCCCCCGCCGACGCGCAGGCCTCACGGCCCGGGCTCGTGTTTTTCCACTCCTCGCGGTCGGGGCCGTCACGGCGGGTCGAGGGGTTCCTCGCCCAGGTGCTCCAGAGGCGCGGGAATCACCGCACGTTCCGCCTCTACCGTGTCGGTCGCGAGGAGCGGCCGGATCTGACGGCGCGGTTCGGGATCGAGGCGGTGCCGACGCTCGTCGTCGTGGAGGGCAAGCGCGTGCACGCCCGGCTCGAGCAGCCGCGGGGCTGCGATGAGATCGAGAGCTTCCTCGCTCCCTGGCTCAAGTAGCGTCGCCTTCCGTTGTGCCGGTCCCGGCGGGTGCTCTAGGCTGACTCGCATGAGCGAGCGCACCGAGCGGATCGTCAAGAACGAGGCGCTGCACCGGGACGTCAACGAGCGCGTCCGGCAAGTCGAGGACCGTATGAGCGCCCGCGGGCTTCTGGAGCCACGCACGCTGGACGAGTACTTCTGCGAATGCGGCCTCGGCGACTGCATGGAGAAGATCCGGCTCACGCGGGAGGAGTACGAAGAGGTGCGATCGAGCCCGATCCGCTTCGCGATCATGCCCGAGCACCTGATCGCCGACGTGGAGCGCGTGCTTACGCAGAATGAGCGCTTCGCGATGATCGAGAAGGTGGCCGGCGAGCGGGAGATCGCGACCGCGCGCCACCCCCGAACGTAGCTTCGCGTGATGGCCGCCGGCCTTCGCGGTCGCCGCGCCGTCGCCCTCGCTCTGCTGGCGCTCGTCGCCGCGCTCGCCTGGGCGCCTGCGCTCGGCGCGGGGTTCCTGGCCGACGACTTCATCCTGCTGCGCACGCTCGGGCGCTACGACGGCCCGCTGTGGGCGTTCGCACACAACGATCTCGGCGGCGGCGCGGGGCACTTCTACCGGCCGCTGTGGGTGCTCTGGCACGCAGCCATCGACCGCGCGTCGGGAACCGCACCCGGCGCCTTCCACGCGGGCAACCTCGCTCTGGCGGCCGTGCTCACGCTCGAGGTGTGGGCGCTCGTTCGACGCCTGGCGGGCGAATGGGCGGCGTGGGTGGGGGCGCTCGGCTTCGCCCTCTACCCCCGTCACGGGGAGTCCGTGGCGTGGATCTCAGGGAGCACCGATCTGCTGGCCGGCGGGCTCGCGCTCGGCTCGCTGCTCGCCGCCCTGTCGAGCCGGCGGGCGGGGGAGCGCGTTTTCCTCGCGGCCGGACTGGCAGCGGCGGCGGCCTTCGCCAAGGAAAGCGCCTTCGTGCTCCCGCTGCTCGCGGCGGTGGTACTCGCCGCTGCGGGAGAGGCGCGCCGGCGCTGGCTCCTCCCCGCCGCCATGGCGGCCGCGCAGCTCGGAGTGCTCGCCGCGCGCACCGCGGTGGTGGGCGGCGCCGGCGGGTACTCCGAATACCCGTGGAGCTCGTTACGCGCGCTGGGCGTGGCTGGGTCGTACGTGCTCGCGGCGCTGTCCCCGCCGCAGCTTCAGCCCCTGCGCCATGCCGCGCTGCTCGTCGTGCCGGCGGCGCTGCTCGCGCTCGCCGGGTGGCGATGCTTCGTCCTGTGGCGGGCGGGCGAGCGAACGCGCCTGCGGCTCGCGCTCTGCGGTGGGCTGTGGTTCACGATTGCGATCGTGCCGGCACTCAACCTCGCGGTCGATCTGAACACGGCGAACGGCGAGCGCCTGCTCCTGCTTCCGTCCGTCGGGCTCGCCCTCGTGCTCGGCGCGCTGGCGCCGGCGCCAGGCCGTCGCAGCGCGGGCGTTCTCGCGGCGGTCGGCGTCGGGGCACTCGCGCTGTGCCTCCTGTCCGCGCGCGACTGGCCGGCGGCGCAGCGGCTGGCGAGCGAGGTGGTCGCAGACGCGTCGGACCTGGGGCCCCCGGGCGGAGAGCTCGTGCTCGTGACCGCGCCCGTGGGCCTGCGCACGGCCCACGTCTTCCCGGGCGCCACGCTGCGCGCCGCGCTCGAGCGTCACGGGCGCGCCGACCTGCGTGTCGCGGTGTGCATCCCCGTGCACGTGCGGTCGCGGCGGGCCGGGTCCGTGACAGTCGAGCGGAGGCGGGACGGCGGGTGGGACGCTCTCACGACGTGGGACGCGCCCTTTGACGTGCCGGTGCTCCGCGACGCAACGCCACTCAGCCCCGACTGTTCTTTCGAGGCGGGCGATGGCTGGCCTCCGGGCCTGGAGCGCGAGGCGGTGGCGCGGCCGACCCCCTCCGTGCAGCCCGCAGCGGTCGCGTACTTCAACGGCGACCGGCTGCTGCCTAGCCCGTAGCGTCGAGCGCGACGCGGAGTGAGGAGACAAGGCCGGTGAGGGCGGCCGGACTCTCCTCGGCGGCGGCGAGCGCTGCCGTGCCGACGATTACGCCGTCGGCGAGCGCCGCGGCGGCGGACGCCTGCTCGGGTGTCGAGATGCCGAAGCCGGCGTAGAGCGGCAGGTCGGTCACCCGGCGCGCGCGCTCGACGAGCGGCGCGAGCTGGGGCGAGAGCCGGTCACGCGCGCCGGTCGTTCCGGTGAGGGTCACGAGGTACAGCCAGCCGTCGGTCCGCTCTGCCGCGATCCGCAACCGCTCGTCGGTCGAGGTCGGCGCGACGAGCTGGACGCGGCGGAGCGCGGCGCGCTCGTCTGCCGGCAGGTCGGCGACGATCAGGCTGGAGGCGCCGGCTGCACGGGCGTCTCGGTCGAAGCGCTCCCAGCCGTAGGCCTCGAGTAGCGAGGCATACGTCATCGGCACGAGCGGCACGCCGACCCGCCGGTGGGTCTCGGCCAGGCATTCGAGGCAGGCGGTGGTGCGCATGCCCTCGGCGAGGGCGCGCTCGGCGGCGCGGCGGATGACGGGCCCGTCCGCGAGCGGATCCGAGAATGGGAAGCCGAGCTCGACGAGGTCGGCGCCCGCCTCCACAGCCGCCTCCGCGAGCGCGGGCGTGTCGAGGCCCGCCATCAGGTAGATGACGAGCGCTTTGCGCGCCACGGACACCGCCGCTTCACGAGCCTCGTTGGGCGAGATCAGCTCCCGCCACCTGGTCGAGATCCTTGTCTCCGCGACCCGAGAGGCACACGAGCACGAGCTCCGCGTCGAGCTCGGCGGCGCGCGCCAGGGCGTGCGCAGGCTCCAGCGCGGGCAGGATGCCCTCCGTGCGGGCAAGCCGCCCGAAGGCGCTGAGCGCCTCGTCGTCCGTCGCGGTCACGTATTCCACGCGGCCCCGGTCGCGGAGCGCCGCGTGCTCGGGCCCGACGCCCGGATAGTCGAGCCCCGCCGAGATCGAGTGCGCGTCCGCCACCTGGCCGTCGTCGTCCGCGAGCACCGAGGAGCGCGCCCCGTGCAGCACGGCGGCGCGCCCCGCGCTCAGGCTCGCTGCGCCGGCGGCCTCGACGCCGACCAGCCGTACCTCGTCGTCGGCGAGGAACGCGCTGAAGATGCCGATCGCGTTCGAGCCCCCGCCCACGCAGGCCACCACTGCGTCCGGCAGCCGGCCCTCGCCGTCCAGCACCTGCACGCGCGCCTCATGGCCGATGACCGCCTGGAGCTCGTGCACGAGCTCGGGGTACGGCGACGGCCCGACGCACGAGCCGATCAGGTAGTAGGTCGTCTCCACGTTGGCGATCCAGTCGCGGATCGCCTCGCTCGTCGCCTCCTTGAGCGTCTGGGTGCCGAACTCGACCGGCACGATCTCGGCGCCGAGCAGGCGCATGCGCTCGACGTTCGGCCGCTGGCGGCGCATGTCCTCCGCGCCCATGTAGACGACGCATTCGAAGCCGAGCCGGGCGCACACCGTCGCCGTGGCCACGCCGTGCTGGCCCGCGCCTGTCTCGGCCACGATGCGGCGCTTCGCCAGCCGCCGGGCGAGCACGGCCTGGCCGAGCGCGTTGTTCAGCTTGTGGGCGCCCGTGTGGAGGAGATCCTCGCGCTTCAGCCACAGCCGTGTGCCGGGAGCAAAGCGCTCCGCGAGCGTCAGGGGGGTGGGGCGGCCCGCGTAGGACGTGAGGAGCGCGTCGAGCTCGGCGCGGTAGAGCGGGTCGTCGCACGCGACGCGCCACCCTGCTTCGAGCTCGTCGAGCGCGGGGATCAGCGTCTCGGGAACGTAGCGGCCGCCCCAGTCGCCGAACGTCTCGCTCATGGGTCAACCTTGATTTTGGTTTTGCTTGTTCTTTGAAATCTGAGAGTCCGCCCGCACGCAGTCGGTGAGGGCGTCGACCGGCGCGGCTCGTACGGTCGCGTCGTGGCCGACCGCCGCCGGGAGAGCGCCAGGCT
>JBHEMZ010000128.1:0-17117 GCA_046262315.1 Gaiellaceae bacterium
ATGCCGCCGAGACACGCTGGACGGCGCGATCCGTCGTCCTCAGTCGCGCCAATAGCGCTGCTATTGACGCTCCCTGCGTCCTAGACTCGCACTCGCCCAGCGCGCCTCGCCGGCGAGCCTTCATTCTGAACCGAGTTCTAACAAACTGCTTACCTCAGCGCCGGACTCTCCTTGCAGCTCGGGGATACCCTCGATCCGGTGAGCACCGTCGAGGTAGATCTCCGTTCCACGGTCGGCTTCCTCGTCGCTGACGCGGCTGGCCGATTGCTCGGCCGAGTCGAGTGTCCGCTTTATGGGACGCGCCCCGACGAGCCCGACGCCCTATCCGTGCGGTCGCGCTTCTTCTCGCCACGGCGGATGGTGCCGGCCGAGGCGATCCGCGAGATCGACGGTCGGCGGCGCACGATCGACCTACGCCTCGAGCGCGACCAGATCCGCACCTTCTTCTAGCCAGGCGCGCACCGCGTTCTGGCCTGGAACGACCACGAGGTGCTCTCGCACCCCGCAGTCGGCCGTCAGCGATTCCGCCGTCCGCCAAAGTCGGCGGAACCGGTGAACGACTCCATTCTTGCGCTTTTCGCCGCGCCGCGCTACCTGACCCCTTAGGACAGGTCCGATGCGGCGATCAGGCGCCCCCAGAAAAAGCGGGCCGTTTCCGCCCTTCGGAGGGGCAAGGGGAACCGAGGTTCCCCAAAAAAAGCGGCTGACCGTAAGGCCACCAAACACCCGCCGCCGGAGCCGGGCTTGTCCCGGCGGCAGGCGAACAACACAACCAGGCAACGGTGAATCACGCCACGAGCCGCCGGCCCCGCCAACAACTCGAACCTCGCGAACGGTGGCAAGGAGGGGGCCAACGGGGAAACCAGGGTTCCCCCGTTAGAAGTTCCCCCGTTACAAGACGGCCAGGTAGCGGTCGAGCTCCCACTGGGTGAGCTGCACGCGGTACTCGTCCCACTCCTTGCGCTTGAGCTCGACGTAGCGCTCGAAGATGTGCGGGCCGAGCGCCTTCCGCGCCAGCTCCGAGCCGGCCAGCTCGTCGATTGCTTCGCCGAGCGTCTCGGGCAGGGCGACGATGCCGCGCTCGCGCCGCTGCTCCGCCGTCAGGTGGTAGAGGTTCGTCTCCATCGGGTCCGGCAGCTCGTACCCCTGCTCGATCCCCTCGAGGCCCGCGTGGAGCAGCGCGGCGAACGTCAGGTACGGGTTGCACGCCGGGTCCGGGCAGCGGATCTCGGCACGCGTCGCCTGCTCGGCGCCGGGTTTGTAGAGCGGAATGCGGATCAGCGCCGAGCGGTTGCGGCGAGACCACGCGACGTAGACGGGTGCCTCGTACCCGGGCACGAGCCGCTTGTACGAGTTCACCCACTGCGCGAACACGGCCGCGATCTCCCGCGCGTGGCGCAGCTGCCCCGCGATGAAAGCCTTGCCGACCTCGGACAGGTGCCACTCGTCGTCCGCGTCGAAGAACGCGTTGCGGCCGTCCGTGAAGAGCGACTGGTGCGTGTGCATCCCGGAGCCGTTCTCGCCGAAGATCGGCTTCGGCATGAAGGTCGCGTGGTAGCCCGCCTTCTTGGCGATCTCCTTGACGATCAGCCGGTACGTGAGCGTGTCGTCGGCCATGTCGAGCGCGGGCGCGAAACGCATGTCGATCTCGTGCTGTGACGGGCCGACCTCGTGGTGCACGTACTCGATCGGGATGCCCATCCCCTCGAGCGCGCGCACGGTCTCCTGGCGCAGCTCGCTCGCGGCGTCCATGGTCGTCATGGCGAAGTAGCCGCCCTCGTCGAGCGTCTCCGTCCCCTTGTCGTCGCGGAACAGGAAGTACTCGAGCTCGGGGCCGACGTTGAACGTGTCGAAGCCAAGTGAGCGCATGCGCTCGAGCGCGCGGCGGAGCACGTGGCGCGGGTCGCCCTCGTAGGGCTCGCCGTCGGGGGTGACGACGTCGCAGATCATGCGTGCGACCTTCGTCTCGCCCTGCTTCCACGGCATGAGCTGAAACGTGCCCGGGTCGGGGATCGCGACCATGTCTGACTCCTCGATCGCGTTGAACCCCGTGATCGACGAGCCGTCGAAGCCCATTCCGTCGTCGAGCGCCGGGGCGAGCTCGCCCGGCGTGATAGCGAAGCTCTTCAGGTGCCCCTCCAGGTCCGTGAACCAGAGCAGGACGAACTCGACGCCGTCCTGCTCCACGCGCGACAGTACGTCGCGGCGGGCCTCCTCGCTCGACGTTGCCCGGTTCCTCGTCTCGACCTGTGCCATGCGAAACCTCCTCTGAAACAGGAAAAGCCCCGGGCGTGTCCCGCCCGAGGCCTCGTCGCCTCAACCAACGCCGGCAGTCTACCGCGGCGTAGATTCGCGTGGTGGCGCTGAAGCAAGCGAGGTGATGATCGCTCAGCGCGACCCGACACTGCCGCGGGCGATCCCTGCTGGGGCCTACCCGCTGCCCCTCGAAGATCGAAGCGTGGACGCCGCCCGGTGGCTCGACGCAGAGGTCAACGTCCGGGAGGTGCCGATTCCCCGCGACACGCCCGACTGGACACCCGGTCATTCTGGGCTCACCCCGAGCGGGTACTCGAGCCCGGGCACGCAACTCGACCTCCGGCTTCGCACGGATGCCCCCGGAGGTCGTCAACCGCGTCGTCGAGGCGGTCGAGCGCGACCTCCAAGACGGGACCTGGGACGCGCGTCACGGTCATCTGCGCGAGCTCGACGGGTACGACGTGGGGCTGCGGCTGCTCGTATCCAATCCCGTATAGCCGCGCTAGGTCTCGGCGGCGGTCGGGAGCTGGTCGAGCTCGGGTTCGCAGCCGTGGCGCCGGACGGCACGACCGTACAGCGCCAGTGCCGGCACGAGCAGGGTGCCGCCGGCAACCAGGGCCGCCCGCAGGCCGAACACCGTCCCGATGCCGCCGAGCGCCGGACCGCCGCCGACCTGCCCGATCGCGTCCGACTGGTTCGTGATCGAGATGACGGTTGCACGGACGCTCGATTCGCTGATGTTCTCGTTCAGCCAGACGTCGTAGGCCGGCGAGGCCAGCGAACGCGTCAGGTAGTAGAGCCAGAAGCCGGCCAGTGCGAGGGCGAGATTGCCGGCGAGGGCGAAGACCACCACCGCCCCGGCCTGAACGGCCGTGATTCCGAAGAGCAGGCGCGCGAGGCCCTCTCGACCGACCCGCTCGAAGCGGCGGACGAGCACCTGCGACGCCACCAGTCCGATGACGAGCGTGCCGAGCCCGAAGATCCCGAACCAGACGACGGAGTCGAGACCGGCGATCGACGGGAGCCCCACGTTGCGGATGAACTGCGCCTCGTTCAGCCGATCGAAGCTCTCGGTCGAGGCCCCGGCGAAGAACGCGATGCCCATGATCAGGAGCAGGAGCGGTTGCGCACGGACGTAGCGACCGCCGGCCGAGGCAGTGGTGCGGAGCTCGCGCCAGGTGTTCTCCCGCTCCTCGGGCGGGCGCCGGCGGAAGCCCTCCTCCGGCATCGCCAGCGCGCCGAAGACGGCGAGCAGCGCTACCAATGCGCCGCCGGCAGCAACCGCGAGCCCGAGGTCGACGAGTGCCAGGGCGATGCTGACGCCGATGCCGAGCATCGCGCCCAGGTAGCTCAGCTGCTGTCCGCGCGCCAGGATTCGGCCGACGCGGTCGATGCCGACCTCGTCGGTGATCCACGCCGTGTAGGCGCCGCTCGTGAACGTCCAGCCGAGACCCCAGATCGCGTAGCCGAGCAGGACGGCCGGGTACCACTGCACGGCACCGACGAGTACGATCCCAGCCCCCAGAATGACCCATCCGACGATGATCGAGAGCCGGCGGGAGTACGTGTCCGCGACGACGCCGGTCGGCACCTCGAAGAGGAACACCGAGAGCTCCATCACCGTGCCGACCAGCACGAGCTCGAGCGGGTTGAGCCCGAGCTCGCGGACGAAGTAGACGCCGGTGACCGTGAACGACACCGTCGAGCCGAACGCCCACCAGAACTCGCTGAAGTAGTAAAAACGGACCGGGTCGGCGCGCCTCATCGCACGTTGTGGCGCATGGTCAGCCAGGCCGGCTGCTCCTCGTAGCCGAGCTTCTCGTTCACCGCCCGCATCGCGTCGTTGCCGTCCTGCGTGAACGTGATCAGCTCGCGGTAGCCGTTCCGCGCCGCCCAGGCGATCTGGGCACGCTTGAGGGCCGTGCCGATGCCGCGGCCGCGGTGCGTGCGCAGGCACGCGGTCAGCCCGTGCTCGAGCAGGCCGTCGACCGGCTGCGCCATCAGCGCGGCGTACCCGACGAGCCTGCCGTCCTCCACGGCGGCGAACGCGATCGGGCCGTCGAACTCCTCGCGGACCCAGTCGTCCCATGCGGGCGCGGGCACCGGTTCCGGGAGCGGGAAGTCGGCCCACGCTTCCTTCGTGATCTCGTAGGCAGCCTCGCGCAGGTCCTCGGTGAGCTCGACGATCTCGACCGCCGGCAGCTCCGGCCACGCCTCGTCGCCCCGGAGGGTGTACACGAGCTCGACCTGCCGGTCGACCTTGACGTAGCCGCGCCGGCCCGCGAAGCGGCGGCCCTCCTCGGAGTCCTCCGCAACGTGCGTCGACAGCGCCGAGGGTGCGAGCGACAGCGCGTGCGCCTCCACCTGCTCGTAGAGCGCCGAGCCGATGCCGCGGCGCCGCGACTCGGGCATGACGCGCACGACGACGAAACCCCTACGCGGCGTATCCGAGGGGCCGGCGAGGCCGATGCCGACGACGCGGTCCTTGTCCTCGGCGACGAGGTAGAGCCGATCCGGCTGGCGGTCCCAGCGTTCGCGGACGATCGCGGCGGAGAGCGGCTCTCGCGGCGTGATCGCGTTCCACACGTCGACCCAGCTTTCGAGATCAGCGTCCGTGTCGGCGCGGCGGATCACGACGAGCCTTCCCGCCGGCTCAGCACCTCGAGACGCGCATTCGTCCCGATCCGCGCGCTCTCGACGTCGATCCTGACGGGGACCAAAGCCAGCGCGTCTCGGACGAGTTCTGCCATCAGCCGCACGGCCGCGATCGCATCGGGCTCGACAAGCGAGGCGGCGACGCGCTCGGCAAGGCGCGGCGGGGCGATCTCGAGATTGGCCGCATGGTGCGCGAGCCACTTCCAGCGCGGCGGCTCCCAGCGGCGGTTGAGGGCGAAGACGACGCGGAGGGCGCGCCCGGCCTCGTTAAGGAGGGACGACTCGGTCACGGCCCGGTCGTTCCGCAGCGCGGACCCGAGCCGCGGCGACGGAATCTCCCAGCCGGAGACAGCGTGCTCGACGAGGCGCCGTGCCAGCGGCTCCGGATACGGGTCGAGGCGGCGGCGAAGCTCTGCGAAGAGCCCGGACGTGCGCAGCGGTAGCGTGTTCGCCACCACATGGGCAAAGGCGACCCTCCGATGCTCGAGCGCCTCGGCGTTCGCGATCGCCTCGACTTCCGCCCTTGCCTCGTCCGCGCGACCCCAGTACGGCTCCACCTCGACGCCGTCCAGGCGGCACCATGCCCAGGTGCCGGAACCCTCTTGGCCCGCGAGCACCTCGGTTGCGCCGACCGATTCGAGCCAGGCGCGTACGTCGGAGGCGGTCGGTACGCCGTCGCAGAGGAAGAGCAGCTCGAGATCCGAGTGCTCGTCTGCGAGCCCCGCTCCCACGGAGCCGGTTGCCGCGATCTCCCGCCCCAGCTCATCGGGGCATGCTCCGGCGAGCTTTCGCGCGAGCGCGGTCAGGCGCTCGGGCCTCATCCCGACCGCTTGAGCTTGCCGTGGCGCTTTGCGTGCCGCTCGCCGAGCTGGAACACCCAGAGCCCGAGCGGGATCGAGATCGCCCCGATCACGGCCAGCGGCCAGAGCTCGTCCCCCATCGCCGTCACGCCGTCACCGCGCTGGATCGCGTCGCGGATACCGTCGAGCGCGTAGGTCGCCGGCGAGATGGTCGCGAGCGCCTGCATCCAGCCCGGCAGCACGTCGACGGGGTAGTAGACGCCCGAGATCACGAGCAGGATCCCCTGTCCGACGAAGCCGATCTGCGTTCCCTTCTCGGGCGAGATCAGCGGCAGCACCGCCGCCATCATCCCGATGCCGATGAACGAGACCGAGGCGACCGCGAGCACGAGCAGCGCGGCGACGAAGTTGGCGTTCGGCATGCTCAGCCCGAAGAAAGCGGCGATCACCGCGAACACGATCGACGCGCGCACGACGCCGTAGCCGACGGCAAAGAGTCCCATGCCGAGCAGGTGCACCGGTCGCGAGAGCGGGGCCATGAACGTGTACTCGATCGTGCCCTCCCAGCGCTCCCAGGCAACTGTCTCGACGAGGATCTCGAACACGATGCCGAGGTATGACCAGATGACCGCACCGATCAGGAGCTGGGTCGTGACGAAGTCGAGGTCGATCTGCCCGCCCCCGGCCTCGATGCCCTTGCCGATGAAGACGATCGTCAGCGTGTTGGCCGCCGTCCAGATGAAGAAGGCGAGCTCCCACCACGCGTAGCGCTTGACCAGGTACCAGTTGCGCTCGAGAACGCCTCCGAGCCCGATTACCTCGTGCCGCAGCGCTTCCGCAGCTCCGCGCATCAGGCCCACACCTCCCGCTCGTCCTCGTCGTGCGTCTCCTCCTCGAGCGAGGCGCCGGTGGCCGAAAAGAACGCCTCCTCCAGCGTCGCGGCGCCGTAACGCTGCTTCAGCTCCTCGACGGGCTCCAGCGAGAGCAGGTTGCCCCGATGCAGGATCCCGACGCGGTCGGCAAGGGCCTCGGCCTCGACCAGGTCGTGCGTGCAGAGCAGGATGGTCGCGTCGTGGCTCTTCCAGACCTCGCGGACGAACTCCTGCACCTCGAGCTTGGAGCGCGGATCGAGGCCGGTCGTGGGCTCGTCGAGCAGCAGCAGCACGGGCGAGGTGAGCAGCGCGCGCGCCAGCGCCACCTTCTGCTGCATGCCGCGCGAGAGCGCCTCCATCGGCTCGCCGCTGCGCTTGGCCGGGAAGCCGACGCGGTCGAGGATCTCCGGGATGCGCCCGCGCGTCTGCGAGGCGGTCATGCCGTAGAAGCGCGCCGCGTAGCCGAGGTTCTCGGCTGCGGACATCTTCTTGAAGAAGGAGGCTTCGACCGAGACCCGGTTGACAAGTCGGCGGACGGCTCGTGGCTCTGCGAAGACGTCGTGCCCGAAGATGTGCGCCGTCCCGCCGTCGTGCAGGAGCAGCGTCGACAGCAGCCGGATCATGGTCGACTTGCCCGAACCGTTCTGCCCCAGGACCGCGACGCATTCGCCATGCTCGACGGTGAAGGTCAAGTCCTGGATCGCGGGTACGCGGCGACGGCGCTTCCCTCGGAGTCGGCCCTTGCCCTCCTTGCGGATGAACTCCTTGCGGAGATTCACCACCTCGACCGCCGGCGTCGGGCCGACGTGCGGCTCGACGTCAGTGGTCATGGCTTCGGTTTCGATCATGCGGTTGCTCCTTCAGGGTCGGCGAGTACACGGCGTCAGGCCTCCGAGGGGGCCCGCGCGCGGATGCAGAGACTCAGCCGAGGAGCAACATCGCTCGCCCAGGGTAACGCGCGACAGGGTGGTCACGCAAGGGTCGCGCCAGGCGAGCTGGCCGAGGGCCCGCCCGCCGACCCAGATCGAGGCGAAGGCCAGGGCCAGGGGCCGACCGGCCGCCGGGATTCACCGAGGGGTGAGTGCAGTCTGCTCGAACGGTGGCGCGCGAGTGTGCCGAGCTTGCAGGGACGGAAGGCCATCTTGCTTCGTCCGGAAGCGGTTCTAGGCTAAGGTGCGAAGTGCGGGCCGCCGAAGGCCCGCGCCGAGGCAATGGGGCCTCAGGACTTTCGAAGTCCTGGGGCTTTTTTCGTGGACCAACGGAGGAGGACGCGGTGAGCGACACTCAGCTGGACAGGCACTACCTCGCGAACGGCTCCAAGACGAAGCCGGACGCGGCCAAGGCTCTCGAGTGGGCGGGTCAGACCTGCGCAGAGATGGTCGACCTGAAGTTCTGCGACCTGCTCGGCACCTGGCAGCACGTGACGCTTCCGGTGACCGCGTTCGACGAATCCGCCTTCGACGAGGGGCTCGGCTTCGACGGCTCGTCCATCCGCGGCTGGCAGGGCATCTCCGAGTCGGACATGCTGCTCATGCCGGACCCGACCTCTGCGATCCTCGATCCCACCACCGCGGCGCCGACGCTCTCGCTGATCTGCGAGATCGCTGACCCCGTGACGCGCGAGCCCTATGGCAAGGACCCACGCGGTGTCGCGCGGCGCGCGGAGAAGTACCTGAGCGCGAGCGGCGTCGCCGACACCGCGTACTTTGGGCCCGAGTGCGAATTCTTCGTCTTCGACGAGGTGCACTACGAGCTCGGGCCGAACTGCTCGCACTACGCGGTCGACTCGGCCGAGGGCTACTGGAACTCCGGCAAGCCGGGGCTCGGCTATACGGCGCGCCTCAAGGAGGGCTACTTCCCGACCGCGCCGTCCGACACGCTCCACGACCTGCGCACGCGCATGGTGCTGACGCTCGAGCGCCTCGGCATCCCGTGCGAGTTCCACCACCACGAGGTCGCCTCGGGCGGGCAGTGCGAGATCGACCTGCGCTTCACGACCCTGACGCGCATGGCCGACCAGATCATGACCTACAAGTACGTGATCAAGAACGTCGCGCGCGCGGTCGGCAAGACCGCGACCTTCATGCCGAAGCCGCTGTTCGGCGACAACGGCTCGGGCATGCACACGCACCAGTCGCTCTGGCAGGGCGGCGAGACGCTGATGGCAGACCCGTCGGGCTACGCCGGGCTGTCGGAACTCGCCCGCGCCTACGTTGGCGGCCTGCTCGCGCACGCGCCGGCGCTGCTGGCCTTCTGCGCGCCGACGACGAACTCGTACCGGCGGCTCGTGCCGGGCTACGAGGCGCCGGTCAACCTCGTCTACTCGCAGCGCAACCGCTCCGCGTGCATCCGCATCCCGATGTACTCGGAGTCGCCGAAGGCGAAGCGGATCGAGTTCCGCCCCCCCGACTCGGCAGCGAACCCGTACCTCGCGTTCTCGGCGATGCTGATGGCCGGTCTCGACGGCATCGAGCGCGGGCTCGACCCGGGCGCGCCCGCGGACTACGACCTCTTCGACGAGCAGCGTGCCGGCGTGCCGCAGGTGCCGGGATCGCTTGCCGAGGCGCTTGAGGCGCTCGAAGTCGACCACGAGTTTTTGACGAAGGGCGGTGTCTTTCCCGAGGAGCTGTTGGAGACGTGGGTCGCGTACAAGCGTGAGCACGAGGTGGATACGGTGCGGCTGCGCCCGCACCCGGCCGAGTTCTCCCTCTACTTCGACTGCTAGCCGGGAAGCTGGCGCGTCCCGGTCAGGTGGACGGCATGGGCGACGGGGCGCTGCGCCTGCGGCGCCTGGCCGCCTCCGACTGGCCCGCGGTGGAGGAGATCTACGCCGCGGGGATCGCAACTGGAGACGCCACCTTCGAGACGGACACGCCCTCCTGGGGCGCATGGGACGCAGCGCACCTGGAGGGCCACCGGCTCGTGGCCCTCCAGGACGGCGAGGTGGTCGGCTGGGCGGCGCTCGCCCGCGTCTCACAGCGAGCCTGCTACGCAGGCGTGGCCGAGGTCTCCGTCTACGTGGCGCCCGCGGCGCGGGGTCGCGGCGTGGGCAGGGCCTTGCTGGAGCGGCTCGTTGCCGACTCCGAGGTGAACGGCGTCTGGACGCTCCAGGCCGGCGTCTTTCCGGAGAACGAGTCGAGCCTGCGGCTGCACCGGAGCTGCGGGTTCCGAATGGTCGGCGTTCGCGCCTCGATCGCCCGGCAGCGGGACCGGTGGCGCGACGTCGTCCTGCTAGAACGGCGCAGCCCCGAGATCAGGTGATCGCGAACGTCACGGTCAGCGAGGCGCTCGTCTCCACACGTCCCGGCTCAACGGGCACGGCCGCGTCCTGGCTCCTGGCCGCCTCGGCGTAGACGACCGGCTGGTCCACAACGCCGCCCTCCACGATCTTTATCACCTCGCCGAGGCTCGTGTTCGCCGCGTCCGCGAGCGCCTCGGCCTTGCGGCGGGCGTCTGCGAGGGCGCGCTCCAGCGCCTGCTCCTCGAGCGAATGTGACTCGCTGCGCGTGAGCGCCGGGCCCCAAAGGGTGTTCGCACCTGCCGCGGTGGCGGCATCGACGGTCTTGCTCGCGGCGTCCACCGACGTCTCCACGCGGACGCTCGACGAGGCCGTGTAGCCGGCCGGCTCGCCGCTTGGCTTAGCATCGGACATGGGACCCTGCGGCCAGACGGAAACCTGCTCGGTCTGGAGATCGCGCTCCGCGACGCCCGCCTCGCGCAACCCCTCGATCAGGCGGCGCATGGCGGCTGCATTGGCCGTGCTGGCCTCGCGCGCCGTGGCGCCGCGGCTCTCGACGCCGAACGAGAACGCCGCGCGATCGGGCCGAGCCTCCACGGTGCCGGTCCCGGTTACTGTGATCGTGCGTGTCGAGCCCGCTTCGCCGCGCGCCTGCTCGGGGAGGCCTACGCCGGCGAGCGCCGACGCTGCAAGGCCTGCCGCAACCAGTCCGGCGATTCCCAGTGTCTTCTTCATGATCTCCTCCGTGTTGTGGTCCCCGGACCTACGCCGCCGGGGAGGTCTGGCGTCACTTAGGCTGGCCCTCGTGCGCTACCAGTTCGTCGACTGCCGCTGGGAGCTCGGTGCCCCCGAGCGGGGTCGCGAGCTCTACCTGGCGGGCCACGTGCCGGGTGCGTCATTCCTGGATGTGGACGAGGATTTGTCGGATACCTCCGTCGGCGACGCGGGGAGGCATCCACTGCCCGGCGCGGAGCGGTTCGCGGCCGCGGCATCGCGGGCAGGGATCGAGCGCGGCGTGACTGTGGTCGCGTACGGGTCGCTGGGCGGCGCGGAGCGGCTCTGGTGGCTGCTCCGCCACTTCGGCCACGACGAGTGCGCGGTGCTGGCCGGCGGTATCGACGCCTGGCGTGGCCCGCTCTCGGTCGGCGAGGAGCAGATCGTCCCGGGGTCGTTCGAGGCTCGCGAGCGTCCGGGAGACACCATTGGCCCGGACGAGCTGGCCGCGCTACTCGGGGACGAGCGGCTCGTGGTGCTCGATGCGCGGCCCCACCATCGCTACCGGGGCGAGCCGAACCCGATCGACAAGATGCCGGGCCGCATCCCCGGCGCCCTGAGTGCGCCCTGGATGGATTCGCTGCGCGAGATTCCCGAGGGCGATGTGGTCGCGTACTGCGGCTCGGGCGTGACCGCGTGCGTCGTCCTGCACCGCCTCGCGCTGGCGGGGAGGGAGGGACGCCTCTATTCCGGCTCGTGGAGCGACTGGGAGACGCGCGACCTACCGGTCGAGCGCGACTAGGCTGCGCGGGCGGGCTCGGCCGCCTGGGTCCGCGTCGCGGAGCCGAAGCTCTCGAGGTAGGGCTGCCAGCGCGTCGGGATGGACGGCGCGGCGAGGCGTATGAAGAGCACCGGCGCCGGCGGCCGCGGCGAGGCATGCAGAGTCATCGCGGCCTCGACAGGCAGGCGGTCGCCCTTGCGCAGGTTGCACGGCGCGCACGAGGTCACGACGTTCTCCCACACGGAGTCGCCGCCCTTCGACCGCGGCACCACGTGGTCGAGCGTCAGCCGGCCCCCCGTGTCGCCGCAGTAGACGCACCGCCAGCCGTCGCGCGCGAAGAGCGCCCGGCGCGAGATCTTGCGCTGGATCATGCGTGGCACGCGGACGTACGTGAGCAGCCGGATCACGTGCGGCCACGGGTAGGTGTCCGTCGCCGATCTTAGGGGCTCGTCGAGCTTCTCGACGACCTCGGCCTTGCCCTTGAAAACGAGCACGTACGCGCGCCGCACCGAGCAAACGTTGAGCGGCTCGTAGGACGCGTTCAGCACGAGAACCTGCTGCATTAGCCAAAAAGTATCAGGCCGCCCTCACCGAGAGAACCCGCCGTCACCTAGTCGAGAGCCGCAGGACAAGTCCGCTCCGGCCGGGTCTCTTCCGGCGGGGTGTGACGGGCAAGCCCCACCCTCCCTAAAAGGGGTTCTACGCCTCCACCACCCGCCCGGCTCTGACGGTATCGCTGGAAGTCGCGCGTGTCAGCGCTCGTTTGGCGCCGAAAGCGAGCCGGTTTCTCCCAGGCTGGAGAAGACGGCGCCCAACACAGGATCTCGCCGCCGGGAACTGCTGGGCCACGGCGTGCGTTCCCCTGCGGCGGCGCCGCGCGCTCGGGCGCCTGGGCCGTGGAGCGCCCGAGCTGAGCTTTGCTACTGGGCCATGGCGCGTTCGACCGCCTCGGTCTCTTCCGGCGAGAGGTTCACTGGTGCGCGGCCGCGGTCGAGCTCCTTCACGTAGATGCGCGCGTAGTCGCGCCCCTGAATCGCGCTCACGACAACCCCCGTGCGCGTGGCGTCCAGCAGGGCGACCGAGGCAGACTGCTGCCCGCCCAGGCCCGCGAATGCGTCGTAGCGGATGACCGACGTCCGCGCGACGCATCCGTCGACGCGACGGTCGACGCGCGAGAGCCCCGCCGCCACCTCGTCCACCGCGCCGTGCAGGTCGTCGATCCGCCCCTGAAGGGACACGGCGAAGTCGACGAGGTCGCCGCGCTCACCGCCGAGTAGCACCTGCTGCGCGGCCCGCAACCGCCGCAGCCGCAGGCCCAGGGCCACCGCGAGAACCATTGCCCCGAGCGCGACCGTTCCCGCCGCGGCCGCGACGACCAGGGCCACCGTCTCGAGCTCCACGCGCGCGGTCCCTAGAGCGTAAACGTGACAAGGTACTCGGCCACGTTGTTCTCGTCGTTCGCCTCGTTATCCACCGGCTTCACCTCGACCAGGATCGTGGTCTGAGGCCCGATCGGCGGGTCCACGAAGTTGGTGAAGGTCACCGTCTTCGTCTGGCCGGGGTTAAGGGTCGCGATCTCGGTGGTCTTGACGATGGAGCGCCGCGGCTTGCGGATCGTGAGCGTGACCGGAATCCGCACCTCCGGCACGTCGCCCGAGTTCTCGACCGCCACCCGGAAAGAGAGCCGCGTGCTCGCCTGCACGACGGTGAGCTCCTCGGTAGACAGCTCCTCGTCCTGCGGGAGCGCCGTGAGCGCGACGATGCGGTTCCCGCGCACGGTGTCCTTCGGGATGCCGACAGTGGACGTGCGGATGCGGCGGAAGATCGGTCTGAGCTGGCCGACGGAGGCCAGGTTCGGGTCGGCCAAAAAGTTCGAATCGGGCACCGGAACGCCACGGACGTTTCGGCGTCCGAGCTCGAGCGCCGCCGGATCCTTGAAGAGATCGTCCCAGACGACGTCACTTGCGGTGAGCCGCCGGGCCTGGTCGGCGAGCAGCTCCGCCGCGTCTTTCGGTGCCACGCCGGTCGTGCGCTGGAATGCGTCGGCCAGGCCGCGCAGCCCGCTTGCACGCAGCTGCAGCGCCTCGATCACGTGCCGGTGCTGCTCTCGCAGCGCGCCCGGCGGGTCGATGTCGCGCGCACGGTCGACCCCCTGGTCCTGCCGAGTCGCCAGCCCCCGCAGCTGGTCCTCGACGTCGGCCACCTTGGCGGTCGGGTTGATCAGGATCGAGACGAACGTGCGTCCCGCCTGCTCGGAGTCGGTCGCGACCTTGGCGACGTCGTTCATGTAGTCCTCGTATGCCGCCTCGCGCCCGTTCCCGCGGCAGCGGTCGACGACGAACACGAGCAGGACGACGAGCGCGATCGCGACCACGACCACCACGACGAGGCGGATGAGCGGCGTCACGCGGCTGCCACCCGGCGGCGGCCGGCCCGGGCCGCGCGGCGCCCGCCGCAGCGGGGAGCGGCTTCGCGACTCCTCCGGGGCCTCGTCGGGCTCCTCGAAGAAGTCGAACTCGATCTCGGTATCGCGCTCGCTCATGCGCTCCCGCGTGGGTCACTGTAGCGGCCTCGTCGGCGGGAAAGGAGTTTGCTGGCCGGCGCGAAAGTCCGGGGCGCCTGTGATGGACGCTGTCGCCGCGCTGCCCAACGACGAGCTTGTGCTCGGCCGCTATCGCCCGGTCCAGCCGCTCGGCAGCGGCGGCTCGGGATCGGTCTGGCTCGCGAGAGACGAGGTCGAAGGCGGCCACGTGGCTCTCAAGATCGTCGCCCGCGAGGGCAAGGCGGCGTCCCGTGCCGAACGTGAAGCGTCCGCCGCAGCCCGGCTCGATCACGACTGCTGTCTGAGAGCACGGGATTTTGCGAGCGACGACGGGCATGTTTACATCGCCTACGAGTACGTCCCCGGCCAGACATTCCGGCATGCTCTGAGGGCCGGTGAGCTCGACGATGAGAGCACCGTCGAGGCTGCTGCGCAGATCCTCGACGGGCTCGCGCACGCGCATGCGCACGGGATTGTCCACCGCGACGTGAAGCCGTCCAATGTCCTGCTCGCCGACGATGAGCACGTGTCGGTGCGGCTGCTCGACTTCGGGCTCGCCGTCTTCGACGAGGCAGACACGCTGACGGCCGCCGGTGACGTCCCGGGAACGCTGGCGTACATCTCACCGGAGCGCCTGAAGGGAGAGACCGCCGGGCCGGCCGCCGACGTCTGGGCCGTGGGAGTGCTGCTCTGGGAGTCGCTCGCGGGCTGGCACCCGTTCTGGACGTCGTCGATGCTCGACACGGCGCGCCGCATCCAGGAACCTGCGCCGTCGCTCGCCTTGGCGCGCCCGGACCTGCCCACAGCGCTCGTGGCGGTTGTCGATCGCGCGCTCTCACGGGACCCCCGCCGCCGCCCGTCGGCGACGAGGATGGCCGCAGCGGTGCGCAGCGCGTGGCGCAGCCGTGCGCGGCGCCGCGATTCTCGCTCCCGCGGGACGCGGCTGCCTGCGCCCGGTCGCGTCGCAGCTGTAGGGCTGGCCGCGCTCGTTGCGGGCTGGGCGGCGGCGACTCTTCCGTTCTATCCCGACGGCTCTGCCTGGCTGCTCGCAGCCGCCGCGGCGGCTCTCACATTCGCCCGCGAGCGGGCCGGCCTCGCGTTTGCGCTCGCAGTTCCGGTCCTGCCGCTCGGAAACCTCTCCGCGGGACTCGCGCTCGCATATACGACCCTGGCCTTCGCGTGGCTCGCGCTCGCATGGCGCGACCCGCGATCGGGGCTCGCGTTCGCGGCGGGACCGCTGCTCGTTCCCGTGGCAGCGCTCGGGCTGCTGCCGCTCGCGCTCATCCGGGTTCGGAACCCGCTGCGCCGGGCCGCTCAGGCCGCCGCGGGCGTGCTCGCGGCGCTCGTCGTCGCGGGCGTGCGCGGGGACGAGGTGCCTTTCACCGGCGAGGATGGGCCCGCCCGGCTTGCGCTCCACCGCACGGAGAGCGGAGGCGAGGCCGTCCGCATGGTCCTCGATGCGCTCTCCCGCCAGCCGGCGCTCGTGCTCGAGGCTTTCGTGCTCGCGGCCGCCGCCGCCGCGCTGCCCTACGCGGCCCGCCGCGGCGCCTGGCCGCTCGCCCTCACCGGCGGCGCGCTGCTTGCGGCCGCGCTCACGCCCGCCTCGTCGCTCGAAGCACTGCCGCTCGTCGTCACGACGTGGGCGACCTGCCTCGTGCTCGGGGCTGTCGGATACCTCCGCGAGCGTCGCATCCCTCCGGCCCGCGTGTTCGAGGCGGTGCGCGAGCGGCTCCCAGGCTCGCTGGTGCCCGTGCCCGGCCGCGCCCCCGATTAACTACACTCGTTCGCGGGGCACAACTCGGGCGCGTGAGCGTACTCCGCAACATCGAGGGTAAGATCGAGGCGCTCTTCGAGGGCGTCTTCGGTCGTGCCTTCCGCACGCACGTGCAGCCCGTCGAGCTCGCGCGCAAGCTCGCGAAGGAGATGGACGATCACCGGCTCGTCTCCGTGTCGCGCGTCTACGTGCCGAACGAGTACACCGTCTACCTCTCGACCGCCGACCGCGAGCAGTTCTCCGACTACGAGGATTCGTTGCGCAGCGAGCTTTCGGAGTACCTGGCGGAGCACGCCCGGCGGGAGGACTATGCGTTGATGACACGGCCGCGCGTCCTCATGCAGACCGATGACGACCTCGACGTCGGCGTGTTCGGAATCGCCACGCGCATGGTGCAGCAGGGAGACGACGGCGCACCGGCGCAGGCTCCGGAGGCCGGCGCGACGATGATCTACCGCCCGGAGCAGGCGCCGGCGCTCGCGCCCGCACTTCGTCCCACCGAGCCGGCGGATTCGTTCACGCCCGCGGGCCTGAGCGTGGACGGGACGCGCCACGAGCTCGCGAAGGAGCGGTTCGTGATCGGCCGCTCGAAGGACTGCGACGTCCGGCTCTCCGACCCGAACGTGTCGCGCCGCCACGCCGAGGTTCGTCGAGAGGGCGGCACGTTCTGGGTGGTCGACCTGGACTCCACGAACGGCGTCGCCGTCAACGGCCGGCGCCTCAAGCGCGCCCGACTCGAGGACGGCGACCGAATCACCATCGGCTCAACCGACATGCTCTTCGACCAGTGAGGGCGACGGCGCGCAACAGGAGGGGGGCAAGGGGGAACTTTCGGTTCCCCCTCGGAAGCGGCAGTCGGAGACCGTGCGAACGGGCGCTGGAGCCGGGCTCCGCCCGGCGGGAGGCAAACGAACCACTAGGCGACGGTGGAACATCCAGGCGAGTTCGCCGGCCCCGCCGAACCTCCGACCTATCCGTGACGGCCGCAAGGAGGGGGCGCACGGGGGAACCAGGAGTTCCCCCGTGAGAGTTCCCCCCGTGAGAGTTCCCCCGTGAGTAGTGTCGAAGTAGAGGAGGCCCTTCTCGGGCTGAAGGTCGCGTTTCTGATCCTGCTCTACCTGTTCATCTGGCGGATCGTCCGCACGGCCAGCCGCGACCTGCGCCTGCCGCAGGAGAGCTTCGTGCTGACGCCCGAGGCCGCGCGCGAACGGCGCGAGCGGCGCACCGCGGGGAGGCTCGTCGTTGTGCGTAGCCCGGCGCTGCGCACGGGCCACGAGATCGGCATCGACTCGGCCCCCGTCACGTTCGGGCGCGGGGAGCAGAACGATGTCTCGCTCGAGCGCGACGAGTTCGCCTCCACGAGCCACGCGCGCTTCACGCCTCAGCGCGACGGTGTCTGGCTCGAGGACATCGGCTCCACCAACGGCACATTCGTCAACGACACTCAGCTGCCCGCAGCGCGGCGCCTCTCACCAGGCGATGTCG
>JBHEMZ010000129.1:0-25685 GCA_046262315.1 Gaiellaceae bacterium
TCTCGGCATTCCTGCACGGTCTGGCCGCGCGGCAGCCGGCGGACCTCGCGCTGGCTCCGCTGACACACGACGTCGCGCTGACGGCGCCGGCAGGGATCGTGTCGGGCGTCGCCCGCCCCGTCGTGGGTGGCGCCCGCCCGCACGGGCCGCTCACGCTGCTGCGGCGGCTGCAGCGGCGCGTCCTCGGCGCGGCCGCCGCCGTCGGATCGGGCCCACCCGTCCTCGAAGAGGGACCCGCAGCCGCAGGCGTGACGGCACCGCCGCACGAAGAGGAGCCGTTCGCAGAGGTCGAGAGCGGCGAGCACGTCGACGCGGCGGTCGCCGTCGAGCCTGACGTTCTCTCCGTACGAGAACCCGCCGCCCCCCCGCCGCCGGAGCGCGCTCCCGCAGGCCGGCCGGACGCGCAGGCTCTCGCGCCCACCGCGCCGGCCCAACGAGCGACCGTCGCCCCGCGCACGGCGGTGGTCCGCGGCGCCCCCGTGCGGCCACCCTCCCGGCCGGTTCGCCCTGACCCGGATGCCGAGCCCGGCGGCGGCAGGTCCGCGCCGCGACCGCTCGTGCCCCGCGTCGCCCCCGGCGAGACGCTCCCGCCCCTCGACGCGCCGCCGTCCCCGGCGATCGTCGGGCGTGCACCGGGGCGCGCCACGCCGGTCGAGGCCCCGCCGCCCGAACCTGCCGTGACGCCGTCGGCCACGCGGCCGGTCCCGCCCGAGCGGCGACGACACCTCCGCGGGCTCGGCCCGCCCCTCGCCGAGCGTCCCGCACAGACCCGCGAGGGCGGCGTCGATGACAGCCCTCGCCCGACCCGGCGCCCGCAGCAGGAGCCCGAGCCAACCCGGGCCCGCGACGCGGCGCCGCCGCTCCGCCGGCCCGGAGCGCGGCCGCCGGCCCCCACCCCGCAGGCGGAGGCCGACTTGGTCCCGGAACCACGAGGCGCGCCGGCTGAATTGGCCGCCGCGCCCGGCGTTTCGCTGCCGGAGGCCCCAACTGTGCGCCCCCGCTCCCAGGTCTCCCCGGGCGTGTCCGATCTCCCCGACCGGCAACCGGCCGCGCAGCCGTCGCCACCCACGCCGAAGCACAGCACCCGTCCCGCCCGCGTGCAGCCCGCGCCCCGCCCGCCGGCACCGCTCGTCAGCCGGCGTGCGATGGCCCGCGTGCAGCGCGCCGCGGAGGAGGTTCCGCAGGCCGTGCGGGTCGAGGTGGAGCGGCGGCTGCGCACCGATCTCTCGGGCACGCGCATCCATCGCGGCGGCGAGTCGGACGAGGCGGCCCGCGACCTGCGCGCACGGGCGTTCACGCTGGACACGGAGATCCACGTGCCGAGCCAGCACGGCCCGCTGCACTCGGGCCCCGCGCGCTCGCTCGTCGCGCACGAGCTCGTGCACGTCGCCCAGCAGCGACGTCTGGGCGGCTCGCTCCCGGGCGAGGACTCGCCGGCCGGCCGCGCCCTCGAGGCCGAGGCGTTGACCGTCGAGGGCGGCCTGACCGGAGCGCCGGCCGCTGCCCCGCCGCCGACCGCGACCTTCGACACCGGCGGCGCACCCGCGCCGGCCGGAACGGCGACGACCACGTCCGCACGGCCCGCGACGGGCCGCTCTCCGCGCTCGGGCCCGCAGCGGGCCCCGCTGCCCGCACACGCGGACGAGCCCGGCGCGCAGGAGAGCGTCGAGGAGCTCGCCGACCGGCTCTACGGCCACATTCGCACCCGGCTGCGGTCGGAGCTGCTCGTCGATCGCGAGCGCGCCGGGCTCATGACAGACGTGCGCTGAGGAGGAGCGGATGGCGGATCCCGCAACCGGGCTGCGCTTCGTCGTCGAGATCGACGGCGTGTCGCTCGGCGCCTTCACGGGCTGCGACGGGCTCAGCGCCGAGTACGACGTCTACGAGTACGAGGAGGGCGGCCAGAACGGGTTCGTGCATCGCATCCCCGGCCGCCTGAAGTTCCAGACCATCCGCCTCACCCGCCCCGTCGACGAGGACTCGGGAAAGCTCGCGGCGTGGTTCGCCAGCCTGTCGGCGACGGTGAAGCGCCAGACGGCCTCGATCGTCGCCTTCGACGTGCGCGGCCGCCGGCTCGCCCAGTGGAACCTGCTCGACGTCTTCCCCATGCGCTGGACGGGCCCGAACTTCTCCGCCGACAGCAACGAGGTGGCGAAGGAGACGCTCGAGCTCGCCCACAACGGCTTCCTGCCCGGCGTGGCCCCCGCGCTGAGGGACCTTGGCTAGCCTCACCCCCTTTGCCTGGGCCTCCGGGTTCGCCAAGGCGAGCATCGTCGACACCAAGACGCTCAAGGTGCTCGTCTGCAAGTTCAACCCGAAGGAGCTGAGCGTGCGCAAGTCGGGGCGCTGGTATTCAGGGCGGCAGCAGGCGGCCCCCGGCGGTCCCGATCCGGATTTCATCAGCTCAGAGCCGCGCAGTCTCGACATGGAGCTCTTCTTCGACGACTGGGAGGCGCTCATGGGCGACGTGTCGGGGGACGTCGAGCAGCTGCTCAACTGGACGAGCCCCGCGGCCTCGATGTTCGGCGGTTTCGGCGGGCAGCGCGAGAACCCGCCGATCCTCGACGTCTTCTGGGGCGCGAAGAAGCACATCACCGGCTACCTCGAGTCGGTCAGCGCGCGCTACACCCTCTTCCGCCGCGACGGCACACCCGTGCGCGCGACGGTCAACGTGACGTTCAAGGAGGTGCCGCAGGACGCGTCGCGGCAGAACCCGACCTCGGGCGGTCCGGCCGGGCGCCGGACGCATCTGCTCGGCGACGGCGACACCCTCCAGTCCGTCGCGTACGCCGAGTACGGCGACGCCACCCTCTGGCGCGGGCTCGCCGCCGCCAACGACGTCGACGATCCGCTGCGCCTTCCGAGCGGCACGCGGATCCTTGTCCCGCCCCTCTCCGACGCGCGGGCGCTCTCCTAGCCATGGCGTCTTCCGACTACGTCGCCGCCCCCAGGATCGAGATCGACGGACGGCCGCTGGCGCAGGAGTTCGAGCAGCGCCTCGAGCTCACCGTGGTCGACGACCACCTCTTCCTCCCGGACATGTTCGTGCTCGCGTTCCGCGACCCGCAGCGCGAGGTGCTCGACGCCGCCGGCCTGACCATCGGCGCCAAGGTGCAGATCGCTGCCGCCCGCCTCGGAGACGAGCCCAGCGACATGCTCATCACCGGCGAGGTCACCTCGCTCGAGGCGGAGTTCGACGGGATCGGGAGCCGCGCAGTCGTGCGCGGCTACGACCAGTCGCACCGCCTCCATCGCGGCCGCCGGACCGAGACCTACCGCGACGTGAGCGACTCCGAGCTCGCCAAGCGGGTGGCGCAGCGTGCAGGGCTGCAGACGGGCCGCATCGACGCCACCTCGACGACCCATCCGCATGTCTCCCAGGCCAACCTCACCGACTGGGAGTTCCTCAAGGCGCGCGCGAGAGAGATCGGCTACGAGGTCGCCGTCCGCGACGGCCGGCTCGAGTTCCGCAGCCCGACCGAGGCCACCGACGGCCCCGCGGTGGGCGACACGAGCTCGAAGGATCCGCTCCAGCTCGTGCTGGGGCGCAACCTGGAGGAGTTCCGTCCGCGCATCGCCTCGGCGGAGCAGGTGAAGGAGGTTGAGGTACGCGGGTGGGACGCCGCGCAGAAGCAGCCGCTCGTGGGGCGGGCGAAGGCGGAGACCAGCTCGGTCGCGCTCGACATCAAGCCCGACCAGCTGGCGGCCACGTTCGGGAGCCCGACGTTCGTCTCGGTCGAGCGGCCGCTCTCGACGCAGGCCGAGGTCGACGCCGCGGCACGGGCGCTGGCGGAGGAGATCGCCGGTGCCTTCGCGGAGGCGGAGGGCGTCGCGCGCGGCGACGCCAAGCTCGTGGCCGGAACGGCGATCAGCGTCGGCCAGGCCGGCAACCCGTTCGAGGGCAAGTACACCATCACCTCGTCGCGGCACGTCTTCGACGACAGCGGCTACCGGACGCACTTCGTCGTCAGCGGCCGGCAGGAGCGCTCACTGCTCGGGCTCGCGTCGCTCGGCGCCACGAACGGCTCCGGCTCGGCCGGCGGCCCGCCGATCTACGGCATGGTCATCGCGATCGTCACGGACGTGAAGGACCCCGAGCAGCTGGGGCGCGTCAAGGTGAAGTTTCCCTGGCTCGCTGACCAGTACGAGAGCACCTGGGCGCGCGTCGTCCAGGCCGGCGCGGCGCAGGGGCGCGGGCTCATGATCCTCCCCGAGGTCAACGACGAGGTGCTCGTCGCTTTCGAGCATGGCGACGTCCGTATGCCGTACGTGCTCGGCGGCCTCTACAACGGCATCGACAAGCCTGCCGAAGCGGACAAGCTCGTCGACCGCTCATCCGGCGCGGTCGACCGCCGCTACTTCCGCTCGCGGCTGGGCCACCACGTGACCATCCTCGACACCAAGGACGGCGGCGGGATCGTGATCGAGACCGCCAAGGCGAAGAACGGGGTCACCCTCGACAACGCCAAGAACCGGATCACCGTCAAGAGCAACGGCGACATCGAGATCGACGCCGGCGGAAAGGTGCGGATCAAGGCCGGCCGCCAGATGTCGCTCGAGGCGGGCACGTCGCTCGAGCTGAAGGCGCCCCAGATCGCCGTCAAGGGCAAGTCGCAGGTCGACATCAGCGGCGGCGCCCTCTGCAAGGTACGCGCGTCCATGGTGAAGATCAACTAGGAGCGCTGAATGCCGCCGGCCGCCAGAGTGGGAGATCCGTCGGGCCACCCGGGCGTCATCACCGGGCCCGGTGTCGCGACCGTGCTGATCGGCGGCAAACCGGCCGCCGTCGTCGGCGACATGCACACGTGCTCGATGCCGCCCCTCGCCGGCCCGCATCCGCCGTCGCCGATCGCACCGCCGGGATCGAAGACGGTGCTGATCGGCGGGCGGCCGGCGGCGCGGCAGGGCGACCTGGCCGGCTGCGGGGCGCCCATCACGATCGGGGCTCCCACCGTGCTGATCGGAGGATGAAGTGAGCGACGAGTTCATCGGCTCCGGCTGGGCGTTCCCGCTCCGCACGAGCGTGACGGGGAGGATCGCGCTGTCCGCGCACGAGCAGGAGATCGAGGAGAGCATCCGCCTGATCCTCGGCACCGCCTACGGCGAGCGCCCCATGCGCCCCGATTTCGGCTGCCGCGTGCACGATTTCGTCTTCGCGCCCGCGGACGCGACGACGGCCGGCATGATCGCCTACGAGGTCCGGGCGTCGCTGCTCCGCTGGGAGTCGCGCATCGACGTCGAGGATGTCGACGTGGCTCCCGACCCCGACGACGCGGCGACCCTGCTGATCGACGTCCGCTACTCGATCAGGGACGCCAACGACCCGCGCAACCTCGTGTTCCCGTTCTACGTCATCCCGGCCGAGGAGGCGCAGCCCGCCCCGGCCGACGACCGGGCGCTCGCGCCCGCGGGGGTGTGAACCGTGGCTCTGCCCGTTCCCAATCTCGACGACCGCCGCTTTCAGGACCTGGTTGACGACGCCAAGCGTCTCGTCCAGCAGCGCTGTCCCGAGTGGTCGGACCACAACGTCTCCGATCCCGGCGTGACGCTGATCGAGCTCTTTGCGTGGATGACCGACCAGTTGCTGTACCGCCTCAACCGCGTTCCCGACCGGAACTACGTGAAGTTCCTCGAGCTGGTCGGCATGCGTCTCTTTCCGGCGACGCCCGCTCGCACCGACGTGACCTTCTGGCTCTCGGCGCCGCAGCCGAACATGGTTCGAATACCCGGGGCCACCGAGGTCGCCACTCCACGCACGCAGGACGACGAGGCGATCTCCTTCACCACGCTCGAGGAGCTGGCGATCGTGCCCACGTCCTTGGCGTACGCCGCCTCGACCATCGCCGGCGGCGAGCTGCGCGACCACTCGAGCGCCGTCCAGAGCCGGACCGGCTTCTTCTGCTTCGACGCGCAGCCGAAGCCGGGTGACGAGCTGCTCGTCGGGTTAACCGACCCTGCGCCGTCCTGCGCCGTCGTCCTCCGCGTCGACGCCGAGATCGAGGGCGTCGGCGTCGATCCGCTCAACCCGCCGCTCGCCTGGGAGGCGTGGGACGGTGACGACTGGGTCGTCTGCGACCTGGACGAGGACGAGACCGGTGGCCTCAATCGCCCCGGCGACGTGATCGTCCACGTGCCGGCGAGCCATACGGCGTCGATCCTGGGCAACCTCCGCGCGGGCTGGCTGCGGTGTCGAGTGACCACTCCGACCGAGGGGCAGTCCTTCTACAGCGCCTCGCCGAAGATCACGTCCCTGGAGGTGTTCACCATCGGCGGCACGACCGGAGCAGCCAACTCGGAGCCCATCGACGGCGAGGTACTCGGCCTGTCCGAGGGGGTACCCGCACAGCGATTCACGCTGCGTCGCCGGCCGGTCGCTCCCGCCGACGAGCGCCGCCTGCTCGAGGTGGCAACCGCAGACGGGTGGGAGGAGTGGACGGAGGTCCCGAGCTTTGCGGACAGCGGGCCGAGCCACCGACACTTCGTCGTCGATGCCGTCTTCGGCGAGATCGCCTTCGGACCGGCCGTGCGCGAGCCCGACGGCTCGCTCTCTCAGTACGGCGCCGTACCGCCGAAGGGCTCCGTTCTGCGGCTGCCCTCGTACCGCGTCGGCGGAGGCGCGACGGGCAATGTCGCCCGGGGCGCGCTCTCGGTCCTGAAGTCGTCGATTCCATACGTCTCGCGCGTCGAGAACCGACGTCCGGCCCGCGGCGGCGTGGACGCAGAGGACATCGAGAACGCCAAGGTACGCGGACCGATCCTGCTCAGGACTGGCAGTCGCGCCGTGACCGCCGAGGATTACGAGCAACGGGCCCGTGAGGCTGCTCCGGACATCGCCCGCGTCCGCTGCATCCCGGCGTCCGACGGCGCCCAGGGGACCGCCGTCCGCGTACTCGTGGTCCCGGCAGCTGCCGCGGAGGAAGGACGGATTCGCTTCGACCAGCTGGTCCCACGCCAGGAAACCGTTGACGCGATCGCACGTTACCTCGACGAACGGCGGATCATCGGAACGCGCGTGGCTGTCGAGCCGCCGTCCTACCAGGGCGTCACGGTGGTGGCGCGGCTACGAGCGCGGGCGCGCGCCAAGGCGAGTCGCTTGCAAACCGATGCCGTGGACGCGCTCAATGCCTACCTGAACCCTGTGTCCGGCGGCCCTGACGCAAACGGCTGGCCGTTCGGCCGCCCTGTTGTCGCCGGCGAGATCTTCTCCGTGCTCCAGGCGCTGCCGGCCACTGCGATCGTCGAGGAGGTCAGGCTCTTCGCGGCCGACCCGACGACGGGAGAGCGCGGCAAGGCCGTTGATCGGATCGAGCTCGACGACAACGCGCTCGTCTTCTCGTACGAGCATCGAGTCAAGGTCGAGGAGTAGGCGAGCCATGCGTGGTCTGATCCCGGCACTGCGCAGTCCGCATCCGCTCGGACCCACGCTTCCTGCGCTCTACCAGGAGGACGAGTTCGCGCAGCGCTTCGTCAGCGCCTTCGACGAGGCGCTCGCGCCCGTCTTCGCCGCGCTGGACGGGTTCGAGTCCTACCTTGACCCTGAGCTCGCGCCAGCCGACTTCGTCGAGTGGCTCGCGCGCTGGGTCGCGGTCGTCATCGACGAGAGCTGGTCACTCGAGCGCAAGCGCGCATTCGTCGCGCACGCTGTCGGGCTCTACCGCCTGCGCGGCACGGCGCGTGGGCTGATCGAGCACGTCTCTCTCTTCACCGGCGTCGAGCCGGACCTCGAGGAGACCGGCGGTGTGACCTCCTCGATCGAGCCCGGCCAGCCCCTCCCGGGAAAGAGCGAACCGAAAGCCGTCGTCCGTCTGCGGGTCGACGATCCGAAGGTCATCGATCGGCCTCGGCTCGACGCCCTGATCGCCGCGATACGACCCGCTCACCTCCCGATCGAGGTTGAGGTCGTCGCCGGGTGATCGTCTGTGGGAAGTGCGGCGAACACAACGAGCACGACGCCGCCTTCTGCGCATCCTGCGGCGAGTACCTCGAGTGGGGAGGAAAGCGGATCGAGGGGCCGGCTCAGCCCGCCGAGGCCGACGCGGCCGGTGCAACCGCTGCCACCGAGGTCGAGTTGGCGGCCACGCCGTCCGACGATCGGGCTACGAGCATCGGCGAAGTCGAGGAGGACCGGCAGCCCGTCGAGCCGGAATCGGATTCGTCGAGGGCAACCGCGATTGCTGCCGAGGCGCCTCCTGCCGGCGGCAAGGACCTGACCGCGTCGCGGGACGAATCAACCGCCGCTTCTGCTGAGAAGACCGACGTTCAGGACAGCGACGAAGAGCTGGGCGGGCGCCTACCAGGGCAGGAGTTCAGGCGGCGGACCACTCGCAGGCCCGTCCTGGAAACGAGGCGCGCGCAACCGACCGACGTCTTCTGCTCGAGCTGTGGCGCTGGCAACGCGGGAACCGCCAGGTTCTGCAGACGCTGCGGAACCTCGCTGATCCAAGCCGAGGTCGCACGCGCCCCCTGGTGGCGTCGACTGTTTCCACGACGGCAACCGCTCGCGGCCGGCGAGCGTCCCGGGCGCCGGCGCCCATCGGGCGGCACCGTCGGTGGAGGTGCCCAACGCGGCATGGCGCTCGCGCGCAAGGCCGTCCTCGCCCTGGCCGTGGTCGGCGCGGCGATCGCGGTGCTCGGCCCCTGGCGCAGCACGTTCGTCGAGCGCCCATACGAGTGGGCTCGCGGTCTCTTCGCCGAGCCGGTCGAGATCCACCCACCGCGCGCATCAGGAGCGGCGCGCGCCGGCCATCCCGCCGGCCACGCGATCGACACGAAGTCGAGCACGTTCTGGGCTCCGCCAGGCGCTCCGAAGGGGAAGGTCCTCGTGGTCCAGTTGAGCGAGCCGACGGCGCTGCGAAAGGTGGGGTTCCGGCTCGGCTCAGGGGAGGACTTCACTCGCTTCGCCCGCCCGCGCGTCCTGCGACTCAGGTTCGTCGACAGGGAGGGTGGGCTCATCCACCAGCGCGTCCAGCGGCTGCGAGACACACGCGAGCTGCAGATCTACGACGTGGACGTGGACGATGTCAGCCGTGTCCGCATAAGGATCCTCAGGGCCTACCCGGGACAGAAGCGCCGGGAGGCGGCGATCGCGAAGGTTGCGCTCTGGAAGCGCGGCTAGTTCTATTTCAGCTCGGCCGCCCCGGACAGGCGTTCGCGTCCGGCGCATGCGATAGCCGTCACGATGGTCAGCCCCGACGAAGGAGACGAACCATGCCCATTCGCCACATCGTTCCACTCGTGTGCGTCGCGCTTGGATTGGGCCTCGCCGCTTGCGGCGGTGACTCCGAGCCGAAGACAGGAGCTACTACCGAGGAGGAACAGGTAACGACGACTCCCCTAACGCAGGAGACCGAAACGGGGACGACAAGCGAAGCCGGCGCGTCGGGGACTAACACCGAGCCAGGGAGCATAGGGACACGTGGCGGTACGACCCCGCCTGGCGCCACCCTGAAGCTCGGACAGACTGCGAAGGTCAAGCGCAAGCCGCTGAACGCGCCGTTCGACAGCAAGGCTTTTTACGTAATCGACACGGCGGTGCTCAAGATCGAGAAGGGCAGCCAGGCGGACTTCACGAACGTCAACTTGGAGCCCGAGCAGAAGAAGGCCACGCCGTATTACGTCAGGATCCGGGTGAGCAATCCAGGGAGCAAGGTGCCCGCCGCCGAGGATCCTGTCCTCGGCTACGACGCTGTCGACGACCGCGGTCAAAGGCAGGGCCGGGTGATCTTCCTCGGAACCTTCGCAAGTTGCGACTACGCGGACGTCCCCAAGCCGTTCGCGAAGGGGAAGAGTTACGAGACGTGCCTCGTCTACCTGGTCCCCGGCGGAGGATCGATCGAAGAGGTCCAGTGGTCGGGTGCTGATGACTACGCCTCGGACTCGATTACCTGGAAGTGAGCGGCTCTTACCCGATCACGTCACCACGAGATCAGTCGCCGCGCTGAAATGCGGTTTTCCGCGCTCCGGGTGCGAGCGCGCCACGGGCGCCGGTGTCGCCTTGGGTCTCGCCCATCGCGCGAGCTGTGTCGGCACGTGCGCGAACCGACGGCGTCAGTCGTGATCGGCTGGCGATCCTCGGCGTTTGCCCGGGACAGCGGCGTCGAGAGGCTGCGCTCACGAAGATCGGGCGCGGGGAGCGCGACTACGAGAAGCGCCGGCCCCCAGGCCGAGAGCCTCGAGCAAGTCCTCGTATCGCCGTCGCGTCCGGGCGGCGGCAGCCGGGTCTCCCGCCGCCTCGTGCGCGTCGATGCACAGACGCCAGAGCGCGTCGTCGTACGGATTCGCATAGAGCCCCCGCTCGCAGGCGGCGGCGGCACGGGCCGGATCCCGATGCGCGAGCAGAAGCCGGCCGGCCGCGTGCGCGGCAGCGCAGGCCTCGAAGCGTCTGCGCTCGCGCTCACGCACCAGCCACTCGCTCGGTCCGTCCTCGCTCAAGAGCTCGCCCGCGTAGAGATCGAGGGCGCGCTCGAACGACGAGATAGCGGTCTCGCTATCGCCGTGCGCCTGAGCATCGCGCCCGCTTGCAATTGCGGAGTCGAACTCGATCACGTCAACGCTGTCGCCGGGTTTCAGCTCGAGCTGGTACGCATCCCCGTCCCTAACGATCCACGGCCCGATCCCCGGAAGCTCGGCCTCGAGGACCTTCCGGAGAGACGACAGCGCCACGTGGAGATTGCGGCCGGAAGTTCCGGCGTCCGCTCCCGGCCAGAAAGTCTCGGCAAGCACCTCGCGGTGAACGGGTTGCGGCGCCAGCATGGCGAGAAAGCGGAGGATCTGGCGCGCGCGAGGCTTGGCGCGGCGAAGGTCCACGGGGCTCTCGCCGACGCTGAGGCGAAAGTCCCCGAAGCAGCGTATCGTCACGCCGGGCCGCTCTCCTGAGGGTGGCCCGCCTGCATCATGCGTGGCGCCGGGCAGGGCGATACCCAGCTCCGTTCCCAGCGCGTCTGCGAGGGCGCCGAACTCACTCCGCCGCCCCTCACGTGTCTCCGCAAGCGCTAGGTACGCGCATGCATGCGCCCCAGGCACGCCGAGGGCACGCGCGGCGCTCTCCGCGTCGACGGCGAGCTGCCGGGCACCGTGGTCACCGGCGCGCACGCGTGCGAGCGCGTGCGCTGCCGAAGCCCAGGCCTCGAGGACGCCGGCACCGAGTCGGCGAAAGCCCGACATGGCGATCTCGAGGGGCGCGGTGGGATCCTCCCCGGCCCGAAGCGCCCCCCATCCCTCGGCGAACGCTGCATAGGCTTCGCCCCAGGCGTCTCCCTCGCGGGCTGCCACCGCTCTGGCGGCGGCCGCCTCGACGCGTCCATCGGGACGGTCGCCGAGCGCGAAGGATGCACGGCCGAGGCGCGCGAGCCAACGCATTCCCAGTGCGTCCGCCTCGTCGGTTGCGCCCTCGGCCTCGCCGTTCGCGTTCACGTCGCCGGCGAGGAGCAGTGTGACGGCGCAACCGACGCGCGCTGCGGCCGCCAGCTGCGCGCTCGCGTCCGAGCCGGCACGAACCTCCCGTAACCGTTGTTGGGCCTCGGTGAGCTGACCTGCGAGCAGGGCGGCAAGACCGGCGACGAAGGCACGCTGCGGGCGGGCACACGAGATCGCCGCGCGAGCCGCCGCGAGCGGTTCCCTCATGGTCGCCTTGCGTACGAGGCCCGCCCACTCCCGCGGCGGCGCGAAGGCGGGCTCGAGCCATGCAACGAGCGCAGCGCGCTCCCGGCGCGCAACCTCGCTGCCAGCCTCAGTGCCAAAGCACCGCTCGGCCTCGCCGTACGGCTCGACTGCCTCGGCGAAGCGACCGGCGGCCACGCGATCTCGAGCGGTTGCGAGGAGGAGCCACGGATCGTTGCTCACGAGCCAGTCGGGAAGCAACTCCAGCCAGCCCGAGGGCCTGCGAACGGCGCGCTCACCGTTGTCGCCGAGGAGACGCGCGAGGCCGGCCCAGTCGCCCGCCCGCGCGTAGGCGGGCAGCGCGTCAGCCGCGTATCCCGTGGCTTCCAGCAACTCGCCAGCCCGCTGGTACCGGTCACGCGCCCAGGCCTCGCCGAACCGATCGACGAAGTTGGCCTCGAGGAACGAACGCAATACCTCGTGGTAGCGATAGGAGCCGGCCTCGTCCAGCGAATCGACGAAGATCTGCCGGCGCTCGAGCTCCTCGAGCATGCGCGCACTGTCCTCCCGGCCGAGCAGCTCGTCACAGAGCGTCCCGTTCAACCGCGGCAGGATGCAGCTGTCCACGAGGAACCCTCTGATGGCGTCCGGCAGATCAGCGAGGACGTTGTTCGTCAGGTACTCGTGCGTGGGCTTCCAGCGGGCGCCCAGCATGGCGAGCGTGCGTCGGCGCTCCGGGGTGGGCTTCCCAGCCGTCGCCAGGTGGAAGAGCCTGAGTCCGGCAGCCCACCCCTCCGTTCGCCGCGTCAACGCTGCCAGGTCTTCGGGCGGCAGTGGCTCCCCAAAGACGTCGTGGAACAGGCGCTCCACTTCCCACGACCGAAACCGGAGATCGTCCGGGCCGATCTCGATGACCGTTCCCGACACGCGGCGGCGTGACACATTGAGATCCGGTCGCGACCGAGAGGCGACCGCGATCGCCAGCGCAGGAGGAGCGTAGTCGATCAGCAGGCCGAGCTTCTCTTCGCCGGCGGTGCCTTGAAGGACATAGAAGTCGTCCACGACGAGGAGCAGGCGTCGGTCGCTCGCGTCGCCGAGGGCCTCAAGCGCGGCGACCAGGTTCTCGAGCGTCAGCGGACCGCACGGCAGGCCCGGGAGGGCGCTCGCGAAAGCCGCACTGAGCCGCATGGTGAAAGTCGAGAGATCACGGTCGCGGGTCTCGGCGCGATACCAGGCGACGGGGCAGGCCACACCTTCCGCAATGTGCGCCAGGAGCGTTGTCTTGCCGGCACCCGCAGGTGCGACGACGAGTGCCAGGCGCCGCCCCCACAGGTCGGCGAACCGGTCGAGCAGGCGCGCGCGCGCGAGCCCGACCCCGGGGGGCGGCCGAACGACGGAACTCGATGCCGCGGCAGGCACGACAGGCGCCTCCGAGTTTGGATTTTTGCCGACCGCTCGGCCTGGCACGGCACGAGCGAAACTGAGGCTACGACGACCTTGCCCTTGCGTCAATTGCAGGGCGGCCCCACAGCGCCGGCCGTTTACGCTCGCCGCACAGTGCGTCCTACTCGGACGTCACCAGCAGTTGTGATGTCTGCAGTGCTCGCCGCACTCGCTGTGGGCTGCGGCGGAGGGGGAGGCGACGGCAATGACGAGGCGCTCGCCCTCGGCCAGGAAGCTGTCGTCGAGTACACCGCTCCCGCCAGTGGCCACGACCCTGCGGTGGACACGACGCTCGGGGTGACCGTGCTCGCCGTCCGGCAAGGGACGCTTGGCGAGCTCGACCAGGGCGGTTTCAAGGTCGAGGAAGTGCACAGGGACAAGACCCCGTAGTACGTGGACGCCCGCTACACGAGCAAGGGTGAAAAGCCGATGCCGCGGGTGGCCCCCAGTGTGGCGATGGAGGACTCTGACGGAAACTCGATCCCGACGACACTGATCTTCGGCCTCGGCGGCAAGCCGTTCGAGAAGTGCACGAACGTCAACCAGGGCACGCTCTCGCCGGGCCAGAGCTTCGAGGATTGCACGCTCTTCCTCGTCCCTGAGGATCAAGATGTCGGCAAGGTGCTCTTCGTGAGCCAAGCGCCCGACGCGGAGATCACGTTCATCTACTGGAAGCCCGCGTGACCCTGCCCCGCTAAAGACGGGTTGCGACGCGGGCGGGTGCCCGCACTGCCCGCCCGGCTGCGTGGGGTCAAGCTCGCGGTGTTCCAGGGCGATGTACGTCGGGGCGAGGAGGTCTCGGTGACGCTGACGCTGCCGAGCGAGAGCGATGGGCTCGAGGTGGGTCTCGTCAGTCCGGCAACTACGCAAGGGACCGTCGGCTCGATCAGCCGATCTGGGTGCGCGTCACGCTTGGCTTCCACGAGCGGGCTGCTGGCTACTCGGCGACCTCTTTTGCCACAAGCACGATCCTGCTCGCGGCGAGCTTGCAACCGGCCAGACGATCGCCTTCAGCTTCACCCGAGCATTGGGAGCGGCGCGACGTACTCCACGCCGACCGCTGGCATGACTCGATCCGGGGAACGTGTCCGCGCGGACATGAGCGAATGCTCGGAGAACTAGGCTCCGCCTTGCGAATGTCCTCCTGAAGGCGCTCGCTCTAGCACACTCAATGAACCTGCGCGCCGATGGCCTCCACGAAGGTCATCGCGTTCTTCTTGCCGTTCTTCGGGACTTGGAATTCCCAGGTGACGCCGTTCGTGAACGCGATCCTCAGCTTCGAGATCATGGCGCCCTTGTCCATTTCCGCGGAAGCGATGTCTGAGCGCGGCGCTCGGGCGAGCACCTCGTCTGTGACCTTCATCTTCATTCCGAAGGTGCCGCTCTTCGTCTTCACGAGCGCGATCTCGTCCTCGCTCGCGGCCACGTATCCGACGCGACCGAAGTTCGGCAGGTCGTCGGCGCCTCGCTGCTTGACCTTCTCGATCACGTTGATGCCGCCGATTCCGCCGACGGCCATCTTCATGAACCCGCCTTTCGGGTTCACCCAGGCCCCAGCGACTTGTGGCGCGCCCAGTGCCGCGGACGCATTGGGATCAGCCATCTCCGACCTCCTTGTGGCGATTCGCTCGTGCCGAACGACCCTAGCGCAGTCGTCGCTTAGAGATCCAGCCAAAGACATGGCCCTGAGCAAGCACTTCGCGAGAGCCGACGCCCGGACTCGAACCGGGGACCCCTTCATTACGAGTGAAGTGCTCTACCAGCTGAGCTACGTCGGCGCGGGCCGGATTGTAGCGCCGCCTCGGCTCAGTCCCGGCCGCCTGCTCTTCGCTCAGGCGGCACAGAGTTCGGCGAGCGCGTCGGCCACCCGCTCCAGGTCGGTGCTCTTCTCGAAGTACGCGCTCGCACCCAGCTCCAGGGCCTTGTGCGAGCATCGCTCGGCGTCGAAGGAGGAGAGCACCAGAATCTTTGCGTCGGGCCTTTGGCCGATGATCTCGCGGATCGCCCCGAGCCCGTCCAGGATCGGCATGGCGAGGTCGAGGATGATCGCATCGGGGTCGGCCTCGAACGCGAGCCGGACGGCCTCGACGCCGTCGGCGGCTTCGCCCACCACGTCGAAGCGGCCGTCGTGCTCGAGGGTCAGGCGCAGGAGCAGGCGGATGTCCGCAGTGTCGTCCGCGATCAGAACCCGGCAGCGCTCGTTCATCGCGGACGCCTGCCGGTGACGTGCGACGACTCGAGCGCCGCAACGGCGACCCACCTATGCACCCCGACCCCTTTTCCTCGGATTGACTCGCGACGATTATGGAGCCTGGCGCGGCCGCTGCCTAGACCCTACGACGAAAGCCCGCCGGGGGGGGCGGGCTTTCGTCACCTCGGGGAGAGGAGGAGGTCCGGAGCTAGCTTCCGTCGGCGGGCTCGCCCGGCTCGCCCTTGGCTGCGGCGGACGCGGGAACCGTGCGCACCTTCTCGCAGCCGGTGATCGCGACCGGCTCGCCCTCGCGGATGATGGCCACGTCGTGGCTGCCTTCGCCGCAGTCGAGCGTGTCGAGCAGCGTGTCCTTCGCGACCGCGTGCAGCCGGTCGTTGCCGGCGCCGCCGCGCAGCACGTCGGTGCCCCAGCCGCCGAAGAGGATGTCGGGGCCGTTGCCGCCCTCGACCGTATCGTCGCCGGAGCGTCCGCGGACGATGTCGAGGCCGTCGTCGCCGCTCAGCGCGTCGTTGCCCGCGCCACCGAAGACGACGTCGAGGCCGTCGCCGGCCGACACGGTGTCGTTGCCGCGGCCTCCGAAGACGATGTCGCCGCCGCCGAGCGCCGAGATCGTGTCGTCACCTGCGAGACCGGCGATCAGATCGTGCCGCTCGCTGCCAACGAGCGTGTCGTTGCCGGCCGTGCCCTTGACGCGGATCGCTCCCGCAACAGCGACCACGGACAGCGCGGCCACCGCGACGAGCGCGAGGAGGATCAGCTTCCTCATGGGAGCTACTTCCTTTCGGACTCTGTTCATGCACTGAGTGTTCCCGGCCCCCGTGAAGCAGCGGTCAGCAGTTCGCAAACGTTGCGGGAAGCTTCTGTAAGCGGGTTGTGAGCGGTTAGGTGGTGGCCGGAACAGTCTGGCCGAGCGACCGGCGCAGATCGACAAAAAGGGCCTCGAGTGCGAGCGCGGGGGAGAGGTTGAACTCCTCGAGCAGCCGCCAGAGAGCGCGGACGCGCTCCGCGGCGGCCTCGGAGCCGGGAAGCCGCTCGGGGATCGCGTCCTCCTCGAGCTGGGCGAGCCGGTCGGCGTGCACCGCCGCCCCGGGCGCGCCTGCGCCCACGACGAGCAGGTCGCGGTACCACGCCGACAGCTCGTCGAGCGCCACCAGCATTTGCTCGCGCTCTGCGCCACGTTGGGCGCGTCGCACGCGTTGCTCCGCGTCGCGCGCGGGCAGGCCGAGCCCCTCGAGCCGCTCCTCGAGCTCGGCTTTGGCCTCCGCGCCACGCTCTCTGGCCCCGTCCAGCACGGCCCGTGCCGCGGCGCCTGCGTCGAAGGCCGGCTCGCTGTAGACGGCGCGGGCCGCCTCGAGCAGCGCGCTGCGCCGAGCGGCAGCGGCCGGGTCGAGGAGCCGTTCCACACGGTCGAGCCGTCCGGCCGCGAGGCGCGCGAAGGCGCGCGCGCGATCCGGCTCGAGGCCCGGCGCCCGCCGCTCCAGCTCCGCGCGGACGGCACGCTCCGAGAGCCGGCGGAACGGGATCAGCTGGCACCGCGAGCGGATCGTCTCGGCCAGCGGGCCGAGCTCGTCGGCCACGAGCAGGATGGTTGCGTAGTCGGGAGGCTCCTCGAGATCCTTGAGTAGTGCGTCGGCCGCGTCCTCGTTCATCAGGTGCGCGTCGAAGATCAGGTAAACGCGGCGCGCGGCTTCGAAGGGGCGCATGTGCAGGTCGCGCCGCAGCTCGCGGATGGGATCGATGCGGATCTGGTCACCCAGCGGCTCGAGCACGTAGAGGTCGGGATGCGCACGCCGCAGGGCGCGTCCTGGGTCACCGCCGAGCAGCACAGCCGCGAACGCGACTGCCAGGCTCGACTTGCCGACTCCGGGCGGCCCGTGCAGCAGGTACGCGTGCGCGGGACCCTCGGCGAGCGCGGCGCCCAGCAGGCGCTTCGCCTCGGCCTGCTCGGGGACGGCGGCTTCGAGGAGGTCAGACATGAGCGGCGAGATCCTCGCGCACGGCGCGGGCGACATCCTCGGGCGGCAACGTGCCGTCAAGCGCGACGATCCGCTCGGGGAAGCGTGCGGCCAGCTCGCGGTAGGCGTCGGCCACGCGAGTGCGAAAGTCGCCGCCCTCTCGCTCGATACGGTCGCCGTCGGAGCCCACCCGCCGCGCCGACTCGGCCTCGCCGACGAGCAGGACGTAGGTCCGGTCCGGCAACAGGGCGTTTGTGGGTTGCGTGTTCAGCTCGAGCACCGCGTCGACGCCCAGACCGCGCGCGATGCCCTGGTAGGCGAGCGACGAGTCCACATAGCGGTCGCAGACGACCCACGCGCCGCGCTCCAGCGCCGGCGCGATGACCTCCGCGACGAGCTCGGCGCGCGCGGCCGTGAAGAGCGCCGCCTCCGCCCACGCGGACATGTCCTCCCCGCGCAGCAACAGGTCGCGAACGCGTTCGCCGAGCGCGGTCCCACCTGGCTCGCGAGTGACGACGACCTCTCGCCCAGCCTCGCGCAGGTGGGAGGCGAGGAGCTCGACTTGAGTCGTCTTCCCGGCCCCGTCGACGCCCTCGAAGGTGACGAACATGCGGCCGCCTAGCTTACGGCCGACCGGCACGCCGGAGCAGGGCGCCTGCCGAAAGCAACGCGGCGGAGAACCCGTGCCTCATCCGTTGAACGTGGCATACGCGTTCACGGGGCAGCACCAGAGCGGGCGGCCGCCTGGTCGGGGACGCACTGCAACTCTGGTTGCTTCAGCTGACGTGATCAGTCTCCACTGCTCGGTCTCCTTGTCGTCGAGGAGCAGCCGGCTCCCGTCGGGAGACCACGTGATCCAGTCGAAGTGCCGATCGGTGGCCAGGAGGCGCCGCGGCTTTCCCCTTAACCGGTCGAGGACGAAGAGCTCGTGCGGCGTCGGGAAACCGCTCGTCGTCCAGGCGAGCCGGTGGCCACGGGGAGACCATGCGAACATCGAGATCAGGTAGGGCGACGTGACGACGCGGATCGGAGTGCCGTCCGCGCGGGCAACGACGAAAGCGCCGAAGATGCCCTTCGAAAACTTTCCAGCGACGAAAGCGGCGATGTAGCGGCGGTCGGCCGACCATCGTGGCGGGCCGAGCGCTGCCCGCTCGAGGCCCGCGGCAAGAGCAACGCGCTGCGGGGAGAGGGGAGACGTGCGCCTTCCTGTCGCGGGATCGAGCGCCTCGTAGTGGTAGAGGCCGCCGCGTCGCTCGACCACTAGGAGCAACCGACCGTCCGGCGTCCACGAGTTGAAGTGCCCCCGCGCGACGATGCGTCGCCTCGAGCCGTCCGCCCGCTGGAGGTAGATCTCGTCGGCCTGCCGGTAGCACTTCCAGCGAGGGCGCTGGTTCGGTTCGCAGGGCTCGATCCGCTGGCTGGCGATCATGTTCCCGATCGACCACCACTCCTGCTGGGTATCGAGGGCAGGGAGGGGCGAGCTGCCTGCGAGCGCGAGCCGGCCGCCGTTGAGCCGGAAGATGAGCGGCGGGCGGAAGGGCGGCGCATTGCGCGGGACCAGGATCCGGCGCTCGCCGATCCACTCGGCACCACCGAACGAGCCGAGTTCGCGGTTTCGGATCTCGAGTCGCCTCTCGGCTGCGGTGCCGAGGTTGACGACGATGCCAAATCCCCTCGGCCCGGAGTTGCCGTACGGATCCGTCGAAAGGCCGACCGTGTAGAGCACTGAATCGGGTTTGCCCGCCCGGGAAGCCATCTCCTCGTCTGTAGCCGGAGGAGCCTCAGCCGCCCATGAGCAGCCCGACGCAACGAGTACGAGAACGGTCGCGACCGAGGCCGATGGTCTCCACAGCCCCATGCCTCGTATACGCGCCCCACGGTGAACAGGTCCGACTGCCACTTATCGGGGCGCGGGTGGCTCAGAGCCACAAGTGGAGCGCGCACCGGGTCCCGCGTAGTTAGTGGCTGTCAGCCACTAACCTCGCTGCGTGGACACGAAGGACGCCGAGCGCGCCTACCCTCAGACGATCGGCGAGGCAGGCCGCGAGTGGCTGCACACGAAGCCGTTCCGGAACGACCCCGCCGAGACGAGCCGGCTGCTTGTCGATGCTGCTCTCATCATCGTGCTGCTCGACCTCCATCAGGGGACGACGCTGTGCGAGCTTGGCTGCGGCTCGGGCTGGCTGAGCCGCCTGTTTGCGCGCCAGGGTGTCCGGGCAGTGGGATATGACATCTCGCCGGCAATGGTTGAGATCGCACGCGAGGAAGCGGCCCGCGAGGGTCTGGCGGAAGCTGTCCGGTACGAGGTGACTGACATGGAGGAGTTCGAGCCCGACCAGCAGTTCGACACCTGCCTGCTCTATGACGCGCTCCACCACAGCGCGCGCCCGGAGCTTGTGCTGCGCGGCGCGCACCGCGCGCTCCGCCCCGGCGGCCGCCTCCTGGTCGCCGAGCCGAACTGGATGCACCGCTTCGGCGGGCGCGGCGCGGCGCACGAGTACGGAGTCACGGAGGCCGGCTACTCGTCGCGGCGCCTGAAGCGGCTGGTGCGCGAGGCGGGCTTCACCGACTTGGAGCGCCTCCACCGGACGAGACGCATGGTCTTCGGCAACCGGCCGCTCGACGTGGCGCGCCACTTTGGGGCGCCGCTCGTCCTGCGCACGCTCGCGCCCTTCTGGGCGCCGACCTGGCTGAGGGCGAGGGCGGCGTGAGAGCCGTCGTCACGGGCGGAGCGGGGTTTATCGGGTCGCACGTCGTCGACGCGCTGCTTGCCCGCGGCGACGACGTGACGGTCGTGGACAACTTCGCGACGGGCAGGCGGGAAAACCTGCGCGACGAAGCGATGCTCGCTGAGCGCGACATCCGCGAGGATTTCGTCGACGTCTTCGACGACGCGCAGCCCGACGTCTGCTTCCACCTAGCCGCGCAGGCGGACGTGGGCACTTCGGTCGAGCGGCCGGACTACGACGCCGAGGTGAATGTCATCGGCACGGTCCGCGTGCTCGAGGCGGCGCGCAGTCAGGGCGCCCAAGTCGTGTTTACGTCAACGGGCGGCGCGATCTACGGCGAGTGTGAGCGGCCCGCCCGAGAGGATGACCCTCTCGCGCCGGTCTCGCCGTATGGGACGGCGAAGTTGGCAGGGGAGCAGTACCTCGCGACCTGGAACCGCCTCCACGGCGCGTCGCACGTGGCGCTTCGCTTCGGCAACGTCTTCGGCGCGCGCCAGCTGGCGAAGCTCGAGGGCGGCGTGATCGCGATCTTCATGAACCGGCTCGCCGCGGGCGATGGCGTGACCATCTTCGGTGACGGCCGGCAGACCCGGGACTTCGTCTACGTCAAGGACGTCGTTGCCGGCATGCTCGCCGCGGTGGGTCACGCTGGTGTCTTCAACATCGGCACCGGCGTCGAGACGTCGGTGAACGAGCTGTTTGCAGCGTGCCGGCGACTTGCCCGCTCCGATGCCGCGGCGGAGTACGCGCCGGCGCGTCCCGGCGACCTGCTCCGCAGCGTCCTCGATTCGTCGCTCGCGGAACGCGAGCTCGGCTGGCGCCCGCAGCGAGACCTCGAGGAAGGTCTGCGCGAGACCTGGGAGTGGGTCTCAGGCTAGCCCGACCAGCCGGGCCACAGCGCGTGGGCGTCCGCCGCGCGCGCGAACTTCGCGATGCCGGGGTGGAAGAGCAGATGGCCGTCCTGCGCAGCCTTTGCCACCGTCATGTTCAGCGGGTCGTCCAGCTTTGCCCACGCTGGGCGCGGCTCGTCGCGCCTGTCACGAGCCCGGACGAGGAAGGAGGCCGCGCCGGCGGGGCGAAAACGAGCCTCCGCATGGAGAGCACCGCCACTCCGCTCGAGCTCGTCGCTCCCTGGCGCAAGGCCACGCTCTTCGCCGCCGGCGTGGCGATCGTCGAGCTGACGCTCGTGATCGCGCTGACCGTCGTGCTCGTGTCGGGCAACGACGGCGTCGCCGCGGCTGCCCTCCCCGAGACGAAGCCCGCAGGCAAGCATGCGCCGACGACGCTGGCCCGCCCGAAGACACGCGTCCTCGTCCTGAACGGCAACGGCCGCGTCGGTGCGGCGGGCGCCATGGCCCAAAAGCTGCGCGGGTTCACCTACCGTGTCGCGGCCGTCGGCAACGCGGAGCGCTCCGACTACGGGCGCAGCGTGGTGCTCTACAGGCCGGGCCGGGAGGCCGAGGCTCGCCGCCTCGCCAAGGATCTGGTGATCAAACTCGTCGGGCCGCTCGACGGCATGAGCGCGGCCAAGCTGCACGGGGCGCATGTGGCTCTCATCCTCGGGCGCTAAATCAGCCTTCCCCGAGAATCCGGTCGAGCAGACGCTGGGTCTCGCGATCGTGCGGGTCCAGGCCGCGCGCGCGCGTGAGAGACCGCGCCGCGGCGTCGACGTCGGTCGCCGCGAGCTCGAACGCGCCACGCGCTCGCCAGGTGTCCGGGTTCTCGGGCTGGAGAGCGGTGGCGTCGTCGAAGAGCCGGCCCGCGCGCGCGCCGTGACCGCTCAGCTCCTCGGCGAACGCCCATTGGAGGAGCGCCTGCTCGTCCAGCGGGTTGAGCTCGTGCGCGTCCTTCGCCAGACGCGCGGCGTCCGCGAAGCGGCCCGCATCGAGCGCCTGGCGCGCATCGTCGACCTTGCGGTCCGCGAGCCAGGGGGTCACGAGCGAGAGCGCGGCGGCGAGTCCCGCCAGCCCGGCGGCGATCGCGCTGAGCCGGCTGCGCCTCCGCTCGACGGCCGGCTGCGCGCACGCGGCCAGTACACCGGCGAGCAGGGCAGCCGGACCCGTCAGCGCGACGTAGTCCCAGTCGATCTCGAGCAGCGCGTGGAGTGCGAATGCGGCGAGCACGGACGCGAGCGCCGCTGCCGCGAGCCGATCGCCGCCCTCGAGCCGGCTCAGCGCTTTTCTTGCCGCGAGGGCGGCAGCCGCCGCCGCGGCCAGGAGCAGAGCGAGCCCCACGAGGCCGAGCTCCGACAGAAACTGGAGCGGGACGCTGTGCGGCTCGGTGGCGACCGATTCGTTCTCGCGGAAGGGTCGGCGCGCGACGTCGAACGTTCCCGCGCCCGAGCCTGCCGCAGGCCGCTCGCGGAACACGGCCCAGGCCTCCGTCCACCAGTGCCAGCGGTCGCTCGATCCGAGCCGGATAAAACGCCCGGCCCCTGCATCTATGGTCAGCGGCTCCGACGGCCCGCGCGCGATCGCGACCGCGAGGGAGATACCGGCGGCGGCCACCATGGCGACCACGATCCCGCGAACGACCAGGCGTCGGCGCGCGGGAGACAGAGGCGCGGCGCGACGGACGACGGCGTTCGCGACCACGAGCACGAGGATCGCCCCCAGGGCGAGCACGATCCCGAAGACGAGTCCGTCGTCTACGCGTACCTCGCGGGGTTGGTCGTCGCGCGAGATCCCGGGAAGCCCGAAGGCGACGGCCGAGACGGCGAGTGCAGGGAGCCAGGAGACGGCGAGCCCGACGAGGCTCGGAAACCGCTGCCGCGAGACCAGCACCCACACGCTCACGCCGGCCGTGGCCGCGAGCAGTCCCCCGCGCGAGAACGTGAGCAGCAGCGCAACGATCGCGCCGTAGCCGAGCAGTGCTCCCGCCAGGCGTGTGCGCCGCGAGTCGAGGGCCCACGCCCAGAGGGCGAGCGGCAGCGCGCTCGCCGCGAGCAGCGCGAACGCGTTCCAGTAGTCGAGCGTGCCGCGCAGGCGGCCCACCCGGTCGCCGACGGGGTCGAGTGCCGGTATGACTTTGCCCGCGAGCGCCCACAAAACGGCGAGCGCAAGTGCGAGGGTGAGCGCCGCTGCCGCCAGCCGCGCTGCGCGTGCGCCGAGCGCCGCTCCCGCAGCCATCCCGAGCACCGCCAGCGCGAGGTACACGAGCGTCCGGTTCGTGTAGTCCCACGAGCGGTCGGGTTCCACCGACCAGATTACGGACAGTCCCATCCAGATTGCGAGCGCGCCGAGAGCCCCGACGAGTGTGCCCCCGCTGACTCCGAGGTGGACCGCAGGCAGGCGCCCGACGAGCGCACCCGCCAGGACGAGGCCCGCACCCACGAGCGCCGGCGAGCCGATCCCGACGAGGCGGCCGTCGTTTGCACCGCCGCTGAAAAGGACACAAAGAAGGAGAATTGCCGCCGTGAAGGCCGGCACGAGGGACCCGGTACGCGCCCCTCGGAAGGCCGCCCTCACGGCGGCGAAGCTAGCATAGGGTTGCCGGGCGGCCCACCCGTAACACTTCACTTACAACCCACTGACGAGCAGCACACCCTGGACAGCAACACTCCTTCTGTGCCCCGCCTGGCGACAACGGCGATCTGCGCCGCCCTCGTTGGGGTCGTCGCTGCGCTCGCGCTACTCGCCGCCGCCCCCGTCGCGCATGCCGCGGCCAAGCCGTGCTGGGAGCTCGTGCAAAACGACTGGACCGAAAACCGGCTCGGCGAAAGGACGTACGCGCCGAGCTGCTACGACGAGGCCATCCGCAAGCTGCCCAAGGACGTCGAGATCTACTCCGATGCGGCGGATGCGATCCTGGCGGCTCGCGACGAGGCGATCCGCAACAAGCAGAACCGCCAGCCGTCGGGTCGTGGCAACGGCGAGGGTGGCTCGGAGAATGGTGGCGGCTCGAGCCGCGGCGGGGACGACGGCGGACCGCTGGGTGGCCTCCTCAACGCGGGCCCGAGTGCCGTGGACGATGTGCCGCTACCGCTCCTTCTGCTCGGCGGGGTCGCGCTTCTGCTGATGGCGGCGGGTGGTGCGGGTCTCGTCTCGCGGCGCCTCCAGGGCCGGGGGATCCGCCCCGCGGACGCAGGTCCGGGCCCGGGCGACGGCTCCCTCTAGCCCCACGCGCCTCGCCGTCCGCCCCGGGCCCCACACTGTTGGTCCCGCTCGGCTGACGCCCCCGCGACGCCACCGGTGCGGCAGGCAAAATTCCGGTAGGGAGGTAACCCCGTGGCGTCCGTAGACGAAGCCCGCGTAACAGAGACCCTCGAAAATGCCGTCGCCGACGAGGCGGCGACCCTCGGCGTGCGCCGCTACTTCACGATCCAGGGGCGCGATCCGTTCGAGGAGGTCGAGTGGGAGACGCGCGACGCCTTCATCCCGGGCAAGGACAAGCCTGTCTTCGAGCAGAAGGGCGTCGAGTTCCCGAAGTTCTGGTCGCAGACGGCCACGAACATCGTCGCCCAGAAGTACTTCCGCGGCCGCATGACCTCCCCCGACCGCGAGCGCTCAGTCAAGCAGATGATCGGCCGCGTCGTCACGACAATCGGCGCCTGGGGCCGCGACGGCGGCTACTTCGCGAACGAGGAGGAGGCCGAGACCTTCGAGGCCGAGCTCAAGGCGATCCTCGTCAACCAGCTCGCCGCCTTCAACTCGCCCGTCTGGTTCAACGTCGGCTTCGAGGAGAAGCCGCAGTGCAGCGCCTGCATGCCGTACGACGCGCTCATCTCGACGCCAGAGGGCATGGTGCCGATCGGGGATCTTGTCGAGCGCGCGGAGATCGGTCGCGAGGTCTACGACGCCCTCGGGACGACCCGCGTCATTGCTGTCAAGGCGAACGGGCAGAAGCCCGTGTTTCGCGTGACGCTGCGCAACGGAAGCTATGTGGAAGCGACGGCTGATCACGTTGTCAAGGCCGTCGCCGAGCGGCGGACCAGCCCTCAGTGGTTGCGTGTCGACGAGCTACAGCCTGGCATGCGAATGCACCTGCACCCGCACCGCGCGAAGGTGGCGCAGCGCGCGCCCGTCGCCGTCGGCGCCGAGTCTGCGGCGGACGAGCTGCCGGAGACGAACGACGAGCAGGTCGTCGAGGCGGCCGAGGCGGCACTCGCCGGCTGGCTCCAAGCGGATGGTTTCGTCGGTCAATACGAGACCGGAACGAACCGCTCGCTGACCGTCGAGTTCCAAGTCGCGAACGACTCGGAATACGACTGGGTCATTCGAAACCTCGATGTGGCCCTTCCGGACGTTCACCGGAACGTTTGCTCAGTCGAGCTCCAGGACTCCTCTCTCACGTATCGCAAGATCCGGCTCTACGGCGAGGTGCTCCGGGAGTTCGTAGAAAGGTGGAACCTTCTCGAGCGAGGCACGAACATCCGCGTGCCCTCACGGCTCTGGACAGCGTCTCGCGACGAGATCTCGGCGTACCTCCGCAGCATCTTCCAGGCCGACGGTTACGTCTCCGTTCGGCGAGAGAACGGCTGCGAGAACGGCCGTGTCGCGTTCGCCGTCATCAGCGAGCGCTGGGCGGAGGACGTCCAGCTTCTCCTCAACGTGCTCGGCATCTACTCGCGACGCCTGCGGAAGCGCGAGCGTCGGACCGACCGGCACGACCTTCACGAGGTCGTGATCGCGGTCGGGTCGGAGCGCGCCCGCTTCGCCGAGCTGGTCGGGTTCGTGAGCGAAAAGAAACAGCGCAAGCTCGTGGATTCGCTGACGCTTCGTGACATCAAGAGGTGTCCTGACCTCCGCG
>JBHEMZ010000130.1:0-13246 GCA_046262315.1 Gaiellaceae bacterium
CGCCTACCCCAGCAGCAGCCACCGCGCCCAAGCCCTCCCCAGCTACCTCCGCTGGTACAACCACCACCGACCGCACAGCTCGCTCGGCGGCCAACCGCCGATCAGCCGCGTCTCACAGGTCTGTGGGTCCCACAGCTAGTCCGCGCGCAGCTCGAGGCTCGGGCCGGGCGGGTCGTAGTCCTCGAGCCGCCCGAAACCGTCGCCGTCGAGCGAGAGCCGCACCGCGCCGTCGACGATCTCGGCCACCTGCTCAGCGGGCACGTAACGGTTGCCGCGCAGCATGCCGGGTGAGACGACGAGCCCGTTGAAGATGTCCTTACCCGAGTCGCCGACCACCTCGTGCACCCGCCCGACCTCGTTGCCGTCGCTTCCGGTGACAGTCCAGCCGGGCTCGACCACGAGCCAAGAGACAGGATCCGGCACGCTATGGACCTCCTTTCACAATGACGGCCTAGTCCGAAAGAGCTCTCAGACGGCCTTGCCGCGCACGTACCAGACGGGTCCCTGGGTGTAGACGGGCTGCGTGTCCGAGAGCGCGCGCAGCAGGTTGAACCGTCCGCTGATGCCCTCCGCGTCCAGGTGCTCGAGGCAGCGCTCGACCATCCCAGGCGACGCGCCGTACCCGAAGGAGCGGGCGCAGCGGAAGCGAAACGCCATGCGCTCCCCGTCGCGTGTGGGGTTGAGCGGCCCCATCAGCAACGCGCCGCGGTTGAGGAAGTCGCTCGAGTCGAGCTCGACCTCGGCGTAGACGTCGCTCCAGTCGGGCGGGAGTGCTGCGACGGCATCCTGCCAGGCGGGCGCGAGAGGCTGTGCGGGCGGCCGCGCGTGGGTCGTGCGCGCCGTGTCCAGCGTGGTGGAGGCGTTCGCCTCCAGGCCCTGCTCGCCGACGGGCGTGACCGACAGGAGCTCGAGCGTGCCGTGGACCCGCTCTCCGTCGAGCCGTGCCAGGAACCGGCGCACCGCCTCCTCCCCCGGCCCGATGCCGCGTGTGCACGAGAAGCGCACCTCGCTGCCGGAGCGGCCCGACATCAGCGGCGCGAGCAGTGCGTTCGCGCGCTCCGCCCGGGCGTCGTCCTCGAGGCGGAGCAGCAACCGCACGTCGCCCCGGTCGTCGGGGAGCGGCCGGCGGATGTCGTCCCACTGCCTCGCGAGCGTCAAGAACGCCAGCGTACATAGACTCTGGAGGCCGTGGCGAAGGTCGAAAAACGGGGTGCCCTGTCGAGGGAGCAGCTGCGCGACTTCTTCCGCGAGATGCTGCTCATCCGCCGCTTCGAGGAGAAGGTCGAGGAGCGGTTCCGCGCCGGCGAGCTGCCCGGCTTCCTGCACGTCGCACTCGGCCAGGAGGCGGTCGCGGTCGGCGTCTGCCGCGCAATGGACGAGGGAGACGTGATGGCCTCCACGCACCGTGCGCACGGCCATACGCTCGCGCTCGGCACGCATCCGAACGAGCTCATGGCCGAGCTCTACGGGAAGCTCGAAGGATGCTCTCACGGCTACGGCGGCTCGATGCACCTGTACGACGTCGAGCGCGGCAACCTGGGCGCGAATGCCGTGGTCGGCGGCGGCCTGCCGGCGATCGTGGGCGCGGGCCTCGCGTTCAAGCTGCGCGGCGAGCCGCGCGCGGCGATGGCGTTCTTCGGCGACGGCGCAACGAACATCGGCACCTTCCACGAGTCGCTGAACCTCGCGCAGCTCTGGAAGACGCACACCGTCTTCGTCTGCGAGAACAACCGCTGGGCCGAGTCGACCCCGGGCTGGCAGCACTCGCCCGTTTGGGACGACATGTCCAAGCGCGCAGCCGCGTACGACATGCGCGCCGTGAAGGTCGACGGCCAGGATGTCGAGGAGGTTTATGCGAAGGCGAGCGAGGCGCTCGAGCACGCGCGCTCCGGCGAGGGTCCCGTGTTCCTCGACGTCGAGACCTACCGCCTGCACGGCCACTACATCGGCGATCCCCAGGTGTACCGCTCGAAGGACGATCGCGAGGAGGCCGAGCAGCACGACCCGCTGACGCTGCTGCGCGCGCGTCTCGAGCTCTCGGACGACGACGTCGAGAGCCTCGAGCGCGAGGTGGGGGAGACCGTCGACCGCTCGGTCGAGTTCGCCAAGAACGGCACTGACCCGAAGCCCGAAGATGCTCTGAAGAATGTGTATGCCTGACGCGCCGGCCGACGTGTCACCTGTGGCCGTAGCGGAGGGACAGGCCCTCGGCCGTGTCCCGACGGGACGGGACGATCGCGCTGGGAACGAGCGGCGTCGCGGTCTCCTCGCGCCAAGCTGTCTTGGTGAGCCAGGTCCGAGGGACTGTCCCTTCGGGCTGTTCCGAGGAGACAGGTCTTTTGCCTGAGCTGAGCTACAGGGAGGCGGTTCGCGACGCGCTCGCGCGCGCGATGCGCGAGGACGATGACGTGTTCGTCATGGGCGAGGACATCGCCGAGATGGGCGGCTCCATGGGGGTCACCCAAGGGCTTGTCGAGGAGTTCGGGCCCGAGCGCGTCCGCAACACGCCGATCTCCGAGATGGCCATCGTCGGGGCCGGCATCGGCGCGGCGATGCAGGGCATGCGCCCGGTCGTCGAGATCATGTACGAAGACTTCCTGACGCTCTCGCTCGAGCAGATCGTCAACCAGGCCGCAAAGCACCGCTACATGTCGGGCGGGCAGCTGAAAGTGCCGCTCACCGTGCGCACGCAGGGCGGCGCGGGCTGGTCTCCGGGTGCGCAACATGCGCAACAGCTCGAGGCGTGGCTCGTGCACATCCCGGGCCTGAAGGTGATGTTCGCGTCCACCCCGAGCGATGTCCGCGGGCTGCTCTGGTCGGCGATCTACGACGACAACCCCGTCGTTTTCTTCGAGCACCGCACGCTCTACGGGCTCAAGGAAGAGGTGCCCGACGAGCTCGAGCCGGTGCCGATCGGTCAGGCGCGCGTGCATCGCGAGGGTGAGGACGTGACAGTCGTCGCGACCGGCCGTCTCGTCCACGAGTCGCTCGCGGCCGCGCTCGAGGCGGAGGAGGAGGGAGTCTCGGTTGAGGTGGTCGACCCGCGCACGCTCCAGCCGCTCGATGAGGGAGCGATTGTCGACTCCGTCAAGAAAACGAACCGCTGCGTCGTCGCCCACGAGGCGGTCACGCGCATGGGCTTCGGCGCCGAGATCGCCGCCGTCGTCCAGCACGCGGCCTTCGACTGGCTCGACGCCCCCGTCGAGCGGGTCGGCGCACAGTTCGTGCCGCTGCCCTTCGCGCCCGTCATGGAGGAGTTCGTCATCCCGCATGCGGACGACGTACTCGCCGCGATCATGCGTACTGTCGGCAGGACGACAAACGGCCAGGGTGGAGAGTGACGCTCGGACACGGCACGACCGCGTCTCCATCTAGACCTTTCACGCGAAGCGGGAAAGGTCCGGGTCATGGCGACTGAGGTCAAGCTTCCGCGGCTCGGCCAGGGCATGGAGTCGGGAACGATCCTTCGCTGGCTCAAGTCGGAGGGCGACGCCGTCGAGAAAGGCGACGCCCTTTACGAGCTCGACACGGAGAAGGTGACCCAGGAGGTCGAGGCCGAGGCATCGGGCGTCCTGCTCAAGATTGCCGTCGCCGAGGGCGAGGTCGAAGTGGGACGGACGGTCGCCGTCATCGGCGAGCAGGGCGAGGAGGTCCCAGCAGAGGAGGCCGAGACCCCGGACCGCGTCGAACCCGACGAGGAGAGCGCGGAAGTGGGCGCCGAGAAGCCGGCCGAAGGCCCCGAACGTGAGCCCGAGCGGCAGCGGGGTCGCGAGGCGTCCTCCGAGTTCGCGCAACGGATCCGGGAAGCGACCGACGGCGCCGAGGCGCAAGCCGGCGGGCGAATCAAGGCTTCCCCGCTGGCTAGGAGGATCGCGCGCGAGCAGGGTCTCGACCTCGCCGCGCTGCGCGGTACCGGACCGGAGGGCCGCATCGTGGCCGAGGACGTCGAGCGCGCTGCGGCAGGTCCGCCACCCACGCCGGCGGCCCCCGCGGCCGCAGCGGCCGAGGTCGAGGAAGTGCTGCTCTCGAGCACCCGCCGCACGATCGCGCGACGCCTCACGGAGGCATGGCAGGCACCGGCGTTCCAGCTGCGGATCTCTGTCGACATGGCAGGAGCCTCTTTCACGCGGCAAGAGATGGTTGCGCGCACCAGCGAGGGCCGGCCGGCGCCGACGATCTCGGACATCCTCACGAAGCTGTGCGCGGCCGCCCTCCTTCGGCATCCAGAGCTCAACGCGCACTTCGCCGGCGACTCGATTCGTCTCTTCCCCACCGCGAACATCGGGCTCGCTGTCGCCGCGCCGAATGGCCTCGTCGTGCCGGTGATCCGCTCGGCCGAGCGACTCACGGTGGCCGAGATCGCCGACACGCGCGCCGCGCTCGTCGGCCGGGCTCGCGAGGGCAAGCTGCGCCAGGAGGATCTCGAGGACGGGACGTTCACGATCTCGAACCTCGGCATGTTCGGCGTCGAAGAGTTCATTGCAGTCCTGAACTCGCCGCAGGCGGCGATCCTGGCGGTCGGCGCGATCCAGGAGCGGCCCGTCGCAGTCGAGGGCGAGATCGCCCTGCGGCCAATGATGGGGGTGACGCTCACGTGCGACCACCGGGCGGTGGACGGTGCGGCCGGAGCGCAGTTCCTCCAGACGCTGAAGGCGTTCTTGGAGTTCCCTGGTCTCGCGTTGTAGGGTCGCGACATGCGCGTCTGGTACCGTGTGCGAGACCTCGAGGGCGCGCGCGCCTTCTACACCTCGAAGCTCGGCTTCGTCGAGACCTACCACGACGTCGAGGGGCGCTGGGCCAAGCTCGAGCGCGGCGGGATGCAGATCGCCCTCGCGGAGGGCGAGCCCGAGGAGGGCGGCGTGGCCACCATCGACGTCGACGACGTGAAGGCGGAGGCCGAGCGTCTGCGCGGCGAGGAGGTCGAGGTCGGCGTCGTGCTCGAGCTGCACGAGGAGATGCGCCTGCTCGACGTCTTCGACCCCGACGGCAACCGCGTCCAGCTCGTCGAGGACGTCGCCAAGCGCTGATCCTGAGCCATCGGGTCCCGCCGGTTGTCGGCCTGAGGAGCCGGAAATAGGATTGAGCAGATTTGCTCTGCTCGTCATGCCAGACGGAGAACGAGGCTGGGCGCAAGTTCTGCGGCGAGTGCGGCCACGCCCTCGCCCGCTCGTGCCCCTCCTGCGGCGCGCCCAACGCCGGGACGGTCAAGTTCTGCGGCGAATGCGGAGCAGCGCTTTCGGCAGCGCCCGTACAGAGCCCGCCCCAGGAGCCCGGGGCCGAGCGACGTCTCGTCTCCGTCCTCTTCGCCGACCTGGTGGGCTACACCGCCCTCTCGGAGGGTCGCGACTTCGAGGACGTGCGCGACCTGCAGACACGCTACTTCGAGACGGCGCGCACGGTCATCGAACGCTACGGCGGCATCGTCGAGAAGTTCATCGGCGACGCGGTCATGGCGCTCTGGGGGGCGCCGACGGCGCGCGAGGACGACGCCGAGCGCGCCGTGCGCGCCGCGCTCGACCTCGTGGACGCCGTCGATGCGCTTGCCGACGAGACCGGCAACCCGGAGCTGAAGCTACGGGCCGGGGTGCTCACCGGCGAGGCGGCGGTCGCGCTCGGCGCGGAGGGGCAGGGCCTCGTGACGGGCGATCTCGTCAACACCGCCTCGCGTGTCCAGGCGGCGGCCGAGCCGGGAACCGTGCTCGTGGGCGAGCCGACGCGCCGCGCGTCGGCGGCCGCGATCGCGTATGCCGATGCGGGTGAGCGGGCGCTCAGAGGCAAGACCGAGCCCCTCCGCCTCTGGCAGGCGCTGCGAGCGGCGGCGCAGGGGCGCGGCGAGGGACGCGCGGCCGGTCTCGAGGCGCCGTTCGTAGGTCGCGCGGGAGAGCTCCGCCTCATCAAGGATCTCTTCCACGCGAGCGCAGACGAGCGGCGCGCACGGCTCGTCTCCGTCATCGGTGTGGCAGGGGTCGGGAAGTCGCGGCTGTCGTGGGAGTTCGAGAAGTACGTCGACGGGCTCGCCGCCGAGGTGTGGTGGCACCGCGGCCGCTGCCTCTCCTACGGCGATGGCGTCGCCTTCTGGGCGCTCGGCGAGATGCTGCGCGGCCGGGCGAAGATCCTCGAGGACAACGACGCCGAGACGGCGGCGTGGAAGCTGCGCGAGATGCTCGACCTCCATATCGCAGGGGAGGAGGAACGCGCCTGGATCGAGCCCCGGCTGCTCCACCTGCTCGGTCTCGCCGAGCGGACCGCGCCCGACCGCGAGGACCTCTTCTCGGCCTGGAGGCGCTTCTTCGAGCGTCTTGCCGAACAGGGGCCTCTGGTGATGGTGTTCGAGGACCTGCACTGGGCCGACGAGGGGCTCGTCGCCTTCGTCGAGTACCTCCTCGACTGGGGGCGACACCACCCGATCTTCGTGGTCACGCTTTCACGGCCGGAGGTCGCCGACCGCCATCCCCACTTCCCGGGGGCCACCCGCAGCGCGACGACGCTGCCGCTCGACCCGCTCGACGACGAGGCGATGGACGCGCTGCTGACCGGCCTCGTCCCGGGGCTCCCGGGCGATGTGCGCATCCGGCTCCGCGAGGCCGCAGACGGTATCCCGCTCTACGCGGTCGAGACCGTGCGCATGCTTCGCGACCGCGGGCTGCTCGCACCCGCGGGCGACGGGGTCGTGCTCGCGGGCGACCTGACGGCGCTTCAGGTGCCCGAGACGCTCCATGCGCTGATCGCCTCGCGCCTCGACGGCCTCCCTGAGGCGGAGCGGCGCCTGCTCCAGGACGCCGCCGTGCTCGGCAAGACCTTCACCCGGCGCGGGCTGGCCGCGCTGTCGGGCCTCGCCGAGGACGAGGTCGAGCAGCTTGCCGCGGCCCTCGTGCGGAAGGAGTTCCTCGCGGTCGAGACGGACCCGTTCTCGCCGGAGCGTGGGCAGTTCGGCTTCCTCCAGGCGCTGGTGCAGCGTGTCGCCTACGACACGATCGCCCGTCGCGAGCGGAAGGCACGGCATCTGGCCGCCGCGCAGTTCCTCGCCGCCGACGCCGGCCTCGACCCCGACGAGATCGCCGAGGTGATCGCGTCTCACTACCTCGACGCGCGCGAGGCCGATCCGGACGCCGCCGACGCCGACGAGGTGCGGGCGCAGGCGCGGCACTGGTTCACCCGGGCCGCCGACCGCGCTGCATCGCTCGCCGCCTCGCTGGAAGCCCAGCGGGCGTTCGAGCGCGCCGCCGGGCTCGCAGGCGAGGAGGGCGAGCAAGGTACCTCGCTCGCCCGCGCCGGTGACCTCGCCGTCATGGGTGGGCGCCTGGACGAAGCCGAGCCGCTGCTGCGGGCGGCGATCGAGATCCTCGAGGAGGCCGGCGCGCGTGCGGAGGCCGCGAGCGCGGAGGCGCGACTCGGCGAGGTGTTCTTCGTGACGAATCGCATCGAGGAAGCCGTCGCTCGACTCGAGGGTGCGCTCGCCGTCTACGAGGCGGAGGCGGACGATGCGGCGACGGCGACGGTGTCGGCCCAGCTTGCCCGCTTCCTGTTCTTCGAGGGGCGCCCCGGTGACGCGATCGTGCACGTCGAGCGCGCACTCGAGCTGGCCGAGCGTCTCCGACTCGGCACCGTGATCGTGGAGGCGCTGATCAACAAGGCGCTCATCCTGCGGAACCGCCCCAACGAGAGCCTCGGGCTGATGCGCCAGGCGCTCGTGCTCGCCGAGGAGTGCGGCGCCGACCGCGGAGCCATTCGCGCCTGCATGAACCTCGGCTACCTCCTCTCGCTCGCTGGCCGTTGGCTCGAGGGCCAGGAGGTGACCGAGCGCGGCATCGCGATTGCCCGCCGTCGCGGCGATCGTGTCTGGGAGCGCGCGCTGCTGACGAACCTCATTGCCGGTTACATCTCGACCGGACAGTGGGACGCGGCCGAGCAGGCGGCTGCCGAGATCCCGGAGGTCGGGTCGACCGTCGCCGACCCCGTTTCCGCCTCCATGCAGCTCGATCTGGCGACGATTGCCCTGCGCCGCGGTGAGAGCGAACGCGCCGCCGAGCTGGCAGCCCCGTTCGCCTCCTGGCGCGACAGCGCCCGCGTTCAGGATCGCGGAGTCGGTATCTGGGCACGGGCACTCGTGGCGGCGATCGGCGGCCGGCACGCCGACGCGCTCGCCGAATGCACGGCCGCCCTCGCCGACGAGCAGGTGATGCGCGAGCCTGAGGCCGTCGAGGTGCTGGCGGAGGTCGGTTGCGAGGGCGCGTGGACCGAGCGCGACCTCGACGGGCTGACCGACGTCCTCGACCTCGTCGCGGCGGCGCCGATCGAGCTGCACGCCTCGCTGGAAGCGCGTGTCCGCCTGCAGCAGGCACGGATCGCAGTGCTCCGCGACGACCCGGAGCCGGCGTTCGAGGACGCCGTCGCCGATCTGCGGCGCATCGGCGATCCGTACTGGTTGGGGACCGCGCTCCTCGAGCAAGCGGAGTGGCTCGCCGACCGCGGTCGCGCCGACGAGATCGAGTCGTTGGTCGCCGAAGCGCGGGAGATCTTCGAGCGCCTGCGCGCGGCGCCGCGACTCGAGCGAGTCGCGCGTCTCGAGCCCGAGGCGGCGCTGGCCGGATGATCTGCTCGAGCTGCGGGACCGAGAATCGACCGGACCGGAAGTTCTGTTCCAAGTGCGGCACGGCGCTGGCGAATCTGTGTCCCGCCTGCGGTGCGCAGAACGAGAGCGACGACGCCTTCTGCGGCGAGTGCGGGGCTGCGCTTGCAGTGCAGCCTAGGGAGGTTCCTGCTCCGGCGCCGCCGCCTTCGGCGGAGGGCGTCTCGTCTCCGTCCTCTTCGTGATCGCGGAGGCCCGCGCCGCAGCCTGCTTGAGCCCCGTTACGATCCACCGAACCCGAACTGGAGAGCGAGACCATGGAATGTGACGTCGCCGTCCTCGGAGGCGGCCCGGGCGGCTACACCGCCGCGATCCGCGCCGCGCAGCTGGGCGCCAGGACGATCTGCATCGAGAAGGAGCCCGAGCTCGGCGGCACCTGCCTGCGCGTCGGCTGCATCCCCACCAAGGCGTGGGTGCAGACCGCCTTCGCCATCAAGGAGGCCGAGGAGACGTTCGCCAAGCTGGGCGTGGAGGTCGGCGCACCGACGCTCGACTTCGGCAAGGCGAACGCGTGGAAGGCCTCGGTCGTCAAGCAGATGACGGGCGGCGTCGCGGGGCTCCTGAAGGCGAACGGCGTCGAGTGGGTCAAGGGCGCCGGCCGCTTCACCGGCTCGAACACGATCGCGGTCGAGGGCGCGGAGGACGTCAGCTTCCAGCAGGCGATCGTCGCCACCGGCTCGTACCCGCTGCGCCCGCCGATCGAAGGCCTCGACTCGCCGCGCTGCGTCGACTCGACGGGCCTGCTCGCGCAGACGGAGGTGCCGCGCCGGCTCGTCGTGCTGGGCGGCGGCATCATCGGCTGCGAGTTCGCCTCGATCTTCCACCGCTTCGGCTCGGACGTGACGATCATCGAGATGCTGCCCGGTCTGATCCCGCAGGAGGACGAAGACGCCGCCGCGGAGCTCGCCAAGCAGTTCGGCAAGCGCGGCATCGAGGTGTACCTCGAGGCGCGCTGCGATCGCGTCGAGGACACGGGTGACGGCCTGCGCGTCCACTTCGACGGCGATCAGTCCGTCGAGTGCGACCTGATGCTCGTCGCGACCGGACGGGGTCCCGTCGTCGAAGGTCTCGGGCTCGAGGAGATCGGCGTCGAGTTCGACAAGCGCAAGGGCATCGCTGCCGATGAGCGGCGGCGGACGACCGTCCCGCACGTCTATGCGGTCGGCGACTGCGCCGGCTACTGGCAGCTCGCGCACACCGCGTTCCGCGAGGGCGAGGTCGCGGCCGAGAACGCGCTGGGTCACGACGCCGTGGTCGACAACCGGGGCATCCCGCGGCCGATCTACACGGACCCGGAGATCGCGGGCGTGGGGCTGACCGAGGCCGAGGCGCGCGAGCAGTACGGCGACGACGTGGCGGTCGGGACCTTCCCGTGGGTCGCGAACGCCCGTGCCGTGATGCAGAACGAGACGGTCGGCTGGGTCAAGTCGATCCACGAGACGCGCTACGGCGAGCTGCTCGGCATCGTCATGGTCGGGCCGCACGTGACGGATCTGATCGAGGCCGGCGTCGTGGCGCTCGACGCCGAGGCGACGGTCGAGACGGTCGCGGACGGCATGGCCGCCCACCCGACGCTCTCGGAGGCGATCAAGGAGGCTGGGCTCGTGGCGCTCGGCCGCGCCATCCACCTGCCGCCCAAGCGGCGCGCGACGGCGACCGCCTAGCGCCAAGGGAATCCAGCGGCTGCGCCAGGCGTCGCCGGAGCGCCACGGGCTCGGCGGGCAGGGGCGACCGACCCGCAGCGACCCCGGAAAACGCGAGGATCGCTCGGGCAGCGGCGCGCCGAGCGCGCGGATCACCGTCAGGAGAGCACGCGGGCGCGGCCCGGTGCCTCCCTGTGGACGAACTGTCACACCCTTGGCACGAACGCCACGGCCGCGCAAAACAGGTCCCAGGGTCAGTCCCTGGGGGTGGGGCCGTGCCGCACCGCGCGGCGCCGCCCACGGTCGGGTCGGGGCGCCGCGCGCTACGCGGATTCGAACGCCGGGCGCTCGACGGGCTCGTAGGGGCCGTCGCGGCGTCGCATGCCGCGCACGCTCGGCACGAGCAGCACGCCCAGGTTCGCTCCGGCGGAGAGCGCCGCTGCGCCGAGCAGCGTCGTGTCGCGGCCGATCGCCTCGGCGACCGGCCCTGCAAGGACGAAGCCGACGGGCATGAAGACGAGCGAGATCAGCCAGTCGTACGAGCTGACGCGCGAGAGCGTGTCGCGGGGCACGTTCGCCTGCAGCACCGTGTCCCAGATCGCATTCGAGGCCGCCACGCCCCCGAACGACGCCGCGAGCACGACGCCCACCGCCACCGCGGGCAGCGGCGGCACGAGCGCCAGCAGCGTCAGCGAGATCGGCAGGCAGACCAGGAAGACGGGCAGGAGCGGCCGCCCGGGCCGGTAGCGCAACGCAACGACGCTGCCGAGCGAGCCGCCGACTGCGCCGATCGTCAGCGCGAGCCCCCAGTCGCCGGCGCCTCCGAGCTCCTCCTCGAAGACGACCGGCCCGAGCACGAAGAAGCAGGCGATCGAAAGGTTCGAGAGCGCGAAGACGGCGAACGAGGCCTGGAGCCAGGCGCGCGCCCGCACCTCCCGCCAGCCGCGCGCCAGGTCGCGGAGGAACGAGTCGCGCTCGGCCGCCCGCGCGCGACCCGCCCGGAGCGCCAGCAGGAACGCGGCGCTCACCGCATAGCTGGCCGCGTCGATGACGAAGACGACGCCGGTGCCGAAGCCCGCGATCAGCACCCCGGCGAGTGCTGGCCCGAAGATCGAGGTTGCCCCCTCCGACAGCCCGAAGAGCGCATTCGCCTGCTGCAGGCGCGGGCGGCTGATCGTCTCGGGAACGAGACCGGTTGACGCCGGCCCGAAGAAGGCCGCCGCCGCGCCCGACACCGCTGAGAAGAGGGCGAGCATCCAAAGCTCGAGCCCCCCGCTGAAGAGCAGGCCGGCGACGGTGGCCTGGGAGACGCAGCGGACTGCGTCGCAGGTCAGCATCACGAGCCGGCGTGGCAGCCGGTCCGCCCAGACGCCGCCGACGAGGATGAAGGCGACGCGAGCGATCGTGTACGACGCTGCGACGAGACCGAGCTCGGCCGCGGAGCCGTTCAGGTCGCTCAGCACCGTGAACGCGATTGCGACGGGAATCAGCGCGTCGCCGACCGACGAGCACGTGCGGCCGAGCCAGAGGAGCCGGAACGGGCGCTCGGCCAGCGCTCCGAAGCGGTCGAGCGCGTACGCGGGCACCCTTGCCAACGCTATCGGAGAGCGGCCCCGGCGCGATGTCGTCCGCTGCACGTTAGAAGCAGAGCCAGGCGGGTAGGGATCGACCGTGACGCCCCTTTTGATCACGCGCCGCGGTGAACGCGGGTTCGAGCGCCTCTACCAGCGGCATGTGAAGCAGGTCTACCGCTACGTCTTCGCGGTGCTCGAGCACCAGGCCGACGCCGAGGACGCCACCCAGCAGACCTTCCTCGGCGCCTACCGTGCGTGGCAACGCGGCGAGCGCCCGCGCCAGCCGCACAATTGGCTGATCGCGATCGCGCACAACGTCTGCCGGCAGCGCTTCCGCGAGTCGTCGCGCCGTCCGAGCGAGGTCGTCCTCGACGAAGCGGTGCTGGCAGGAGCCGGAGCCCCCTCCGATGACACGCCGCGCGCCGGTGACATCCGCCAAGCGCTGCGCCATCTCGGTTTCAACCAGCGCGCGGCGATCGTCATGCGCGAGCTGGAGGGACGCTCCTACGACGAGATCGCCGGCGTGCTCGGCGTCTCCCACGGCGCGGTCGAGACGCTCCTCTTCCGCGCACGCCGGGCTCTGCGCGAGCAGCTCGAGGGCGACTTGACTTGCGGCGACGCCGAGGAAGCCCTTTCTCGGCAGCTCGACGGGCGGCTCGAGCGCTCCGAGCGTGCCACGCTGCGTGCCCACTTGCGGGAGTGCCGCGAGTGCGCCGCCTTGGAGCGGAGCAACCGTTCACGCCGCGCGGCGGTACGCGGGCTTGCCTTCCCGTTGCCAGCGTCCCTCACCGCCTTTTCGACACCGCAAGCGGCGACAGTCGGCGCCTCCGCGGGCCTCGGCCTGCTCGCCAAGGGCCTCGCCGCCGTCGCAGTGGGGCTGGCGATCCAGGGCACGGGTGAGCGCGTCCTGCGGAACGCCTTGGCCGACTCGCAGCGCACCGCGACAGCTGCTACTGAGAGCACGGCCGCCGCTTCCGCTACGCCCGCCCGGTCAGCTCCTCGCATCCGATCGCACGGAGCGGTCACTCGCGCCCCCGCCAAGCCCGTAGCGGCAACGAGCCGCGCCGGCGGTCAAGCTGCGGCGATCGACACGCCTCCCGCTACCTCCTCGACCTCTGCGGCAGCGACACAGCCCACGCCCGAGCCTGCCGCGGCCGCTCCGGTCCCCGTCACCGCGCCGCAGCCCATGCCCGTGGAGAACGCGCCCGTCCAGGCGCCGCCTGTGCTGCCCCCGGTCAAGGTCCCGCCGGTGACGGTGCCTGCCCCGCCGTCGGTCTCGGTTCCGGCTCCGCCGTCGGTCTCGGTTCCGGCTCCGCCGTCGGTCTCGGTTCCGGCTCCGCCGTCGGTCTCGGTTCCGGCTCCGCCGTCGGTCTCGGTTCCGGCTCCGCCGTCGGTCTCGG